>JAZQXI010000148.1:0-21591 GCA_045632805.1 Eubacteriales bacterium | reverse complement strand
AATATGCTCCATCCACGCGGTATCCACGTGGCGCAAAAGGATCGCTCTCTCTACCTCTCGGAAGGTTTCCGAGCCAAACAGCGCCTCCTTTTCCTCATAAATCTTCAGTGCACGGTTGCAAAGCGTGTCGCCGATCTCGTCACGGCGCTCAAAGGTCAATTCTCCGTCTGCATAACGAAAATCTTCCTCGGTGGTCAAAAGCCCCATATAATGCGCGCGCAAGCCGTCCACATCCCAGTCCTCGATGCTTTCCCCGTGAAGGTAGGTCTCGATGATCCCCTCCACCGAGGAAATGATCATCTTGCGGATGGTCGCGGAAATATCCTCTCCGTTGAGCACGTCCTGACGCTGTTTGTAAATGATGGTTCTTTGCTGATTCATCACGTCGTCATATGCCAAAACATATTTACGGCGCTTGAAGTTGTTATCCTCAATTCTCTTTTGCGCGTTTTCAATCGCACCCGAGAGAATCTTTGCATCAATGGGCATATCCTCGGGCATGTTGAGTGCATTGATCACCCCCTGCATCCTCTCGGCTCCAAACAGACGCATGAGATCGTCTTCCATCGAAAGGAAGAATTTGGATTCACCGGGGTCGCCCTGACGTCCGGAACGTCCGCGCAGCTGGTTATCGATGCGTCGGCTCTCGTGTCGCTCGGTACCGAGAATAAAGAGTCCTCCCGCATCGCAGACCTTTTTCGCCTCGGGTGCGATCTGCTCCCGATACTTTTGTACCAGCTCACGGAACATGGTCTTTGCCTGTGCAATTTCCTCATCCTCGCTCTCGGTAAAGCTTGCACAAGCCGCGATCGCCTCCTCGGAGATCCCGTTGGCGCGCATCTCTGCCTTTGCCATGAATTCGGGGTTGCCGCCAAGCAGAATGTCGGTTCCGCGTCCTGCCATGTTGGTGGAAATGGTGACCGCGCCAAGCTTACCTGCCTGCGCAACGATCTCGGCTTCCTTTTCGTGATATTTCGCATTCAGGACGGTGTGTGGAATTCCCGCACGCTTGAGTCGAAGAGAATGCGCCTCGGATTTATCGATTGAAACCGTACCCACAAGCACGGGCTGTCCCTTTTCGTGGCACTCGATGACCTGCTTGACGATCGCCTGATATTTGCCCTCCATGCTGCGGTACACCGCGTCGTTGCGGTCTACACGGATCATAGGCTTATTGGTCGGAATTTCCACTACGTCAAGATTGTAGATCTCGCGGAACTCATTTTCCTCAGTCAGTGCCGTACCCGTCATACCCGATAGCTTTCGGTACATACGGAAATAGTTCTGGAAGGTAATGGTCGCAAGCGTTTTGTTCTCTTTTTGCACCTTGACGCCTTCCTTGGCTTCGATCGCCTGATGCAGACCGTCGGAATAGCGGCGTCCGGGCATGAGACGGCCCGTAAAGGAATCGACGATCATAACACCGTGCTCGTTGACCACGTAGTCCACGTCTCGGTGCATACATCCGTGCGCCTTGATCGCTTGCTGAACGTGGTGCGAAATGGTTGCGTTTTCGGCATCGTTGAAGTTCTCGATTCCAAAAAACGCCTCTGCCTTTTTGGCACCTTGAGAGGTCAGAACGGCGTTATTCGCCTTTTCGTCAACGATATAGTCGGCATCAACGGTATCGGGATCCGCCTTGGTATCCATTTCCTTGATGACGAACTTGCGCATACTGCGCACCAAGCGGTCGGTGCGCTCGTAAAGATCGGTTGCGGTCTCTCCCGCGCCCGAAATGATCAAAGGCGTTCTTGCCTCATCGATCAAGATCGAGTCTACCTCGTCCACGATGGCAAACGCGTGTCCTCTTTGCACCATCTGACTCTTGTAGATGACCATGTTGTCACGCAGATAGTCAAAGCCGTACTCGTTGTTCGTACCGTAGGTGATGTCCGCATCGTACGCCGCGTGCTTTTCCTCGGGGCTCTGTCCGTGAACGACAAGACCCGTCGAAAGCCCCATAAATTCGTACACGCGTCCCATCTCTTCGGCACCCACGCGTGCCAGATAGTCGTTGACCGTAACGATATGAACGCCGTTGCCCGTGAGCGCGTTGAGATATGCGGGGAGCGTTGCGACAAGGGTCTTACCCTCACCCGTTTTCATCTCGGCAATGCGCCCTTGATGAAGCACGATTCCGCCCAAAATCTGTACGCGGAACGGACGCTTGCCCAGCACACGGTCGTCCGCCTCGCGGATCGCCGCAAATGCGTCGGGCAGAATATCATCCGTTGTTTCTCCTGCCGCAAGGCGCGCCTTGAGTGCGGGGGTGACCGCTTGCAATTCCGCATTGGTCATTTTGGCGTAGGTATCCGCCAAGGCATCTACGCGGTCGGCAATGACCTTGAGCTTTTTGAGCTGGCGCTGGCTGTAAGTACCGAAAAGCTTTGTAAAAAGTGACATCGTTTCTGTGATCCTTTCCTTGCCGTTCAAGCGAACGGTCGTCCGAAGTATATTCGGATTTATTATACTATAATTTTCACGGAAATATATTATAATATTGTAAATTTTAAATTTTCCTCTTGCAGGTTTTTCAAAAATGTGCTATGATGTATGAGAAATCCCTCGCGAAAGGTGAAAAAACAAATGAGCAAGATCAACATCGTTCTTCACGAGCCAGAAATCCCACAGAATACGGGTAATATTGCGCGCACCTGCGCCGCAACAGGAGCCTCTCTCCATCTGATCCGCCCTCTGGGCTTTACCATCGACGACAAAAAGCTCAAACGCGCGGGGCTGGACTATTGGCATCAGCTTGATATCACCTACTACGACGGCTTGGAGGATTTTTACGCCAAGCACCCCGATGCCAAGGTATACTATTTCAGCACCAAAGCAAAGCACGTCTATAGCGAGGTCGCCTATCCCGATCCCGTTTTCATCATGTTCGGGAAAGAGACAAAGGGACTGCCCGAGGAGCTGCTCCTGCAGCACCCCGACCACTGCGTCAGGCTCCCCATGCGCGATGGACTCCGTTCGCTCAACCTCTCCAACACAGTGGCAGTGGCGGTTTATGAAATTCTGCGTCAAAACGACTTTGAGGATCTGAAAACAGCGGGAGAGCTGACCCGTTTTTCATGGGAGGGTACGGATGTCGAATAAGATCCTTGTCGCAATGAGCGGCGGCGTGGACAGCACGGTCACGGCGCTACTTTTGAAAGAGGCGGGCTGGGATTGCCAAGCTGTGACGATGAAGCTGTTCTCCCTTTCGGACGTTACGTTTGGAACCAACCGTTCCTGTTGCGATCCCGAAGAGATCAAGCTTGCCGAAGGGGTAGCAAATCAATTGGAAATTCCCTTTTCGGTTTGCGATTTTTCGGGCGAATTCCGCACACACGTCATTGATTATTTCGTGGACACCTATCTCTCGGGGGACACCCCCAACCCTTGCGTACAATGCAACCGCACCATGAAATTCGGTTGTCTTTGGGAGACTGCCCGTCGCATGGGGTGTGACGCGATGGCAACGGGACACTACGCCCGCATCGAACGGGACCCCTGCGGTCGATATCTTTTAAAACGTGCCGCAGACCCCACAAAGGATCAGACCTATGTGCTGTGGCAGCTCACGCAGGAGCAGTTGGCGCACGTGCAATTTCCTCTTGGAGAATTGACCAAAACAGAGGTACGTGACATTGCCGCGCGTCACGGCTTTTCGAACGCGGGACGGCATGACAGTCAGGACATCTGCTTTGTTCCCGACGGTGACTACGCCGCGTTTATCGAACACTATACAAAAAAAGCTTTCCCAAAAGGGAAATTCATTGATCTTGACGGAGCGGTTTTGGGTGAGCATCAAGGCGCTTTGCGTTACACCGTGGGGCAAAGAAAAGGACTTGGTATCGCGCTTGGAAAGCCAACCTACGTCCTGCAAAAATGTATGAAAAACAACACGGTGACCTTGGGAAGCAACGAGGACCTGTTCCGCCGAGAGCTGAGGGCACGGGACGTCAATCTGATTGCCGTAGAGTCGATCCCCACCCCCATTCGCGTGGAGGCAAAGATCCGCTACACCGCCACTCCGGCGCCTGCCACCGTGGAACAGACCTCGGATCACACGATCCGTTTGGTTTTTGACCAACCTCAACGCGCCATTACCTCGGGGCAATCCGTTGTTCTTTACGACGGCGACACCGTCATCGGCGGCGGAGTGATCGACGGTTGACGTTCGTTTGGCAAGAGCGTTCACGCAAACGAATTTTCGCGAATCAAAAATACGATGAGAGATTTGAAAAATGGGGGAAACTTCTTGCAAGTTTCCCCCGTTTTTTCAATTATATCTCTTGATCAATCAAACTCCGCCGATTTCAAACAGGACGCGATTTTGTTCCAGTGCGGAGCGGAGCTGACCGTACGGCACGGCGTCGGCAGAATTGCCGTTTTGGAGTGCCAGCGCGGCGGCAACACCCGCGGCTTCCCCGGTCAAAGCGCATCCGGGGATCACGCGCGTGATCTCCCATCCCTCGCCCGTGGCACTGATGATGCGCCCCGCCGTGAGAATATTGGGATAATCGGGATGATAAAGAGTTGCGTACGGGATGGTATAGTGTGTTCCCGAACGGCGGAAATCACCGATGGCGCCGATGGGATCGCGACATACGATGCCATCCTCCGTTCCTTCAAAATTCGCTTTTCCAACGATGTGGCGCACCGTTCGGAATTGCGGCATTTCGGGAAGCGTCATAATCTCACGGGTAGCAGGATCCATTCCATCGTACTCTTTCCACATCATTTCCTTGCCAAGGCGCACAAATTCGGTGATCTCCTCGGCGCTGTCACCGTGAAAAAGCTTCATTCCCGCGGGATGCCCCGTGCCGTTTGCGGCAGAACCCTTGCAATGCCAATGTCGGAAACGGTTCAAATCACCGTCAGCGGCATATTTTTTCGCGCTCTCATGCGTAAAATCATGCACCCAATAGCTCAAAAAGTTATTTCCAAGCTCACAAGGAACGCCCGCGCGGTACGCAACCGTTGCGTCTCCCGTGGCATCAATGATCATTTTCGCGGGATAAAAGCTTCTGCCCCCCGCATCCTCAACCAAAATACCGCGGCAAATGTTTCCATCCATCACGGGGTAGGTGGCATGGGAATCCAGCACCATCTCCGCGCCCGACGAAAGCACCCAGCGATCCAGCGCCAAAGAGAAAAAGGTGGGAGAAAAATTCGACGCATAGCGTGTGCGCCCCTCGTATGCATGCTCCCCGCTGCCGCCCCATGACACGGGCAGGTTTTCAAGTCCTACCGAAGTTGCAAGACGGATCAGCTCCTCACCGATACCGCCCACCATCTTGTGTCCTTGCCCGTCGCAAAGAGGCTCGTACCAGCTAATCAGTCCGCGTGTGGCAAGGCCACCCAAATTGATGCTTTTTTCGATCAGCAAAACGTCAGCTCCCGCGCGAGCCGCCGCAACAGCCGCACTCACGCCGCCGATACCACCACCCACGACGATGATGTCACGTTCTTTTTTTGTAACGGTTTGGATCTCCATCTGTTTGCTCCTTTTGCTTTTTTCTTTATTTTAGCACACAAGAGACCGCCTTGGCAAGAGGCGGTCTCCTTTTTTACGGATTTTTCAAAATGTTTTACGGATTTTCATGCTTTCCCGTCCAAACCTCGATCAAAGGCGCCAAAACGCCTGCCAAAACCCAGATGATCCAGGTGATGTGCCATGCATGGGTAAGGAAAGACAGACCCAGATAAATGACGGTGGTAACACCCCAATACACGGAGCTGATCACATCGGCAAAGGGCTTACGAAGCTTGGAATACTCCCCGATCTGCAAAAGTTTGCAGTAGCTCTCAGAAATATTGGAGGAGTAAACGAGGATCGCGACTCCGATTGCCGCAAACAGGAGCAAAATTCCGACAGAAAGAACGCTCCACAGCTCATCTTGAGTGATCAGCGCAATGGTAACCAGCGGAACGACACCAAGCACGATCAGCAGGACGCCAACCGTGACCAGCATACGGTGACGGTGCGCGTAACGGTCATTTAACTCGCGAATACGCGGCTCGATCCCCATCTCAAGAAGAAACGGCTCGCGTTCAAGAAATTCATAGGACGAAAGCCGCATCCCCGCAGGGATAAAGAGCGCGAGAGCGCCACCGACGAAACCCAAAAGCACAAGCATACCAATGCCTGCGGCAAGATTCTCGCTCATGAATCCCATCAGATCGGCAACGCCCCCAAGGCAGATGAGCGTAATGGGAGAAAGAATACACAACATCACACCAAGGGCAATGCGCGGTGCGGTCTTTTTCACGGTGGCAAGATAAGTATCGACAAAAGCGTCATCCAAAACGCGCCTCGGCTGTTTTGCCTCGCTGTTTGGTGCATCCTCAAAGGAGCTCTTCTCCGCACCCACCGCATCCTCGATGCTTTCCTTTAATAAGTAATCGGTGGACACTCCGAACAGCTCGCTCATCGCGATGATCTTATCCAATTCGGGGATCGACAAGCCCCCCTCCCATTTGGAGACCGACTGACGGGAAACATCCAGCCGCTCGGCAAGTTCTTCCTGCGACCAGCTCATTTTTTTACGTTCTTGAATGATTTTGTCTGCTAACTTCATAAGATATACCTCGTTTCGACAGAATTGGAAGGCGGTTCCCTTCCACACCTTTATCATAGCAAAATTTGGGGTTGCACGCAAGCAAGTTCGCTTGAAAATTTGTCAACTGACGGTTGCGAAAGGCGTTTTTTAGGCGTTTTGGGCGTTGATTTGCTCCAAAAGTGTTGGAAATTGCGATAATTTGGAAATTTCAAAGTGCGGGCGGATGTCCTCTCTGCCGGGTGCCCCCGTGGGATTGAATCGGCAGGTTAAGATTCCCGCGTTCAGCCCCCCCTTGATGTCGGAGGTCAGGCTGTCGCCGAGGATGATCGCCTTTGCAGGGTCAAAATTCGGAATGGTCGCAAAGCAGGCATCAAAATAGGCACGGTCGGGCTTATTGACGCCGATCACCTCGGAAATGAAGATCCCCTTGAAATAGCGCGCGATCCCGGAGCTTTCAATGCGGCTGTTCTGCACGCTTGCCGTTCCGTTTGAAGCAAGATAAAGCGAATACTTTTTTGAAAGATTCATCAGCAGATTCGGCGCACCGTCGATGAAATAATGCCCCGTTCCAAGCGCGCGCTCGTAAACGGTTTTTGCCATTTGCGCCGAAGGGTGAAGCCCAATTGCCGCAAAAAATTCCTCAAAGCGTGCCACACGCAATTCGTCACGCGTGATCTCGCCCTTCTCCAGCTTCTTCCAGTAACCCTCGTTGATGCGGCGGTAAAGCTGAATGACGTCATCACCGATCTCGCGATCGGCAAGCGTCTTGACGGTCTTACGGATAGCGACTTCCTCCGAACGGTGAAAATCCAGAAGCGTATCGTCCAGATCAAGAAAAACAAATTGGATCATAGGTCTCCTTTTTTACTTCAAAATCACGTTTTCATCCCCCAAAAGGGTCTTGAATTCCTTTAACAAATAGTCGCTGAACGCCACTCCAACAGGCGTGACCTCATAGCGTTTTTCGTTAGCGTAGTAGAAATAGAGCGGAAAATCCCCATCAAAAATGCCCGTGAGATTCCATGCCCTTCGGTACTTCTCACCCGTGGCATCGGGAACGCGCAAAAAGAGTCGCGTAGGGGCTTTTGCTACGGTAACGGACGGTACTTCGCGTGTGGGCGCGACACTTGCTTGCTCTGTAGAACGCTCGATATTGGGAGCTTCTTCGTGCTTTGCGTGTACCGACGGATCAAAGCGATTGTTCTCAATCAATTCCTCGATCGTACGAACCAAAATCTTTGGCGGCTCGTCCTCGCGGAGCGAGAGATTTCCCACAACGTACACACCGCTATCCCTGCGGATCAGGTGCGACAGTTCGGAAAAGGCTCTTGAAAAGACCACACATTCGATCTCCGCAACGCGATCCTCCAGCGTAAAAAATGCCATACGGTCGCCGTTTTTGGTGTTTTTTACAGTGACAGAGGTGATCATGCCCGCAACGGATGCAGGTGCTTTTTCCACGGGATCGGCATCCTCGCCAACGATTTCGGAAAGCGCCGTCGGAGAAAGCAGTTCAAGGTGCTTCTGGTATTCGTCAAGCATATTGCCCGAAAAATACATGCCCGCCGCTTCCTTTTCCATCATCAGCTTTTCTCGCACACCAAGCTCGGGAATATTGGGATATTCAACCGCAGGCGCGACTGTTTCTCCCATACCAATGGAAGAAAACATGTCTAACTGTCCGTCGAGATTGTTTCTTCCCTTCTCCGCCGCACGATCCAGCATCATCTCGTAGACCGCAAGCAAGCGACTGCGGTAAACACCGAGGCAGTCAAACGCGCCGCCCTTGATCAAAGCCTCCACCATGCGGCGATTGAGGTCTCCTGCGGGCATACGGTTGACAAAATCCTCAAATGAGGCAAACGCGCCTCTCCTTCTCTCCTCCAAAATCCGGGTGAGGAACTGCGGTCCGATGTTTTTGAGCGCTAAGAGACCGAAACGGATGTTACCGCCGTCGGTGGAAAAATGCATACGGCTCTCATTGATGTCGGGGGGCAGAACACGGATACCGCGCGAGGAACATTCGGCAATGTACTCCGCGACCTTGGTTTGACTCCCGAGGACACTGGTAAGAAGCGCCGAAAAATACTCCTGCGGATAGTGACATTTGAGGTAGGCGGTTCGATAGGAAATGACCGCGTATGCCGCCGCATGTGATTTATTAAACGCATAATTGGCAAAGCTCTCCATATCGGTAAAGAGCTGCTCGGCAACCGCACGGTCGATGCCCCGCTCCACCGCTCCCGACACAAACGCCTCCCGCTCGGAAAGCAGAACGTCCGCTTTTTTCTTGGACATCGCGCGGCGAACGACGTCCGCGTGCCCAAAGGTGTATCCGCCGATCTCGCGGAAAATGCTCATAACCTGCTCCTGATAAACCACGCAACCGTAGGTCGATCGCAAAATCGGCTCAAGCTGCGGTGCGGCATAGCTGACACGCTCAGGATGGTGGCGGCACTCGATGAAGGTCGGAATCGAATCCATAGGTCCGGGACGGTAGAGGGCGATGGCGGCAATAATATCGTCCAAGGTTTCGGGCTGCAGATTTTGCAGCATCTGCTTCATTCCTCCCGACTCCAATTGGAATACGCCGCCCGTTTTTCCGGACGAGATCAGAGCGAAGGTCTCGCGGTCGTTCAAAGGAAGCTTTTCGATGTCAAAGCTCGCATCACGCTCACGGATCATCCCTTCGGCATCATGCAGGATGGTGAGATACCGAAGCGCGAGAAAGTCGAATTTGAGGAGCCCCAGCTTTGCAACTGTATCCATATCAAACTGCGTGACTACGGTGCCGTTACTCATAGAAAGCGGTACGTAGGACGAAACGGGGCGGTCGGTGATCACAACGCCCGCCGCGTGGATCGAAATGTTTCGCGGCATGCCCTCCAGCGCCATGGCAGTATCCACCAGTCTGCGGATCTCTTCGGAATTTTCATAAAGATTCTTCAGATCGGGCAGCTTTAACGCGTGCGCGATGGTGATGTTAAGCTCCTGCGGAATGGCGCGTGCCACTACGTCCACATCGGCGTAAGACATTCCAAGTGCCCGTCCAACGTCGCGGATCGCCGCACGCGCTGCAAGAGTACCGAAGGTCACGATCTGCGACACGTGATCCTCTCCGTATTTTTTAGCGACGTATTCAATGACCTCGTCACGTCTGTTATAGCAAAAATCAATATCAATATCAGGCATACTGACGCGCTCGGGATTCAGGAAACGCTCAAACAAAAGGTCGAATTTGATGGAGTCCACGTCGGTGATCCCAAGCACAAAGGCAACAAGGCTCCCCGCTCCCGATCCGCGTCCCGGACCGACGGGTATATCCTTGGAGCGCGCAAAGCCGACGTAATCCTGCACGATGAGAAAATAATCGGCATATCCCATGGCGTTGATGACCTCAAGCTCATACTCCATGCGCGCAACATATTCTTCCTTGGTGTGCGTATCGAACACAATATGTCCGCGGGCGATGCGCTCTTCCAATCCCGCAAACGCCAAGGAACGCAGATGCTCCGCCGCCGTTTCCCCTGCGGGACACGGGAATTTGGGCAGATACGTGGTGGAAAAATCGAACTCCACGTTGCATCGCTCGGCAATGCGTCGGGTGTTTTCAATCGCCTCGGGATAGCGTCGGAAGGTCATGGTCATCTCGTTGGTATCCTTGAGATAGAACTCGTCCGTTGCAAAGGCGGCAGGTCTGCCCGCGTCGGTGGTAGTGTTGGTCTGAATACACATCAAAACCGCCTGCGTGTTGGCATCCTTGCGCCGCAGATAATGGCAATCGTTTGTGGCAACCAAAGGAAGATCCAAGTCCCGTGCCAAATCCGCAAGGAGCGGCAGCACGGTCTTTTGCTCAGCAAGACCGTGATCTTGAATTTCAATATAAAAATGATCCTTACCAAAGATCTGCGCATACCGTTTTGCGGTAGCGCGCGCCTCGCTAAAATCCCCCTTGGAAAGGAGCTTGGGGATGCGACCGCCAAGGCAGGCGGAAAGCGCGATGAGTCCTTTGGAATAGGTGCGCAACAGTTCCTCGTCCACACGGGGCTTGTTGTAAAATCCCTCGGTAAAGGAACGAGAAACCAACTCTGTCAAGTTGCGGTATCCCTCCATATTTTCGCACAAAAGAACCAGATGGTCGGCATATCCCTCTCCACTGTTGGTCTTATCAAATCGGGATGTGGGAGCGACGTAGACCTCGCATCCAATGATGGGATGCACCCCTGCTTTACGGCAAGCTTGATCGAACGCAACGACACCGTACATCACGCCGTGGTCGGTGATGGCAACAGCTTCCTGACCGCATTCCTTTACCCGTGCGGGGATCTCTTCAATGCGGCAAGCACCGTCCAAAAGACTGTATTCGCTGTGCAGATGCAGGTGTACGAATCCGTTCATGGTGTTCTCCTCGTTTGTTACTTTCTCTTATTTTTCCGCCGCGTCGATCAGCTTTTGCAGGCGGTGGTTCAGCCCCGATTTAGAGATCGGGGGCGTGTGCATGTCCTTTAATTCGTCAAGTGTGGCATCGGGATTGCGGTATCGGAGCATTGCCGTGACGCGTAAGGGCTCTTCCAGCGTCTCAAGCTTTCCATGCTCCATCAGTTTTCCGATCGCCTCCATTTGCCTCGCGGCTGCGGAGACGGATTTTTGAATATTTCTTGCCACGCAGTTAGTGGCGCGATTCTCGTTGTTGCGGATATCCCGTGCGATACGGGCGTTATAGACCTCAAAAATGATGCTGTGTGAACCCATGATCGTGATAAGATCCCCCACCGCATCGGCGTTTTTGTAATAGAGTCCAACACCGCTCGCCCGCTTGATTTTTTTGGGGGGACAACCGATGGAATCCAGGAATGAGGCAACGTTTTCCGCCGCCGTTTCATTTGGGATCAAAAGCTCCAGATGCGAGGTCTTTTGCGGGTCGCTGACGCTTCCCAAGGACAAAAACAATCCTCTCAACAGCGCCGTTCGACATCCCTCACAAGCTTCAAGCTTGAAAAGCTTCTCAAAATCCGTTCCCTCGCTTTGCAATTGCGTAACCAGCTTTGCTGCGGCGGAAGAATGGACGGAAAGATCCCAATAGCGGTGTCCGTGATCTCCCACCATCAAAACGTCCGGCGTTTTGGCATAGATCTTGGCGATCTGTTCACACGCTACCGAGGAAACCGCTTCATAACGCAAGCGAAGCGACAGATGAGAGGCGGAATCTCTGACGGCACCGATCAACATTCCTGCGACAAACGCACGGCGGCAACAGTTCTTTTTGACGGGTAACTCGCACAATTCTACCCGCAACGCATCGGCAAACGACATGTTTTTTCTCCTCTCTCTTTGGTGCTTTTTGATCACATGTGCTTTAAAAACGGAATTTACAAATTATAAAAATCGGATCTCGCACTCCAAATTGACTCCCGTGCGTTCCAAAACGATCGCACGTACGGCATCGGTCAATTCTCTGACGTCACGCGCCGTGGCACCGCCTCGGTTGATAATAAAGCCCGCGTGCTTGACCGAGACCTCGGCACCGCCGATGCGCATGCCTTTGAGTCCGCAATCCTCGATGAGCTTCCCTGCAAAATGCCCCTCGGGACGCTTAAACACACTCCCCGCGCTTGGATATTCCAAGGGCTGACTCGCGCGACGGCGCTCCATAAAATCCTTCATGCTGTCGGCAATTGCGTTGCGATCCCCCGCGCGAAGCTGCAAGGTCGCGCCAAGGATCACATAAGACGGGTACGTTGTGTAAACACTTTGACGGGTACCGAATCCCTGCTCTTCCCCCTGCATCACGCCAACCGTTCCCGATTCCATATCGTAATACTCGGATGCGATACAAATGTCCGCCATACAACCGCCAAATGCGCCCGCGTTCATAAAGACCGCACCTCCAAGCGTACCGGGAATACCGTGCGCAAATTCCGCCCCCTCCAGAGACGCGTCGCGCGCCGCCGATGCGATGGCACTCAAAGGAGCGCCCGCCTCTGCATATACAGTATCTCCGTCGATCGAAAACGAACGGCATCCGGACGTAAAAAGCCATATGCCCGCGGCGTTCCCGTCCGGAAAAACCACGTTACTGGCTTTTCCGATGACCGTGACAGAGAGTCCGCTTTGACGGATAAGCTCCAGGGCTTTCATCAGCTCTGCTTTGTTCTTGGGAAGAATGGCAAGCTCCGCCCTGCCACCGATGCGAAAGGTGCTGTGTGCCGCCAGAGAGAGGTCGGTGCGGTATTCGATTTGCGCATGCTTCAAAGCCTCGATCAGCCGTTCCATTCCGTTTCCTCCCAAAAGCGACAGTATTCTAATTATATTATACTCGCTTTATTCTCAAAATGCAATATCAAACTTGCGAAAAAAGTATTTTTCAGAGAAGGTTTTTGCAAATAAAAGCAGAAATCCTATTGCAAAAATCAAAAAAATGCGGTATAATATAATGAATAGATGTGTGCCGTACCCGTGCTGCGGTTGACTGATATTCAAAAATCTTCGAAAAGAAAGGAAAAACGTCATATGGAGCAACAGAACAAAACACTTCGCATCGGCTTGCTGGGCTTTGGGTCCATGGGAAGAACGCATACCTGGGCGGTACAAAATCTTCCCTTCTTTTACGGAGACGCAGCCCCACGTGCCACAACGGTGGGCGTTTGCACCACGTCGATTGAAAAATCCGAGCGTGTAGCGGCACAGTTTGGGATTTCCCGCGCTGTTGCGGACGAGGATGCGCTGATCTATGATCCCGACATTGACGTGATCGACATCTGCACACCGAATCTTTACCATTTTGAAACCTTGAAAAAAGCGATTTGCGCCGGCAAGCACGTGCTTTGCGAAAAGCCGCTTTGTATTACCCCCAAAGAAGCAAGAGAGATCGCGAGTCTCCCTTTGCGTGACGGGCAGATTTGCGGTATGACCTTTAATAACCGCTGGATGGCGCCCGTTCTGCGCGCCAAGCAATTGATTGACGAGGGGAAGCTTGGACGGATCTTAAGCTTTCAAGGCTGTTATCTGCACAGCAGTGCTACGGACGTTTCTCGCCGTGCGGGCTGGAAGCAGGACAAAACCGTATGCGGCGGAGGTGTTTTATTTGACCTCGGCTCGCACATCATCGATCTCTTGGGCTTTCTTTGCGGACATTTGTGCGAGGTGAGCGGCATGTCGCAGATCGGTTACCCCGTCCGCACGGGTCGCGACGGTACTCCATGGAAAACCAATGCCGACGAGGCATTTTATCTGATGGGAAAAACCGAAGCGGGAGCATGCGGAACGATAACCGTTGGCAAGCTTCAGCCGGGAACCAACGATGATCTCGCGTTTGAAATTTACGGAGAAAAAGGCGCTTTGCGTTTTTCTTTGATGGAGCCAAACTGGCTGTATTTTTATGACAATACGGCATCCGACATGCCAATTGGCGGTGAGCGCGGATTTACACGTCTGGAATGCATCGGGCGTTACCCCGGGCTTGTGTTCCCATCGGTCAAAGCACCCGCGGGATGGCTTTACGGTCATCTTGCCGGCATGCACGCCTTTCTTTCGGCAGTGGCAAGCGGAACGCCCTTCTCCCCTTCTCTTTCCGACGGTCTTTACGTGCAGGAGGTCATGGACGCGGCATACCGCTCGGATCGTGAGAGAGGCGTGAGAGTGGAGGTGCCGAGATGTTAGTCATCGGTCTTACCGGTCCCAGCGGTGCCGGAAAAAGCGAGGTCTCGGAGCTGTTTGCCAAATACGGGCTTCCCGTGATCAGCGCCGATGAGGTCTATCACCGTATTCTCCTCCCCCCGTCCCCGTGCCTCAACAGCCTGACCGAGCATTTTGGACGCGATATTCTTAACGATGACGGTCGGTTGGATCGTGCAAAGCTTGGACAAATCGTATTTTCCGATCCTGCGGCACTGGAGAAGCTGAACAGTATTACACACCGCTTTATCATGGAAGAGATCGAACGTCAATTGGAGCAATTGCGCCGCAAACACACACGCGCCGCGATTCTTGACGCGCCGCAATTGTTTGAAGCGGGCGCAAACCGACTGTGTGCGGCAGTGGTATCGGTCCTGGCAGACAAGGCATTGCGTTTGGAGCGCATCCTGCAAAGGGATCACATCGATACCGAGCGCGCGCTCCGTCGCTTTCAGGCGCAAAAGAGTGACGAATATTTCCGAACACATTCCGACTATATCATCGAAAACAACAGCTCTGTGGAAAATCTGATCCCGCAGGTGCGCAAAATCCTTTGCGAAACGGGGGTAATTCCGTCTTGCGATTGAATTTAAAGCATCTCTTGATCTTTGTTTTGATCCTTGCCGCCTCCATTGGCTTCGGCTTTGCCTTTGACGGCATCATGACCGCATTGGAAAAGCACAGCCACCCACGCCCCGCGGAATTCGCCGAGGATATCGCGCAAAACGCCGAAGAATACGGACTGCCCGAATCCATTCTATGGGCTACCGTTTGCGTGGAAAGCGACTTTGCAAGCAACGCCAAGTCAAACGACGGAAGCATTGGGCTCATGCAGCTCCATCCCGATCGTTTTGCATATATTCGCGAAACGATTTTATCACTTCCGCCGGCAGAGGACGGCATGCTCTATGATCCCGCCACCAATCTGCAAAGTGGTGCGGCGTATCTGTCCTATCTCTATCAGCGCTACGGCGTTTGGGAGACCGTGTTTGCCGCGTGGGCAACCGATGAAAGCACGGTGGACGCGTGGCTGAAGGATCCCACATATTCCGAAGACGGCGGAACCCTTTCCACCATCCCCGATTCTGCGGCGGCGGAATTCGTCGCGAAAATGAAGGATGCCGTTGCGCTTTATACCAGTCTTTACTATTAAACCATATACACAAGAAAAGGAGTCCCATTATGGCAGACAAAAAGCATTACGTCTATGAAAAAAAGACCGTTTACGAAAAGGCAGGCGAAAAAATCGTTGCCGAGGCGTATGAATACGCAAAGGATTACGTCAAATTCCTCGATGCCGCAAAAACCGAACGCGAGGCAGTTGTCGAAGGCGTGAAGATCGCGGAAGCGGCAGGCTACCGTCCCTACACCTTCGGTCAATCCATGAAGGCAGGCGATAAATTCTACTACAACAACCGCGGCAAGAACATTTTCCTGTTCCGCATTGGTTCTGAGAATATCAACAACGGTATCCGCATCACCGCCGCGCACATCGATTCCCCCCGACTGGATCTCAAGCAAGTCCCCGTTTACGAGGACAACGGCATGTGCTTCCTCAAAACCCACTACTACGGCGGTATCCGCAAGTATCAGTGGCTGGCAATGCCTCTGGCGCTTCATGGCGTGGTCATCAAGCAGGACGGCACCTCGGTGGACATTGTGATCGGTGAAAACGAGACCGATCCCGTGATGTATATCACCGATCTGCTCCCCCACTTGGCGGCAAAAGAGACCGCAAAGAACGTCAAGGAAGCATTCCCCGCAGAGCGTCTGAATATTTTGGTAGGAAGCAAGCCTCTTGACGGCGAGGAAAAGGATGCCGTTAAGATGGGCGTTCTTGAATATCTCTGGAACAACTACGGTATTACCGAGGAGGATCTGCTCTCCGCGGAGCTTTGCATCGTTCCCGCAGGAAAAGCGCGCGACGTAGGCTTTGACCGCTCCATGATCTCGGCTTACGGTCATGATGACCGCGTATGCGCTTATCCCTCCATCACCGCAATGATCGATGCCGACGAGGACAAGCACACCACCATGTGCCTGCTTGTTGATAAGGAAGAGACCGGCAGCGACGGCGTTACGGGTATGCAGTGCATGCTCATCATCGACCTGATCCGCGAGATCGCAAAGGCTTTGGGCGGCAACGAGTCGACTGTCCGTGCCAACTCCAAGTGCCTCTCCAGCGATGTGACTGCCGTATACGACCCCAACTTCTCCGATGTTTTTGAACATCGCAACTCTTCTCTTCTCTCCTGCGGTGTCAGCATGTGCAAGTACACCGGTAGCGGCGGTAAGAGCGGCACGTCGGACGCAAGCGCAGAGCTGGTTGGTTGGGTACGCAAGTGCCTGAACGAAGCAGGTGTCGTTTGGCAAAGCGCAGAGCTTGGCAAAACCGACATCGGCGGCGGCGGAACCGTTGCAAAATTCCTGGCAAAGCACAACATCGACACACTGGACATCGGTGTCGGCGTCCTTTCCATGCACGCCCCCTATGAGCTGATCTCCAAGGTCGACCTTTACGAAGCATACCGCGCATTCAAAGCATTCTATCAATTCTGATCACAGATCGATTTCGAACGGAGGGAGCCTCTATGTTAAATAAATTGCGAGAAGCGGAAGAAAAATATCTGCATCTGGAGGCTTCTCTCTCCGATCCTTCGGTTGCATCCGATCCCGCGCGCTGTGCCGAGATCGCCAAAGAATACAAATCCATGTCTCCCCTGATGGAAGTCTATCGCGCCTACAAAAACGCCGACGGGCGCATCAAGGAAGCGTTGGAGCTGTTGGAGGAAACGACCGACCAAGAGCTTCGAACGCTTGCTGCGGAGGAGATGAAATCCGCAAAAGCCGATGCGGAGGCGCTTGAAAAAGAATTGACCGTTCTGCTCCTTCCGCGTGATCCCAACGATGACAAAAACGTCATTATGGAGATTCGCGCGGGGGCGGGCGGCGAGGAAGCTGCGCTGTTTGCCGCGGTTCTTTACCGCATGTACACAATGTACGCCGCATCCGTGGGCTTCCGCACCTCGCTCATATCGGAAACCCCCACCGAGCTTGGCGGCTACCGCCAGCTTGCGTTTATGATCGAGGGAGAGGGAGCGTATTCCCGTTTCAAATTCGAAAGCGGCGTGCATCGCGTTCAGCGCGTGCCCGAAACCGAATCGCAGGGGCGGATCCAGACCTCTACCGCAACCGTGGCAGTACTTCCCGAGGTCGAGGAGGTCTCGGTGGAGATCAATCCTGCGGACCTTCTCTTTGAATCCTGCAAATCCAGCGGCGCGGGCGGTCAGCACATCAACAAGACCGAGTCCGCTGTTCGTCTGACCCATCTTCCCACGGGGATCGTGGTAGAATGTCAGGAGGAGCGCAGTCAGTTCAAAAACAAGGACAAGGCGCTCAAAATGCTCCGCGCGATCCTTTACGATCAAAAACAGCGCGAACAGGAGGAATCCATTGCCTCCGACCGCCGCGCGCAAGTAGGAACGGGAGACAGAAGCGAGCGTATCCGCACTTACAACTACCCGCAAGGGCGGATCACCGATCATCGCATCGGCTTGACGCTCCATTCCTTGGAGCGCTTCCTTGACGGTGACATCGGCGGCATGATCGATTCTCTTGCCACGGCAGAAACCGCCGAAAAACTGAAAACGCAATAAGTCTTACTAAAACATTGGAATTTTCGATTACAAATCAATCAACGACCAAACCACGCAAAAGTCCATAGCCGCTTTTCTTTTGAGCAAGCAGGCGCAAAAGAAAAGCTAACAAAAGAAAAACGCCAAAATAGGAGTTTCGCATTCTGCGGAGTGCGAGGAGGCTTACGCAGCCTCCACTGCGCCGCCTTTTGAAAAAGGCGGACGAAAACCTTTCCTCATTTTGCCGGTGCTGATATTTTGTCAGCACGCCGAATTAAAAAGTCCTATTTTATTTCAAAAAGCGAAAAGGAACACACCGTTTTGCAAACCGAACATATCAAAATCCATTCTCTGACCGAAAACGCGGGCGACCTTGCCCGTGCCGCCAAAATTCTTGCATCGGGTGGCTTGGTGGTCTTCCCCACCGAAACGGTCTACGGGCTTGGCGGAAACGCAACCGACGAAGCGGCGGCAAAAAAGATCTATGCCGCAAAAGGACGCCCCTCCGACAACCCACTCATTATCCACGTCGCCTCCCCCGAGGATGCCGCACGCTATGCCGAGGTCAATCCGACCTATGAACGCTTGGCGAAAGCATTTATGCCGGGCCCCCTTACGGTCATCCTACCCAAAAAAGAAAATATTCCCTTTTCCACCACGGGCGGACTTGACAGTGTGGCAGTCCGTTGCCCTTCGCATCCCGTGGCGCACCGACTCATCGAGCTTTGCGGCTTTCCCATCGCCGCCCCTTCTGCCAATCTTTCGGGTAAGCCCTCCCCCACGTGTGCATCCGACGTTGCGCAGGATATGGACGGGCGTGTCGATATGATCCTTGACGGCGGTGAATGTGAGATCGGTCTGGAATCCACGATCGTGAAGGTCGACGGCAACGCTTTGATTTTGTTGCGCCCGGGCGGCATTACGTACGACGCGCTTTGCATGGTCTGTGACAACGTGACCGTTGCCGATGCCGTGACACATCAGCTTGCCGCAAACGAGCGTCCGCTCTCACCGGGAATGAAGTACCGTCACTACGCTCCCAACGCTCCCTTGGTGCTGTTGGACGGAAACGATGCTGACGTGCTTGCGTTCCTTCAAGCGAAGCAAAAGAATAAAAACTGCGCGATCCTCTGCTTTGACGAGGAGTTGCCACATCTGAACCCCATCTATCTCTTCCCCGTTGGGCGCCGCGCAGATCTTGCCACGCAAGCGCACCGACTCTTTCACGCTTTGCGAGACGCCGACGGCACCAATGCAGAGATCATTTACGCGCATCTGCCGCCGATGGAAGGATTGGGGCTAGCCCTCTATAACCGCATGATCCGCGCCGCGGCACATACCGTACAAAAAATCTAAACTTCTCTCCCCGCCTTCAATGCGCGGGAGATACCGTTTTTTCCAAGCGCTCAAGCGCTATCTCCCATGCATTGAATGCTTTTCCTTGAAGCATTCTTCCCATAACCTATAGAAAGGACCATCAAAGCATGGCAAAAAAACAAAAAAAGCAAAAGAAAGAGATCGTCTACGCGCCGATCATCTATCAGCCCATCACCGAAACCATTGAAAAAAACTACATGCCCTACGTTATGAGCGTCATCGTCTCGCGCGCGATTCCCGAAATCGACGGACTCAAGCCCGCGCACCGCAAGCTCCTTTATACCATGTATAAAATGGGGTTGCTCAACGGCGCGCGCACCAAGAGCGCCAACATCGTGGGGCAGACTATGAAGCTCAATCCCCACGGTGATGCCTCGATCTACGAGACCATGGTGCGTCTGACACGCGGAAACGCGACGCTCCTGCACCCTTTGGTGGATTCCAAGGGCTCGTTTGGTAAGCAATATTCCTCTGAAATGAAATATGCGGCGGCACGTTATACCGAGTGTAAGCTCGATCCCATCTGCGCAGAGCTATTCTCGGGTATTGACAAAAACGCCGTGGACATGGTGGACAACTATGACGCAACGCTCAAAGAACCCGTGTTGCTTCCCACCACCTTCCCCAACATCCTCGTCATGCCCAACATGGGTATCGCCGTTGGTATGGCGTCCAACATCTGCTCCTTTAACCTTGAGGAGATCTGCGACGGAACCATCGCGCTCCTTCGCAAGCCAAACCTCTCGGTGGAAAAGATGATGGATCTGGTCAAGGCTCCCGACTTCTCGGGTGGCGGCATTTGCCTCTACGACCGCGAGGAAATGCAAAAGATCTATACCACAGGTCAAGGCTCGGTCAAGCTCCGAGCCAAGTACGTCTACGACAAGGAACAGAGCTGTATCGATATCGTGGAGATTCCCTACTCCACTACCATTGAGCTGATTATGGCAAAGCTGACCGCTCTTTATAAGGAAGGAAAAATCAAGGAAGTCACCGATTTCCGAGATGAAATTGACCTCAGCGGCTTCAAGCTCACCCTTGACATCCGCCGTGGGACAGACCCCGACAAGCTCATGACCAAGCTCTTTAAGCTCACCCCCTTGGAGGACAGCTTCCGCTGTAACTTTAACGTCTTGATCAACTCCGCCCCCCGCACGATGGGCATCATCGAGATCTTGAATGAGTGGATCAAATTCCGCTTGGATTGCCTGCGCCGCGAGCTGAAATACGACCTTGGCAAGAAAAAGGACAAGCTGCACCTCTTGCTGGGTCTGGGAAAGATCTTGCTTGACATCGACAAGGCGATCAAGATCATCCGTAAGACCGAAAAGGAATCCGACGTTGTTCCCAACTTAATGAAGGGCTTTGAGATCGACGAGATCCAGGCAAACTTTATCGCAGAGATCAAGTTGCGCTACCTCAACCGCGAGTACATCCTCAACCGTCTGTCCGAGATCGAGGATCTCAAAAAGGAGATCGCGGATATGGAGGAGACCCTGAAGGACGAATTGAAGCAAAAGGCGCTCATCATCAAGCAGCTGACCGAAATCAAAAAGAAGTACGCACAGCCCCGCCGCACCGAGATCGTGGGCGCTGACACCGTGGCAGCGTACCGTGAGGAGGACCACACCGAGAACTATCCCGCTCGCTTTGTGCTGACACGTGAGGGCTATTTCAAGAAGATCACTTTCCAATCACTCCGCGGAAACGACGAGCAGAAGTGCAAGGATGGCGACTCGATCCTGAATCTCATGGACGGTCAAAACACCGATAATCTCATTTTCCTCACCGATCATCAGCAGCTCTACCGCGCACGTGCAGAGGACTTTGACAACACCAAGGCGTCGGCTCTGGGTGATTATCTGCCCGTTAAGCTCCACATGGATGCGGACGAAAAGCCGATCTTGATGAACATTCAAAACAAGTATCCCGCAAAGGAAAATCTGATCTTTATTTTTGCAAACGGCAAGGGCGTGCGCGTGTCTGTCTCCAACTACGAGACCACAGGCAACCGCCGCAAGCTGACCTCCGCCTTCTCAAAGACCTCCCCCATTGTGGCGGCATTCTACGAAAAGGCGCCGATGGAGATCATGCTCACAGCATCCGACGGCAGAGCCATTCTGATCAAATCCTCGCTCATCCCGCTTATGGCTACCAGAACCTCAAGCGGCGTAACGCTGATGACCTTGAAGAAGGGCGCGACGCTGGTCTCCGCCACCAACAACCCCGACGAGATCCCCGCTGATGCCAAGGGACTCAAAAAAGTGAAGATCCCCGCCGCGGGTGTTCTTCTTTGATGGATTTTACCACTATCAAAATGACGAAAAGTTTTCGCCCGCCTTTTTCAAAAG
>JAZQXI010000147.1:0-12210 GCA_045632805.1 Eubacteriales bacterium | reverse complement strand
TTTCCAAAGGCAGAGCCTTGGTCGCGCGTCGCAACGCGCAAAATCCCTGATACGGCGCTTTCTCTTTTGCCAAGCTTTTCTCTTTGCGCCTACATGGTCAAAGAGAAAAGCGGTAACAAGTCTGTGCGAAATCCGCCGTTGCGTTCCCTTGATCTACAACCTGCTCCCGTCTTTAACGGGAGTATCGGGCAAAAAAACAGAAAATATGCAAACGGCAAAAACAAAATGCGCCGCACAAACCAAAACCGTCAATGCGGTCACGATTTGTGCGGCGATGAATTATTTTTTCTCTTCAAAGTATTCGCTTGGAGAAATGCCCGTGGCTTTCTTGAAAATGCGCGAAAAATAGCTGACGTCGTGAAAGCCGACCATCGTGCAGATCTCTCCTACCGAATAGTTGGAAACCTTGCGCGAGGTCAGCAGCTTTTTGGCGGCTTTGATGCGCATGTACGAAAGGTACTCGTGAGGCGTTTTGCCGATCTGCTCGCGAAAGAGACGGCGCATGTGATCGGAGCAGTATCCGTTTTTGGAGAGACATTCATCAAGAGAGAATGCGGGGTCTTGAAAATGGTGGATGATGGTATGTACGATCTCCTCTACGCGCGGATCGATCTGCTTGCGCTCCAAGCGTGAGAGGATCAGCTGTTGGATGGAATCAAGCAGAGATTCCGCTACCACCTTGTAATTCGGTACCTTTTCATGGCGGACCGAATAGAGAATATTCATCAGCGAGGTGATGTTATGCTCGCTGTCATCGGTAAAAACGGTCGGTTTTGTTGGATCAAGCGCGGGAAACTCCGAGCACCAGAACCAGATGTCGCGAAATCCAGTGTCGGAATATTTGGCATGCGCGACGTTTGGAGGAATACAGACTATGGTGCGGCTGTCAAAGGGGACGCTCAATCCGTCGAATTCTAAGATGCCCTCGCCCTCTACGTTGGAAATGATCTCCCACGTTTCGTGGCAATGCGTTGCGTGTGTGTGCTGGAGCGGAGATTTTCCGGAAATCAAAATACTCAAGGTTCTCTCTCCCTTCTTTGGAGTAGCTACAGTATAGCACGTGCGTGGCGAAAATGCAAGTCCCGAGGAACGCTTTTCTTTGAAAAAAAGAGAATGTTTTTGTAAAAATGTCGGAAAAGTCCAACAAAAACTCGGGAAAGTTTATTGCATTTGCACTTTCATTGGTTTATACTGTAGGCACAAGAGAGGATGGTTGTGCTCTGTTTACTGTGATTCACGGAGGTGTGAAGGTATGGTAAGAGATCTGACGCGGGGAAGTCCCACCAAATTGATCGTTTCCTTTGCGATGACGATGCTGCTCTCGAGTATGATGAGTTACATCTACAATTTCACCGACAGTCTCATGGTCGGGCAATTCGTCAACGCCGATGCGCTCGGTGCCGTCAGCGCGGCATCCCCTTTTGTGATGTTGATGAATAATTTATCCTTTTCGATCCTCGCGGGGGTTTCAATCGTTGTGGGGCAGATGTTTGGAGCAAAGGATTTTAAGGGCTTGCGCCGCACGATGGCAAACGCGATTTACCTGACGGTTGCTGTAATCGGCATTGCAACCGTAGTGTCGATTTGTATCTGCGAGCCCGTTTTGATCATGATGGATACGCCCGGCGATTTTTTGGATATGTCGGTGATCTATACCACCATCATCTTTTTGGCAAAGCCCGCGTCTGCTCCCTCCTGGTTGCTTTCGGGCATGTTCCGCGCGTTGGGAGACGCCAGAACTCCCGTGGTTATCGCGATCATCAACGGTTTTGGAAACGTTGTGTTCAACTTTATCTTTTTGGTTATATTTCCGATGGGGATTGCGGGGGCGGCGCTTGGTACGCTTTGTTCCGCAATGACGGGGTCGATCATCTACGTTGTCATGTTCAAACGCAAGATGACGATGCTGCATTTTGGGCGGGAGGACGCTGCTCCCTCA
Organism: Eubacteriales bacterium; assembly: GCA_045632805.1. Taxonomy (GTDB): domain Bacteria; phylum Bacillota; class Clostridia; order Oscillospirales; family CAG-272; genus UMGS1865. Next base: position 10,271 of record JAZQXI010000147.1, on the reverse strand, counting down.
TTGCCGATTCTTGGACGCTTGCTTCGCATCGGTGTTCCGTTAGGGCTGGAGCAATCGATCACCACGTTTGGGTCGGTGATTTTGCAGGTCGCCATCAACAGCCACGGCGCGGATGCTGTTACGGGTGTTGCCATGTCGGGAAAGGTGATGAGCCTGTTCTGGATTCTGTTTGGCGTGTTTGAAAGCGCACAGCTCGCTTTTTGCGCGCAGAACATCGGCGCAGGCGCGTTGGGACGCGTGCGACGTGGCATACGGAATACACTTTTGATTCAACTTGGAATCGGTGCAGCGTTTTGTCTTTTGACGGTAACGGGATTGGATCGCTTCGTGTACATGGCGTTTGTTGGGGAAGATACAGAGATTCTATCTTACGCGCATCGGTGTCTCTTCTCGCAGGTTGCCTTTTTCCCGTGCGTTGCCATGCTTTTCACATGGCGTGCGGGTCTTAAGAGCTTTGGTTCGACCCTGCCAACCGTTCTTTGCGGTGTAATCGAATTGATCGCGCGTGTCAGCGTGTCGCTCTTCTTTGCTGACAATCTGCAATTGCTGTTCTTCGCAGGACCGATGGCGTGGGTGGGAACGTCGGTTTTCTTGGCGATTCTATATCCCATTGCTGTGCGCCGCAAGGAACGGGAACTGACGTCTGTCAAAAAAGAGAATACGGAGCCTTTGCCTGCGGTAGAGGCAAAAGTCTGATTTTTATTACTTGTTGATTGGAACGTACCGTACTTGAGAATGAAACCTTGGAGGAACGGAGTATGGTAAAAGATTTAACAAAAGGCAGCCCTGCAAAGCTGATCATTGCATTTGCACTCTCCATGCTGGCGTCCAGCATGATGAGCTACGTTTACAGTACCACCGACAGTATGATGGTCAGCTGGTACGTCGATACACACGCACTGGGAGCGCTCAGCTCCATTTCTCCCGCGATCGGACTCATTGACGGTTTTCTCGCGGCAACCATTGGTGGATTTGCGATCTTTGCAGGTCGCGTGTTTGGTTCGGGTGATCGCGAGCATCTGCGCAAATTGATGGCGAATGCCACGATTCTTGCGGCAATTCTGGTCGTCCCTTTTACGCTCCTTTCCTGCGGCGGAGCGAGCCTGATCGTGGAACTGATGAATACGCCGGAGAGCTTTCGCGATAACGCAACGGTGTATTTTGTCATCGTTTTGGGGGCAATGCCCATCAGCGCCGTGCAGTGGGTGTGCGCAAGTATGTTCCGCGCGTTGGGAGACAATAAAACTCCGCTGTTGATTTCGGGCATCTGCGGCGCGCTCAACGTCGTATTCAATTTTATCTTTCTTGTCATTGTAAACATGGGAATCTCGGGAGCGGCGCTTGGAACGATTTGCGCGACCACCGTGGGTTCGGTGATGTACCTCGTGCTTTTGAAGAAACGGATGCCGCTGTTGCTGTTTGGCAGAGGAGATCTGCATATTTCCAAGCCCATCATCCGCATCCTGCTCTCCAACGGTCTTCCCATGGGGCTTCTTAACACCGTTATCACCGTAGGCGCGCTGATCTTGCAGATTGCCATCAACGGTCAGGATGAGAGTGTCATTACGGGAATTGCCACGGGAGGCAGACTCCTGAGCATCGTTTGGATCTTTATTCAGGTATTTGAGTCTGCGCTGGTCTATTTCTGCGCGCAAAATCTTGGCGCGGGAGAATACGGGCGGATCCGACAGGGCTTTCGCAGTACCGTGATCATCATGATGATCCTGGGCGCACTTTCGGCATTGCTTTGTATCTTTTTCGGAGAATACGTCCACCGTTTATACGTTGGATGGGGGAATGAACCCGAAACGCTGGAGATCATTCGGTATGCGCAGGAATATCTCTTTACGCAGGTCATTTTCTTCCCGTTCATGGTAGGGCTTTGCGCACCGCGCGGAGCGCTGAAGGGGATCGGCAACACCGTTCCCGCCGTGCTGTGCGGTGTAATCGAGCTTGTCGCGCGGATCGTGGTGTCTGCGGTATCGGTCTTGGCTCCGATCCCGGACGATACCAAGCTTTGGATTTTGTATTTTGCGGGACCTGCCGCGTGGGTGGGAGCAACGGTATTTTTGATGATCCTTTTGCCACGTTCCTTCAAAAAAATGGAGCAGTGCCACGGAAAGGAACAAACACTTGCCGATCAGCTTGACGAAAAACAGAAAGCGGAATCAACCGTATAACTTCAAAGGAGGTTTTAATGCTTCGATGCTTCTAAAACCTCCTTTTTCCATATTCTTTACGGATTTTTCAAAAATTTTTATGGATTTTTCATGGAAAACGCAAATTGAATTTGCTATAATGAAGATGTAAATCATACATAGGGAGGAATGACGATGGAAAGAATCTGGAGTTATTTTATTCAGCTCGGTCACAATATGTGGCGTGAGCCCTGCTCGTACGTAGAGCACCGCGGACCTTTCTTTACTCAGGCAACGGGGCGGTATTTTCCAACGATGCACACCGATCGAACCGTTTGGCGTGACGTGGTGGATTTTTTGCCATCCTGCGGCTTTAACGCACTGATCATTGACGTGGGGGAGGGGATGCAGTACGAAACACATCCCGAGCTCGCGATCCCCGGGGCGTGGTCAAAGGACGAGCTTCGTGCCGAGGTCAAGCGTATCCGCACGATGGGCTTGGAGCCGATCCCAAAGCTGAACTTCTCTTCGTTTCACGACGCATGGCTCGGCGAGTATTCCCGCATGAAGGGAACGGCAAGATACTACGAGGTTGTCAAGGAACTGATCGACGAGGTCTGCGAGGTATTCGCACCTGTCAGATATTTTCATGTCGGCATGGATGAGGAGGATGTTCCCAACCATAAAAAGGCGATGACCATCATCCGCTCCAACGATTTGTGGTACCACGATTTGTACTATTACATGGAGTGCGTGGAGCGACACGGCGCGCGTACATGGGTGTGGGGCGACTATTACCGCGCACACAAAGATACCTTCCTGCAAAAAATGCCCAAGGAGTGCATTTTGTCGGAGGCGTGCTACGAGCGGCTTCCCAAGCGTGGGGCAAACGGAAAATTCCCCTATCCGGGATTCCAATCCATTGTTGAGTTGGCAGAAATGGGCTACGACCAGATCCCATGTGCCAGTACGTGGGCGTGCCATCAGAACATGGCGCAAACCGTTCTGCACTGTTATCAAGAGGGCGTTATCAACGAGCACCTGCTCGGCTTTTTGGCGGTTCCGTGGCAGCCTACCGACGAGGCGGGACGCTATCTGCTTATGGACGATGCGTACCGAACGAAATTTGCGAAGGAGCTGTTCGAGAGTTTTTTTGAAATAAGATCGGGAGGGGCGAGATGAATCGCATATGGGCTTATTTTATCCAGCTCGGTCACAATATGTGGCGCGAGGAATGCTCCCCCATTGAGAGCCGCGGTCCTGCAATCTGTCAAGCCACGGGACGCTATTGCCCCGAAATGATAACCGACCGTAAGGTGTGGCGAGAGGTTGTTGACTTTTTGCCGTCCTGCGGCTTTAATACGCTGGTCATTGACATCGGGGAGGGCATGCAGTACGACACACACACCGAGCTGTCGGTTCCCGGCGCATGGACGAAGGACGAGCTTCGCGCCGAGGTAAAGCGCATCCGCGCCATGGGGCTTGAGCCTGTTCCAAAGCTGAATTTCTCCTCCTTCCACGACACGTGGCTAAAGGATTACTCGCGTATGAAGGGAACGGCGAAATATTATGAGGTGGTCAAGGAGCTGATCGACGAGGTCTGCGAGGTGTTCGCGCCCGTTAAGTATTTCCACGTCGGCATGGACGAGGAGGAGGTCCCCAACCATAAAAAGGCACTGACCATTATCCGTTGTACCGATATGTGGTATCACGACCTGTATTATTATATGTCGTGTGTGGAAAAGCACGGCGCACGCACGTGGCTTTGGGGTGGCTATTATCTGCAGCACAGAGAGGCGTTTGTGCGGAAGATGCCCAAGGAGTGCCTCATTTCCAAGGGGTGCTACGAGCGTGTTCCTGCGTTCAAAAACGGAGAACGGGAGCTCTATCGCGGCTTCATCATCATGAAAGAGCTGACACGGTTGGGCTACGATCAGGTTCCTGCCTTCAGCACGTGGGCGTGCCATCAGAACGCCGCGCAGACGGTTCTGTTCTGCCGCGACGAGGACCTGATCGACGAGCATCTGTTGGGCTTCTTGGCAGTTCCGTGGCAGGGAACGGACGAGGTCAGCCGATATCTGCTTTTGGATGATGCATACCGTACCAAATATGCAAAAGAATTGTTTGAGAGCTGCTTGTGAGAAGGTGACGCAGATGGACTACGTTTGGAGCTATTTTATCCAGCTTGGGAACAACATGTGGCGAGACCGGTACTCACGTACCGAGCATCGCGGTCCCGATTTTTGTCAAGCAACGGGGCGCTACTGCCCCGAAATGGACACCGACCGAACGGTCTGGCGCGACGTCGTTGATTTTCTGCCCTCCTGCGGCTTTAACGCCGTTGTGATCGATGTGGGCGAGGGAATGAAGTACGACAGCCACCCCGAGCTGTCGGTATCCGATGCGTGGACAAAGGAAGAATTACGAGCCGAGGTCGCGCGGATGCGCACGATGGGACTTGAGCCCGTACCGAAGCTGAACTTTTCTTCCTGTCATGACACGTGGCTGCGCGAATACGCGTGGATGAAGGGAACCGCCAAGTATTACGAGGTGGTCAAGGATCTGATCGACGAGGTCTGCGAGGTGTTTGATCATCCAAAGTTCTTTCATCTTGGAATGGACGAGGAGGATCTGCCCACACATAATAAGGGCATAACGATCATCCGTTGCGACGATTTGTGGTGTCACGATCTCTATTTTTACATGGACTGTGTCGAGAAAAACGGTGCACGACCGTGGATCTGGGGCGATTTTTATTGGGCACATGCCGAGACTTTCAAAAAGAAGATTCCGCGCGAATGCCTGATCTCCAACTGGGGATACGTGCGTATGCAGAATCCGCCAAGCCCCCTGTCACGTATCGGCGTGCAAACGGATACCTATGTGGCATTGCACGAATTGGGCTATGATCAAGTTCCGTGCGGCAGTACGTGGTGTTGCCATCAGAATATTGCGCAAACGGTGCTCTTTTGCAAGGAAAAGGGGTTGATCGATGAGCATCTGCTCGGCTTTATGGTGGCTCCTTGGACGAGAACGAATGAGGCAAACCGCTATTGGCTTTTGGATGAAGCACACCGCACAAAGTATGCGCGGGAGCTGTTTGAGAGCTATCTGTAAGGAGGAGGCGCTTATGGATTACATCTGGGGGTATTTTATACATTTGGGGAACAACATGTGGCGCGACACGTGGTCGAACGTTGAGCATCGCGGTCCGCACATTTGTCAGGCAACGGCGCGATGGCAGACGAAAGTCATCACCGACCGTGCAGTATGGCGCGACGTGGTGGATTTTCTTCCGTCTTGCGGCGTTAACACGTTGGTGATCGACATGGGCGAGGGGGTACAGTATGACAGCCACCCCGAATTGTCAAATCCCGGAGCATGGTCAAAGGACGAGCTGCGTGCAGAGGTCAAGCGCATCCGCGCGATGGGAATGGAGCCTGTGCCAAAGCTGAACTTTTCCTCCTATCACGATGCGTGGCTGCAAGAATATTCGTGGATGAAGGGGACTGCCAAATACTACGAGGTGGTCAAGGATTTGATCGACGAGGTGGCAGAGATATTCGCCCCCGTCAAGTATTTCCACCTTGGCATGGATGAGGAGAGCGTCCCGAACCATCGCAAGGGAATGACCATCATCCGTTGCGACGACTTGTGGTATCACGACTTGTACTATTACATCGACTGCATAGAAAAGCACGGCGCGCGACCGCTTCTTTGGGGAAGCTACTATCGCTTCAACAAGGACACCTTCGCGCAAAAGATGCCGAAGGACTGTATTTTGGTCGATAACTCCTTTGAAAGAGTGGTCAAGGGCCCGACGGGCAGATACGTAAACGAGGGCTTTAACGCTGTGATAGAACGCTCGCGTCTTGGCTACGATCAGCTGCTGGACTGTAGCGTGTGGTGCTGTAAGCAAAACGTCGCACAAGCCGTGCTTCTGGCACGCGACGAAGGGCTGTTTGACGAGCACATGCTGGGGCTTCTTGCCTCTCCGTGGGCAAAAACGACCGAGGACAACCACTATGCGCTCCTTGATATGGCGCATAGAATGAAATACGCAAAACCGTTATATGAAGAATTTTTTTTGAAAGGATTGGAGAAAAGAAAATGAACAGAATTTGGAGCTTTACGATTCAATTGGGCTTTAACATGTGGAGAGATGCAGGCTCGACTCCCGAGAACGACGGACCCTTCCAGTGCCAGTCTACGGGACATTACCAGAACAAGATGCTGACCGAGCGCGACACCTGGCGCCGCGTGGTGGATCAGTTGCCTTCGTTCGGCATCAATGCACTTGTGATTGACCTTGGTGAGGGTGTGTCTTACGAGTGCCATCCCGAGCTTGGTATCGAGGGGGCTTGGACAGTAGCGGAATTGAAGGAAGAGCTTGCTCGCGTGCGTGCATTGGGTCTTGAACCGATTCCAAAGCTCAATTTTTCCTCCTATCACGACGCATGGCTCACGCCCTATTGCGCGCAGAAGGGAACCGATGCTTACCGCAAGGTCGTTAAGGATCTGATCGACGAGGTGAGCGCGATCTTCGATTCGCCCCGCTTCTTCCACCTTGGCATGGACGAGGAGGAGTTCCCGAACAGCCCGCGCCGCACCAACTGGTGGCACAACGACTACGAGCGCACCAACACCGTACCGCGCGACGAGGACGCGTTCTTCGCAGATCTTGCTTTCATGGCAGATTGCGTGACTGCAAACGGTGCGCGCCCCTGGATCGCGGGTGACTATTACTGCACGCACCCCGAGGCATTTATGGAGAAGTGCCCCAAATCCTGCGTGCTGTCCATGTCCTTCCTCGACCGTATCATACTCAAGCCCGATGGCTCGTATCCCGACCGTCCCATCTACGATGAGATCCGTGCCTTGGCAGCGGCGGGCTTTGACCAGATCCCCATGGCGAGCGACTGGACCTGCCATCAGAACATTCCGCAGTTCGTGTACTTCTACATGGAGGCGGGACTGGTTGACGAGCATCTGCTCGGCTTTGATGCGTGCCCCATGCAGGCAACGGTCGATCTGAACTACTATACGCTTCTGAACAACGCGAACCGCGTCAAGTTTTCCAGAGAAATGTTCGAGGATGATTCCATTCAAGCGTCTGCGGTTGCGGGCGGTCTCGCGTTTTTTGGCAACACCAAGGGCGGAGCCGCAGTTGAGGAAGAAATCGGTTAACCATGAGAAAAGGATATTTTATTTCGCTCGGCGGCAACGGGGGGCGTGATAAATGGTCACATTTGGAGCAGCGCGGTCCTGCCATATGCCAAGGCACGGACCGTTATAAGGAAACGCCCCTTGTCGATCGCATCTTGCTTTATGAGCTCATTGACGAGATCTCCAAAATGGGCATCGACCTCGTGGTTTTGGACGTTTTGGATGCCATGCAATACGAGTCGCACCCCGAGCTCTCATTGAAAAACGCCTTTACGCACGAGGAGATGCGCAAGCTTCTGTCCTATATGCGTGAGCGCGGCATCGAGCCGATTCCCAAGTTGAATTTTGCAGCCTGCCACGATTCCTGGCTCAAGGAATATTCCTGGATGAAGGGCACGGCGAGATACTACGAGGTGGTCAAGGATCTGATCGACGAGGTCTGCCTTGTGTTCGACCGTCCGAGTCTGTTTCACTTCGGTATGGACGAGGAGGATCTGCCCACACACAAAAAGGGTATGACCATTATCCGTTGCACCGATCTGTGGTTCCACGATCTGTATTTCTACATGGAATGCGCGGAAAAGAACGGCGCGCGCCCGTGGATCTGGGGTGATTATTATTGGGGACACCCCGACGAGTTTATCAAAAAAATGCCCAAGGAATGTCTGCTTTCGAATTGGGGATACATGCGCTACGACGAGGGACATCCTCGCGTGAAGATGCAGTACGATACGTATATTGCCTTAGCAAAGCACGGGTACGATCAAATGCCTTGCTCCAGCACGTGGTGCTGTCACCAGAACGTGGCACAGGAGGCGCAGTTCCTCTTGAAGCACGGCTTGATCGACGAGCACTTTATGGGCATTATCGCAACCCCGTGGACGTACGTTCAGGAGGTCGACCGCTATTGGCTGCTTGATGATGCGCATCGTTTGATGTATGCCTGTCAGATATTGCAACAGGGAATAACGGAGGCATAAAATGAGTTTGCGGAAAGGATATTTTATTTCGCTTGGCGGCAACGGCGGACGTGATAAATGGTCACATTTGGAGCATCGCGGTCTAATGCTTTGCCAATGTACGGGACGCTATAAAGAAACGCCTGCAATTGATCGCGCATTGCTTTACGAGGTGATCGATGAGATCTCCAAAATGGGCATCAACCTGGTTGTTCTGGACGTGCTGGACGCCATGCAATACGATTCGCACCCCGAGATCTCACTGCAGGGGGCATTTACCCATGAAGAAATGCGCGCGCTCCTTTCCTATATGCGTGAGCGCGGGGTTGAGCCGATTCCAAAGCTGAATTTTTCCTCTTGCCACGATACGTGGCTCAAGGAATACGCATGGATGAAGGGAACGGCTACGTACTATGCGGTGGTAAAGGATCTGATCGACGAGGTTTGCGCTGTGTTCGATCATCCGCGTCTCTTCCATCTTGGCATGGACGAGGAGGATCTGCCCACCCACCGCAAGGGCATGACCATCATCCGCTGCAACGATCTGTGGTGCCACGATCTGTATTTCTATATGGACTGTGTCGAGAAGAATGGCGCACGTCCGTGGATCTGGGGCGACTTTTATTGGGCGCACGCGGATATTTTCGGCAAGAAGATTCCGCACGAGTGCCTGATCTCCAACTGGTGGTACGAGCGCCTTTTGACCCATCCCGACGGAAGCTATCTTCCTAAAAACGAAATGGACGCGTACGTGGCTTTGGCAGAGCTGGGGTACGATCAGCTTCCCTGCGCCAGCACGTGGTGCTGTCATCAGAATATTGCGCAAACGGTACTCTTTTTCAAGGAAAAAGGACTCATCAACGAGCATCTTATGGGCTTTATGGTAGCGCCTTGGGCAGGTATGACCGAACCCAACCGCTACGCGCAGCTTGATGATGCGTATCGCTTGACGCGTGCATGTAAAATGCTGGAAAAGGAGATTTGACATGAGCTTGCGAAAGGGGTATTTTCTCTCGCTTGGCGGCAACGGCTCGCGTGACAAGTGGTCGTGGCTTGAGCACCGCGGCCCCGCAGTCTGCCAAAGCACGGGACGGTATAAGGAATCGCCGGTAATTGACCGTGTCCTGCTGTATGAGGTGGTTGACGAGATCTCCAAAATGGGGATTGACTTGGTTGTGATCGACATTTTTGACGCGATGCAGTACGATTCTCATCCCGAAATTTCTCTTAAGAACGCGTTTACCCATGAGGAAATGCGCGCACTGCTCTCCTATATGCGCGAGCGCGGTATTGAGCCGATTCCGAAGCTGAATTTTTCCTCCTGCCACGATACATGGCTCAAAGAATACGCATGGATGAAAGGAACTGCGAAATATTATGAGGTTGTCAAAGACCTGATCGACGAGGTCTGCGCGGTCTTTGATCGCCCGAGTCTGTTCCACCTTGGCATGGACGAGGAGGATCTGCCCACGCATAAAAAGGGCATGACCATCATCCGCTGCAATGATCTTTGGTGTCACGATCTGTATTTCTACATGGATTGCGTGGAGAAGAACGGTGCGCGCCCGTGGATCTGGGGCGATTTTTGCTGGACACACACCGACTTCTTCCTGAAGAAAATTCCCACGGAGTGCTTGATTTCCAACTGGGGATACATGCGCTATTGGGAAGGGCACGCGCGTGTCAAGATGCAGTATGATACGTATCTTGTGTTGGCAGAGCATGGCTACGACCAGTTTCCTTGCTCCAGCACGTGGTGCTGCCATCAGAACATTGCACAAGAGGTGCAGTTTTTCAAGGATCACGGACTTGTGAACGAGCATTTGCTGGGGTTCTTGGCAACCCCGTGGACGGGTATGACCGAGGTTAACCGCTACGAGCTTCTTGACGATGCATATCGCTTGAAATACGCGATGCAGCTACTTGAACAATAAAAAAACGAGGGGCAGTTCAAATTTGAACTGCCCCCAGCTTGCTGACAAAGGTGTTAGCACTGTCAAAATGACGA
>JAZQXI010000146.1:0-7231 GCA_045632805.1 Eubacteriales bacterium | reverse complement strand
CCGATCCGCGTGGCATACCATATAAATGATCTGATAATCCCGCGCCAAAGTCTTCAAGAGATGCTTGGCGGCGGCAAGACGGCGGTCGTCCAGATTGACAAAGGGATCGTCAAGCAGTAAAAACGGCTTTTCCCCCTCGGCATACAAAGCATCCGCCAAGGAAAGGCGCGTACAGAACTGTACGGCATCCCGCCAGCCGCGGCTGAAGCTCTCCATGCTTCGGGTCTTCCCCCCTTCGCGCAAAGAAACCTCAAAAGAGGTATCCATGACCGATTCGGGCGCTTCATTCGAGGTCAGAACCGACAAAAAACGCGAAAAGCTCTTTTGCATACCGTTTAAATAACGTGTGGAGAGTGCCGTTTTGGCTTCCTCTAAAAGATCCATCGTATGTTTGACCGTGGCATGATTTTCCTTTGCCTCGTCCAAGGTCTCCGCCAATTGTCGGATCTCTGCTTCAGCATCTCCGATCCGATCGGCATCGGTGGCAAGACGGTTCATCTCCTGCGTCAAACGGTTGGAATCATTTTGCAAGGCATCGATCCGATCCTGCAATTCCCCTTCCCGCTTCTTCAGCGCATCATAATCCACACCGTCCGTCAAAGGCGCATCGGCTTCATCCAAGCCCTTATCCTGAATAAAACGGCAAAGGGCTTCGTACTTTTGGCGATATTCACGATCCGCGCGGCGCCAATCCGTCTCCCATTGCTCCACGCGGCGCAAGCATTCTCCCGCGGAGAATACCGATAGGGGCTCGTGTCTTGGATCAAACCGATCCAAAAACGGCTTGATGCGGCTTTGACACGTGCGGTATTGCGTTTCCGCCGCTGTCCGTTTGATCCGTCGTTCCTCCTCCTCGGAGCGTACCTGCTCTAACATGGTAAGATCGGCAGAAAGCGCCTCCAGTTCGGCATGGTAGCTGCTTTGCTCACGTCTATCGATTCCAAAGAGGCGCAGGCTTGGGATCAAAAACAGATATGCCTGTCTCTTTTGCTCGGCAAGCGTTCGCTTTTCTTCTCCCGCCTGTGCCAATGCCCGTTGCTCCTCCAAAAAGCGACTTGCAAGAACCGAAAGCTCGCTCAATTGACGAACAGGGTCGGAACCATCCATACCGTATCGCGTAAGAAAGCCTTTGACCGATGCCATCAGTGTTTGCGCGCGTTGTTTGTATTCCCGTACCTTTTCATCCCGCTCCAGCATCAGGCGTTTCTTGCCCGTCGTATGCAGGATCCATCCAATCAAAGAAGTGATGACACAGACTGCCGCACCGATGAATACAACGGGTGCAAAGCTTGCAAGCATCGGCAAAAAACCGAGAATCGCCAACACCGCGCCAAGGGACAAAAGCAAGATCGAAACCACCGGTGTGCGTCCCGAAGGCGTTTGAGACGCGCAGGCATCTCCATCCCGCTCGGCTTTTTGCGCCTCGCGGTAGCTGTTGTAAGCCTCATCGATCTGTTGCTTTACGGGAGCGCCGCTTGCAAATCTACGCCATGCCGCATTGTTCTGCGCGGACATCAGTACAGCCTCTCTGTCGCAAGCCTTTTCCAGCTCACGGTTACAAGCCTTCAGCTTTTCGATCAGATCTCCCTTCGGCACACTCTCCGTCTTTTCCGCAGGCAGAATCCGCAAAGCCCGCCGCCGTATCGGCTCTGCGGGAATGGCATCCAGCTTTGCCTTGGCATCGCGAAGCGCATCGAGACCGTTTTGCATTTCTTCTAATTCCGCATCGGTCGGATGGATACCTCCAAGCGCCGCCTCGGCATCCCGACGGTTTTGATCCAGCTTTGCAAGCTCGTCCAGCATCCGGTTCTTTTGTTCCAGATGCGCATGGCGTTCACGCAAAAGCCCCGCGCGCCCAAGAGATTCGCGCACCTCTCGGATCTCCCGCTTTCGCTCGGTCAATTCGCGCATTTTTTCATCGTAATCGTTTTCTTTTTGAATCAAGGTATCCCGCACGCGCAAAAGCTCCTCAAAGCTTCGGCGGCGATCATTCAATTGCTCCTCCAGCTCTGCCACGCGCCCGCGGTTTCCTGTCTTGACGTAGAACTGTCGGCGTTTATCCAATGCTTCCCTCGCATCGTCATAGCAACCGATGTCATCCACGTCGTCCAAAAGATTTCCCAGCTTTGCGGCAATGCTGTTGTTATCGCTTTTTTGCATGACTCGTTGCGACAGATACACCGTGCGCTCAAAGCCGTCCGCATCGATGCCAAAAAGCGCTTCTCCAAACGGATCGCGATAAATATCGGTTGGTTTGTTGTTGGAAAGATCGTAAAGTATTACACTGTCGCCGCTTTCCTTCGCACCGAAAAAGCGTTCGATACGAAAGCTGCCGCGTACAGTCTCAAACTCAAGGCTTCCGCCGTATGCGCCGCCCTGCCATGGCGTATATTTTTTGCGCTCATTCTCGTCCAGCGAACGCTTGGAACTGGCGGAAAGCCCATAAAACATCGCTTTGATAAAGACCGCCAAAGTACTTTTTCCCCAGCCGTTTTCATAGCAGAGGACGTTAAGCCCGCTTGAAAGCTCCATGCGAAAGTTTTGCAGGGTGCCGAAATTTTCCACGTGTAAACGAAGTAATCTCACAATCCCACCTCCTCGCCACCGAGCACGCGCAGACCGCACGCGATCACGCGCTCCTTTTCGGATTCCTTCAGATCCGATGCTAAAACGCGACGAATGAATTCCCCTTTGAGAGAAATATCGTTCTGATAATCCTCGGGGCGGATCATGATCCCGCTCTCATCCTTGACCTTCGCAAAATAAAACCGCTCGTTCAACACCTGCCGCAGATGTACCGTATCCTTTTGCGCATCGGGCGCTGTCTTCCCCGTTAAGACCACCTTCACCAGATCGTGCGCGGCAATCTCCTCGGTTGCATGGCGCACACACGCCTCTATTTCCAAAGCGGATGACAGATTTGAAATATCGCAGGTCACCGCATGCATCAAGCGTGTTGCAAAGGGTACAAAGCGATGGGAAAGCGTTCCGTTTTCAATGTTGATCAGCACGTATCCCTTTTGTCCGCATTCATCAAACCCTCTCCCCTCAAGGCATCCGCTGTAGCACACGGTGCATCGGGGATCGATCTTTGCGACCCGATATTCGTGAATATGTCCCAGCGCCAGATAATCGATCCCACGCCCCTTGTACTTGCCAAAGTGGATCACATCCTCGCGCGTTGTCCCCTTGCCGGCTCTCTCCTGCCCGTGCAAGATCAGCAGATTGAGAGCGCTCGGATCAAGAGAAAGCGTCTCCGGATTCGGACGCTCGCTTCCCGTTAACACCGTGTTTTCGCCCAAGGGATAGCTTGTCCAACCGTCCTCAAAGGTGTAAAGATTATCGGGAAGGTCGGTTCGTGTTTTGAGGGAGCCGCCGCGGTCATGATTGCCCGCCAGGTAGAAAAAGCGAATCTCGGGATGCGCAGAAATCAGCTCCAGCACGTACTTTTCGGTGCTTTTCGTCACGTGATCGCTGTCAAACAGGTCGCCTGCGATCAAAATCGCGTCCACTCCCATATCAGCGCCTTGGCGCACCAAACGCGCAAAGGTCGCCCGCAATTCGCTTTTGCGTTCCCTTGCCTTGTCAAGCGGCAGATTGGATTCCATCGGAGAATCCAGATGAAGATCCGCACAGTGAATCAGCTTCATGCGCGTCCCCCCTTTCAACGTTTTTTGAATATCGGTCAATTGACGATCTGCACCTTGAGCAGATTGGTCGTTCCCTCAATGTTGAGCGGAACACCTGCCGTGATGACCGCCTTATCTCCCTTCGCCAAAATATCGATCTGCTTTGCGCAATCGATGGCGTGGATAAAGAGATCGTCGGTGCTGTGCTGATTAAGCGCCAGCACGGGAACGACACCCCAGGACAGACTGAGCTGATGGAAGGTCTTGACCTCGGGCGTTGCCGCAACGATCATCTGATGCGGGCGGAACTTGGAGACACGGCGTGCGGTAAGTCCCGACTTCGTAACCGCGATGATCACCTTGGCATAGACGTCACGTGCCGTGGTTGCCGCCGCGTCACAAATCGCGTTGGTAACGTCGGAAGTATCGGAATCATACTTGATCCCACCGTAAATATCCATTTCAAAAGCATCCTTTTCCGCCTGTTCCGCGATCTGTGCCATGACCTTGACAACCAGCGCGGGGTGATCTCCCGCAGCGGTCTCGCCGGAAAGCATAACCGCAGAGGTACCGTCGAACACGGCGTTTGCTACGTCGGTGATCTCGGCACGCGTGGGGGTCGCGGAATGGATCATGGATTCCAGCATCTGGGTTGCGGTAATGACCATCTTACCCGACTGATAGCACTTGCGGATAAAACGCTTCTGGATACCCGGCAAACGCTCGAATTCCACCTCAACGCCCATGTCACCGCGCGCAACCATGATACCGTCGGAATGCTTCAAAATCTCGTCAAAGTTGTTGACGCCCTCAATATTTTCGATCTTGGAGATGATCTTGATGCTGTGTCCTCCGTGATAGTCGAGGAACTTGCGAAGCTGAATCACGTCCTCCTTGCAACGAACGAAGGAAGCCGCGATAAAGTCCACGTCCTGCTCGATTCCAAAAATCAGATCCGCCTCGTCGTTTTTGCTGATGTAGGGCATATCGATGTGAACGTTAGGAATGTTGATGCTCTTGTGGTTGGAAAGCACACCGCCAACGTCCACGCGGCAAACGAGCGCCCCCTCTTCCACGCTCTCCACGTGCATCGCGACCTTACCGTCGTCAAGCAGTACACGCGTGCCGACCTTTAACTGGTTGGGAAGATCCGGGAACGTGATCGATGCCTCTTGTTCGTTTCCCAAACGCCCGTCGGTGGCAAGCGTAAAGAGAGCGCCCTTTTGCAGGGTCACCTTGCCGTTTTCAAAATCTCCAAGACGGATCTCGGGTCCTTTGGTATCCAGCATCAGTGCTGCAGGCAAACGGAGCTTGTCGCGCACACGGCGGAATTTCTCCATGGTCTCTTTATGATATTGATGCGTCCCGTGGGAAAAGTTGAAGCGCGCGATGTTCATGCCGTTTTTCAGCATTTCCTCCATCACGTCCTCACTTACACACGCAGGACCCAATGTACAAACGATTTTTGTCTTTCTCATCATCGGTAATCCTTTCCAAAAATTCTTCCATTTTACATCATATCACAATTATGTTTCAAAATTATGTACGAAATCCTTTTTTGGGGCTTTTTTTAAAAAAGACTTTACTTTTTGGGGGCAACATGATAAAATGAACGTAGAATAAAACAAAACGCCCGAAAGGAAGCTTTACTATGACCAATCAAGAACGTTTTTTAGAAATTTTCCGCGAAAAGATCACCCGCGAGGGAGCCGACAAGCTCCTTGATTTTTTGGTAAACGGAAGTGACTTTTTCACCGCTCCCGCCTCCACCCGCTACCACGGCGCGTATGAGGGCGGATTGCTTGAGCATAGCCTCAACGTCTACGATTGCCTTGCGGATATTCTCGCACGCCCTCGCATGAAGGAGCTTTACGGCATCGAGTATCCCGACGAAAGCATTGCGATTGCGGGACTTCTCCACGACGTCTGCAAGGTCAATTTTTACAAGACCTCCTTCCGAAACGTCAAGGACGAGACCGGAAAATGGGTCAGCGCTCCCTACTACACCATCGAGGATACGCTCCCCTATGGACACGGTGAAAAGTCGGTTTACATCGTTTCCGCATATATGAAGCTGACACGTGACGAAGCATTTGCCATTCGCTATCATATGGGCTTTTCGGGCACCGAGGACACGAACAACGTCGGGCGTGCTTTGGAGATGTTCCCTCTCGCGTATGCCACCTGCTGTGCCGATATGGAAGCGGCGTTCCTGATGGAAGGAAAGCTCGCGGGAGAACACAAATGAATTCCCGTACCGCTCGCCGCTTGATCTGCCGCTTGATCTATCTTTTGCCGCTGATCCTGTTTGTCGCCTTTTGCATTTACGCGGCAATCCCCCACGTTTGGTTCGTTTACAGCGGGAAGGCGCAACCGACGATGAGCTTGTTCTCTCTTCAGGCAAACGCATGGGAAAGCGCCGAGATCATGCGTGAAAACACCGATGCGGCAAGCATCAATTTAACCAACGCGATCACGGTTGCATCCATTCTCTTTTGGGGTGCCTTGGTGCTTTTGGGTCTGTTTGCGATCTTGGTTGCCGTGTGCAGTCTCGTGGCATTCTCACAGTCTCCCACGTCCACGCTCTCCAACCGTACCAAACGGGTATTGGGACTTCTCTGCCCCAACCGCATCACCTACCTGATTCTCCCCCTGTTCTCCCTCATTCCCGCATTCATGCCGCAAATATTGGAATTTGCCTATCGCACAACGGCGGGAATCGAAATGCGCGCGCATGCCTTTCCTTTTTACGATTTTGTTATGGCACTGATTTTGATCGCGGGATCACTGATCCCCTATCTTACAACGCTTTCGTGGCAAGGCGAGGAGCATTTGGACATGTTCCGCATTTACCGCGCAGGGAAGCCTTCCGAAAAAGGGGGAACGGACGCATGAAAATGACCACGCTTTGTTACCCCGAACGCGACGGACGCTATCTGATGCTCCACCGCACCAAAAAGGAGCGTGACGAAAACCGCGACAAATGGATCGGGGTAGGAGGAAAATTTGAAAATGGCGAAAGCCCGGAGGATTGCGTCAAGCGCGAGGTGTTGGAAGAAACGGGCTTGACGTTGACCTCTTACCGTTACCGCGGCATCGTGACCTTTGTTTCAAACGAATACGGCACCGAATACATGCACCTGTTCACTGCCTCGGATTGGACGGGAAACTTAAAGGAGTGCGACGAGGGAGAGCTTGAATGGATCGACAAAAAGCATCTGTTTGACCTTACCCTATGGGAAGGAGACCGCATCTTTTTGCGTCTTTTGGATTCCGACGTGCCCTTTTTCTCACTCAAGCTGCAATACGTAGGCGAAAAACTGGTATCCGCAGAGCTGGACGGAAAAGAGATCGAAACAACGGTGTAAAACGCATCAAATGTTTTTATAATGGTTTAAGGGGCTGTCGCAACCGCGCCACCCCCTCCGGGTTGTAGACCAAAGGCATACGGTTTGTGAATTTGCACAAATTCGTTTATGCCGCTTTTTCTTTTGACCAAAAAGGCGCAAAAGAAAAAGCTTAGCAAAAAGAAACGCGCCGTTTGGGAGATATTTCGCCGTCTGCGGACGGCGACCAGCGCCCCACGGCGCTGGACTCGTGCC
>JAZQXI010000145.1:0-6691 GCA_045632805.1 Eubacteriales bacterium | reverse complement strand
ACATGGCTACGATCCGACTTCAAGGCATTGCTTGAAAGCTTGATTTAATCATACAAAAAGAGCGGAAACCGTATGGCACGGTCTCCGCTTTTTTATATTGGTTTGGGCATCAAAGTACGGTTACAACTTCTTTTGCCGAAGCTTGTTCTTTCTCGCTTGATGAGCGTTTCCCTTGAATCAAATAGTAGATCCAATAGAAAAGGAAGATATAGACAATAAAAAGCGCTACGACAATAAAAGGATAGAGAATTGGATTTCCGCCTACAAGATTGTAGAAGATACTGTAGGGAGTGCCGTCATCACGCATCAGGAACATATAGTTGTAATCCAAAATAAGATTCGCGATATATGCGGCAACGGAAAAGGACAGCAGAATAACGATTGTAATCGGGAAATTCTTTTTCTTCATGCTTGACATGCCCGAAATTGCGATGTAAAGAGATGCAAAGCCCGAAATCGAATGTGTGATCCCCGAAAAAACATTATCCACGGATAGCACGGGGTAAGCATTATAGTTCTGTGTGGCGCCAATCGTTCCAAATATTGCACCGAGAATTCCAAAGATCAGAACAAAATCCAGAGCGGCTTCCTTGATGCGTCCCGAGCTGAATGCAGCTAAAGGAATCGCGATTAGTTGGATGCTACACAAGAAGAGAGGCAAAATATAGAGCCATTGAAAAGGATTTTGGCAGCGGATGCAGATGACGATGATTTTTACAAGTTCAAAGCCATCGATCAAAAATGCACATACCATCAACACTTTGTTTTTGGAGTTGTACGAGCGTTTTCCGGTACGGGTTCCGATGTAAATGGATAGAAAGATCATTGTTGCCATTAAAAATCCGACAAAGGATAAATGTTGCCAAGACCATGCGCCCTCAGCTTCACGTATGAATTGATACTCACCGTTGGAATATTTTTCAAGTCCGAAAAAGTCCATCATAATAGCTCCTCAAAATGAAATTATCGATTTCGTGATGTGTGATTGTCGTTTTGCCGTAATACATCGGATGCTTCCATCTTTTCGCTGAAGTATTTATCCCAGCGATGTCTGCGGAGGCGTTGCAAGATATATTCGGTAATCAGCCATCCCGCTGTTGCGAGCAAGAAAAATACAAACCCGGCTTGAACAGCACGGTTTTGTGTCCATGCTTGTATGCTCTTGAGGCTGCTGATGATTGAGCTTCGTTCGGCGGCTTCCACGGTATAGAGACTCACTGTGCCCAACACACGCCCGTCATAAATGATCGCGGCATAACCCACAAACGTGTTTTCTTCAAAGGGGGCTTCCAGCTCGCTGTGAATCAATCGGATGCTGTAGGTGATATCGGTACCGAGAACAGCGCTTGCGGGAAGATAGGCGTAAAGCGTTTCATCGGTCTTGACCGTTACCTCGGTGGTACGATCCGACACCGTTACGGGAATGGTGCAAATCTGCGATTCGGGAGAAATAATTTCTACGTAGGAATACGTTGCATATACCCAAGAAATCAGTCGGTTGACGATTCGATAGCCGTACAATTCGGTGTCTGTTTCCTCAGCTCCCAAAACCACGCAGATGTAAGTTTCGTCCTTGTGCTTGGCGACTGTAACTACGCAGTTGCCGTCTGCCGAGGTCGATCCCGCACTCATACCGTTGCAGTATTTTTGATAGTATTTGGTTTCATCGTACTGGCAGATCAATGCGTTGCGGTTGTTAAACTCAATGTTTGGCTTTTTGAGCGTGGAAAAGTTATGGGAAACGGTATTGCAGATTTCCATATACAGGGAATTGCGGTATGCTACCGCGGCAAGACGTGCGATATCGGCAGCCGTGGTACGAGAACCGTTTTTGAGACCGGTTGGATCTTCAAAATGTGTATTGCTCATGAAGAGCTCCGCGGCACGTGTGTTCATTCGGTCGAGAAAAGTGTCAAGCGAACCGTCAATTACAATTGCGAGAATATAAAATGCATCGTTGTAGCTTCCGCAAATCGCCGCATACAGCAGATCTTTCACAGTAATCATATCTCCCTGTGTCAAGCCCAAACGGTGTCCTGCAAAATGTGGACTGGCAAGTGTCCAAAGTTCATCCTCAAGAAGAATGGATTCTTCTTGTCTGTCAGCCAACAACTCACAAAACAGAAGTCCAGACATGACCTTGACCGAGGTGCCGGCGCCTACGTTTTCAGTCTCATTTTTGGATGCTACCAAATGATTGCTTTCCATGTGTGAAAACCATACCGCGCGCGCTTCCTCCATAGAGGGGGGAAGTATTTCCTCAGCCATGGCAGAAAAGGGAAGCAAAGAAGAAAAAAGGAGAACACACAGACAAAAACCAATCGCTTTGATCAGTGTGGAGCGATGAGGCATAAGAGGTTCTCCTTTCTAAGATCGATTAAAAATTTCGTGCGCGCTCAATGTCGGACGCGATCTGTGTGCGAAGGGCATCAAGACTTTCAAAACGTTGTTCGGGACGCAAAAAATCAAGAAAAGATACGGTGATTTCTTGATCGTAAAGCTCTCCCGAAAAATCCAAAAGATAGGTTTCGCAATTGATGGCGGCATTCTGATCCACTGTTGGATGCACGCCGACGTTACTCACGCCTCTGTAATGCTTTTCACCGACCTTACAGTCTGTTACATAAACACCGTGTAGCGGGATCTGCAATCCTTGTGGAATGATTTGATTGATCGTAGGAGCGCCAAGCTGTCTTCCAAGCCGCTTGCCGTGCAAAACGGCAGAGGTAAAGCAATAGGGATGGCTCAACAATTTGGCAGCCGTATGCACATCACCCCGCGCAAGAAGTTGACGGATACGGCTGGAGCTGACGCTCTCACCCAATGCGGTAACCTCCTCCAAAACTTCAACACGAGCGGGAAGAGTTTGTTGCAATTGTGTGGGAGTACCGAGTCCGTTTTTTCCATAGCGGTAGTTAAAGCCGCAAACCGCTGTTTGACAACGGCATAGATCTACAAGAACCGTTTGAACAAATTCAATCGGGGAAAGGTCGCGGATCTCATGAAAATCTGCAAGGATCACGCAATCCATTCCTTCCTCGCGAAATGAATTCAGCTTTTGATCAAGCGTGCAAAGTTGCGGCAAGGGATTTCCAAGGAGTGTTGATGGATGCTCGCGGAAGCAAAAGACCGCGCAGGAAGCAGAGTGCAATTTGGGATCACATTCTTGCAAGTGCTTGGCGCGGCGCAACAGCTCGCGATGACCGATATGAACACCATCAAAATTGCCGAGGCAAATGATATTTGCCTCGGGAATTGGCACGGCTAGTCCGTTTGCAAGGGAGATACATTCAAGACGGATCATCGGATTCGTTTAACTCCAAATAGCTTTTGACCAGCTCGCACATCAATTGATCACGGTCGATTTTGCGGATCAAAGCACGCGCGTTTTCGGTATTGGTGATATAAGTTGGGTCCTCGGAAAGCAGATAACCTACGATCTGTCCGATCGGATTGTATCCCTTTTCGCTCAAAGCGTCATAGACACGGCGGAGGATTTCCTTTGCGTCCTGCGCAACGTCATCCTGCTGTGTTGGAAGATTGTGTTCGGAATTCATGAAAACCCCTCCTTTATGGGATTGAAGTTCTACTAACATTATATATGATAACTCTCCTTTTTTCAAGTCTTTTTTTCAAATTCCTATGAAATCGCGATGGTTTTTGGCAAAAAAAGGGATATATGAATAAAAATCCGCATCTGAGAATGAACTGCAAATGAAAAACTGCGGATTTTGGAGGAAATCCGAGGATTCTTCCGTTTACGCGCGGATAATCAGGGGCAATCCCATTTTATCGCAGGTGATTGCGGATAATGCCGAAAAATGAAATATTTTGCATGTTTTTTTGAATTATTTTCGAAAATGTATTGCAATTTAGCGGAGTATCTGCTACAATATAATCTGTAAGTTTATGGTCAGAGTGTCGAAGATACGTTTTTTCGGATTTTTCAGCCGCCCGAATGATACGTTTCGACAGCGGACATGCGGTGTGTCCGTTTTGTTCCATGAATATTTTTTTATCTTTGCTTTGTAAAGGAGTATTTATTCGGAATGAACAAAAATGTGCTAATTCGGCTGAACGGTATTTCGAAATCATTTGATGGGGAATCCGTTCTCGATCGCATCGATCTGGAAATTCACGATAAGGAATTCATCACCCTGTTGGGACCTTCCGGTTGCGGAAAAACAACCACGCTCCGTATGATCGGCGGCTTTGAGGTGCCCGATGAGGGAGATGTCTTTTTTGACGGAAAGCGTATCAATGACGTGCCGCCTCATAAGCGTCAGGTCAACACGGTGTTTCAGCGATATGCGCTCTTTCCGCATCTGAATGTTTTTGATAATATCGCGTTCGGTTTGCGGATCCGGAAGTGCCCGGACGAGGAGATCAAAACCAAGGTCAAGGATATGCTTGCCATGGTGAATCTCAAGGGGTTTGAGCGGCGTAAACTCAGCACGCTCTCGGGCGGACAGCAACAACGTGTTGCCATTGCCCGCGCGTTGATCAATCAACCCAAAGTTCTTCTTTTGGACGAGCCGTTGGCTGCCTTGGATCTTAAACTTCGCAAGGATATGCAAAACGAGCTGAAGAATATTCAGCACCAAACGGGAATTACCTTTATCTACGTGACGCACGACCAGGAAGAGGCGCTTTCCATGTCCGATACGGTCGTTGTCATGGCGCATGGACAAATTCAGCAGATCGGTACTCCCACCGATATTTATAACGAGCCGATCAATGCCTTTGTTGCAGATTTTATTGGTGAATCCAATATCGTTGACGGCGTGATGCTGGAGGACTACCGTGTACGTCTGGCAGGTCACACCTTTGACTGCGTGGATAAGGGATTTGAAAAGAACGAATCTGTTGACGTTGTCATCCGTCCCGAGGACGTTGACGTTGTTTCTCCTGAAAAAGGTATGCTGTGTGGTCTTGTCACCGCTGTTACCTTTAAGGGCGTGCACTACGAGATTATCGTAGACGTCAAGGGCTTTAAATGGATGATTCAGACCACTGATTTTGTGGCAGAAGGTGAGACCATCGGTCTTTCCATCGATCCCGATGCGTTCCATATCATGAAGAAATCCGAATTTTCGGGAATGTTTGGAGATTACTCCTCATTTAGTGATGAGTTGGATAAGCTTTCTGATGTGACGGAGGAGATCGAAGAAGAATGAAAAAGCACTCTTTGTTTGAGCGGATTGCCGCCGCACCTTATGTGGCATGGTCTGCCATGTTTATCATTGGGCCCTTGCTTTTTGTTCTGTACTTTGCGTTTACTGGCCCTAACGGCAATTTTACCTTCGATAATGTTCTTTCGCTTGGATCTTATTCTCACACATTTGTTGTATCCTTGGGCTTTTCTTTGATCGCCACGACGATCTGCCTTTTAATCGGTTATCCTTTGGCGTATTGCATGTCACGCACATCCGAGCGAACCAGAAGCATTTTAACGATTCTTTTGATGCTTCCCATGTGGATCAGCCTTTTGATCCGCACCTATTCACTCATGGCGCTTTTGGATAACGGGGGATTGGTAAACTCCTTTTTGACCATGCTCGGCTTCCAAAAGATGACCTTTATCGGAACCGATGCGGCAGTCATCCTTGGCATGATTTACGATTTTTTGCCTTATATGGTATTGCCGATCTATACCTCGATGACAAAGCTTGATAAACGCTATTTAGAGGCGGCGTACGATCTTGGGTGCAACAACAGACAGACCCTTTTCAAGGTCATTCTGCCGCTCACAATGCCGGGTGTGATTTCGGGTGTAACGATGGTGTTCGTGCCTTCGATCAGCACCTTCTACATCTCGCAAAAGCTTGGCGGCGGTGTGTTCGATCTGTTGGGCGATACTATTGAGCGTCAATTCCAGAATGCAATTACATATCATACAGGTGCGGCAATATCTTTGGTCATGATGATCCTGATCTTGCTCTCTCTTGCGGTCATGAATAAGTTCTCGGACAGTGGGGAGGATATCATCGTATGAAATTTTTATCAAGATTTTACATCCTGCTTGTCTTTTTGATCCTGTACGCGCCCATTTTGGTCGTGATTCTGTTTTCCTTCAATGAATCGGGAAGTCTGAGTCAGTTCAGCGGCTTTTCATTTTACTGGTATCGCGACCTGTTTCAGAATGAAGAAGCATTGACTGCATTAAAGAATTCCTTGCTGTTGGCGGTTTTATCTTCGCTTTTGGCAACGGTGATCGGCACGTTTGCGGCTTTCAGTATTTCGAGATCGAAAAACAAGTATTATCAGCGCACGATGGAAACGGTATCTAATATCCCTATGATGAATCCGGATATTGTAACCGGCGTTTCGATGATGTTGCTGTTTGTCGGTGTTGCGACAATGCTTGGTAGCGGTAGCACGTTGGGCTTTGGAACGATGCTGATCGCGCATACGACTTTTAACCTGCCGTACGTGATTCTGTCGGTGCTTCCCAAATTCCGCCAGATGGACAAGAGTCTGACCGAAGCGGCTTTAGACCTTGGTTGTACACCTGTACAGACCTTTTTCCGTGTAGAATTGCCGTATATCATGCCCGGAATCGTTTCGGGATTGATGATGAGCTTTACGCTGTCTCTTGATGACTTCGTTATCAGCCATTTCGTCAGCTCTCCCGATTTCAAGACCCTTCCCCTCTACTTCTATACGCAGACCGCGCATGAGGTCAAATTCA
>JAZQXI010000144.1:0-2282 GCA_045632805.1 Eubacteriales bacterium | reverse complement strand
CACGGCATCGACAAGCTGGCAGCATCTCTCGGTTTCACGGTGGTCAGCGAGGACAGCATTGCCCACCTTGCAAAGACCCCCGACATGAGGGTGCTCAATCAGTGGACTTATCACGCAAGGCTTTACCGTGCCGCCGCATTTGCAGTCTCGCATCCGAGAGCGGAGCTCGTACAGCTCGTCTCCTTCGGCTGCGGAGTTGATGCGATAACCACTGACGAGGTAAGACGTATTCTCGAGGACGGCGGAAAATACTGCACGCAGATCAAGATCGACGAGATCACAAATTTGGGCGCCGTACGCATCCGACTCAGAAGTCTCCTTGCTGCTCTTGACGAAAGAGACGCTGAGCTGCACGGTTAAACTTGTCTTCGCCCGGCTAAATTTTTCTTTCCGTTGAGATAGAAAAAGCTTAATGAAAGGAAGGTCAAGTTTGAAACAAATAACTAACCGTCGTGCTTCGCCTTGTCTAAAGATGAGCGCAACAAAAAGACTGTCGCAAGGCAGTCAAAAAAACAGTATTGAAACGGCAATTTAGGTAGTATTCCCGACGGGGACATCATCCTTGATGACGTACCCTCGGAGCTTAAGAAAATTCAAGGCTTGAGATATTGAAAGTTCTTTGGAAAAAGGAGCGGGAGTATTCGCAACAACGTAAGGGGAGTAGGGTTCAAGCTTGGAAAGAATATTCCACACCGCAACAAGGATCATCCGACAAACGGCGATAATGGCTTTTTTGTGACCGCGCCGAACCTTGATTCTGCGGTAGCGTTCCTTAAATTCAGGATTTTTATTGGATTTAATGAGTGCGTTAGCCACTTGAACTAACAGCGGTTTGAGATAAGCACCGGCACGTGAAATTCTTCTGGATTTTACCTTGCCACCGCTGCCGTCGTTGCGAGGACAACAGCCCGCCCAAGAGCAGAGATGCTTCGCCGTAGGAAACACGGACATATCAACGCCAATTTCCGAAATGAGTGCAATAGCAGTCAGCGGATTGGCAGAAAAGCCCGGAACGGAACGAATCAGCTCCAAAGAGTAGGCATATGGCTCTGCAAGACGATGAATCTCGGTTTCAATCAGTTCACGGTGATGCTTAAGCTCGTCAATGTGGTCGAGACATTCACGAAGCTTGACCGCCTGTTCTCTTGAAATTGCTCCGTCAACGGCAGCTTGAATTTCTTCAATGGGTTGTTTGCATCGTCCGTCCACAAAAGGTGTGACATCGAAATACTCCCCCGGATGATCCAAAATGTATTCGGTAATGGATCTGGCGGATTTGCCGAACACATCGGAAAACACATCATCCAGCTTGAGATTAGAAACGGTAAGACAGTTTTGGGCGCGGTTCTTTTCCCCCGTCAGACAGTTCGTGAGTTTCTCTCTGTATCGCATAAGATCACGAAGCTGGCGAATGTCTGCCGGTGGGATAAAGCTTGGCTTGATCATGTCGCACATGAACAGGTCGCAGATCCATTTGGCATCCTTTCGATCTGTTTTGTTACCTTTTTGCGGCTTTGTGTACTTGGGATGAGCCAACACCACATTGCAGGTCTTCTCCAAAACATTGAATACGGGAATCCAATACTTTCCGGCTGATTCCATGCACACATCAGTGCAGGAATATGAGGCAAGCCAGTCGGCAAGTTCCCGAAGACCTTTGGAGAATGAGGAAAAACGAGCTTCCTTGTAGGATGTAAGACTGCTCTCGTCGGTAATACCGATACAAGCATAAATCCAAGTCTTGTGAACATCCAATCCGCAACAGTTTTTGCGGAAGATTTTGAACATTTGAGTCCCTCCCTTAAAATTTGCAGAACCGGCAGGGACTGGTCATCCGGCAAAATCGAGTCGATTCGTAAGAGATAAGTTTACGGGCTGTCAGCGCCAATCGTTGATGCCTTAACGGACAACCGACACCATATACAAATGCGGGGATTAGCCCACCACTCACCTCCACGGGTTGCTTAGTTTGCCGGCTCTTGACTATATATTACCACAATTTTATTAACAAAAAGCGAAAAGCACCTACGGGTTTCATAACCCCGTCGATGCCTTTCGCAGAAAGGCAGTTTATACAAATGAAAAAACAGGACTTGCTGAAATATTTTGACGACTACTTGCTTGATAAGCTATTTGGCTTTTGTTATGCAAGAACCAATGACAGCTACGAGGCAGAGGAGCTATGCTCGGATATAATCTATGCCCTCGTTAAAGTTGCCAATAGTGATGGAGAGATCGAAAGCGTATATCCGTTTGTTTGGAGAGTGGCTCGTAACGTTTAT
>JAZQXI010000143.1:0-14424 GCA_045632805.1 Eubacteriales bacterium | reverse complement strand
CCCGAAAGCACTTTTTTGCTGTCAAAGGGCCATTGATAGCCCTTTAAAAAGACGTTGGAAAGTGCTTCGTACGGGTCGCGGAAGTATTCCCGGAGAAATTGACGCTCCACGCCGTCTGCATCCACCGAAACACAGGCAGGAAGCACCTGGATATAGGGACCCGAGACGTTCCAACGGGGAGAGACCGATGCCAGACCGTATTGCCATTCGGTCATGTTTTGAAGTGAGGCACCCGCATGAAGGGCTAAAGCAGTGCTTCCGCTTTGGCTGGCGGGATAGACGCTGTCGGCATAGATCCCCGCAGGTCCGCCCGTGGCAAGAATGACGGAGGAAGCCTGAAATACGTGATACGTGCCGTTCTTTTTCTCCAAAGCCAGCAAGCCGCAGATGCCGTTTTCGTCCTTGAGCAGCTCAACCGCAAGCATTCCGTCAAACACGGTCAAGCCAAGCCGTTCGGCTTCCTTTTGCAGAGCCTCGGTCATGAATTTTGAGGTCAGAGGACCTGCCGAGGTCGCTCTTGCATAGGGATCGTGATCGGTTTTGTAGCCGACGTATTCGCCAAAGCGATTGACGGGAAATGGGACGCCAAGCTCGCACAGGTGCAAAAAGCAACGAGCCGAGAGCGCCGCCTCGCAAAGCGCGTTATCCCCGTCGGCAGAGCCGTTTGAAAAGAGATCACGCGCCATTTGATGCACGCTGTCGGGCGTGTCTCCGCCAAGTCCCAATTTGTAATAGGTCTGCTTGTCGCTCCCCGTGTTGCGGGAAGTGCCGCAAAGCACGCCCTCGGTCAAAAGGGCAACTCTTTTTTTGCCAATATTCAAAATGCGGTTGGCGGCGTTATAGCCCGCGGCGCCAGAGCCGATCACAAGGACGTCAAAGCGGTCAATGATCGTGTATTCCATATCAAAGTCTCCGTAAATGGAACCCACCGTCCACGTCAAGAGACTCGCCCGTGACGTAGGGGAGAGATCCGTTACAAAGCGCAAAGGTTGCCTTGGCAATATCCTCGGGCTGACCCCAACGTTTAATGGGAAGGAGTCCTTCGTCGATCAATTTGTCGTATTTTTCAGTCACGGTGCTTGTCATCGGCGTTGCGATGATACCGGGACGGGTCTCGTTAACGGGAATTCCGTACTCCGCAAGACGCGCGGCAAAAAGCTTTGTGATCATCGAGACACCCGCTTTGGAGATGCAATATTCTCCACGGTTGACAGATGCGGCGTAAGCCGAGAGCGAGGAGGTGTTGCAGATGTAGCCGCGAATACCGTCCACGGGCTGATTTTGAATCATGCTGTTTGCCACCGATTGTGTCAGGAAAAACGTACCCTTGGCGTTGATATCCATCACGTAGTCGTAGCTTTCCTCACTCATTTCCAGCAGATCTGCGCGCACACGGGGAGCGACGCCCGCCACATTGACCAGAACGTCGATCTGCCCGCCGATCTCCAATACATGAGCAATCAGACGGTCACGGTCAGAGGTGAGAGAGAGATCGCCCGAAATATAATAGAACTCCGGATGTGAGAGTGACTCCGCGGCTTTTTCCACCGAGGAGCGCCCCATGCCGAATACGCGGTATCCGTTTTGCAAAAAGAGTTCGGCAATGGCTTTTCCGATGCCGCCGAGGCACCCTGTTACAATTGCGTTTTTCATGCTTCTTCTCCTTATTTTTTTAAGATCACTTCGCGGTAGAGTTGGGTGTAGAGGGGATCGCGGATCACGCATCCGGGGGTCGAGCCCGCGCGCATCAATTGGGTGCACTTGGAGCATGCGATACAGCATTGCTCCTTTTTCATTTCGCTGTTTTTGAGAATATCGTTGGCAAAATCGGGATATGCAAAAACGGTTCTGCCGAAGCCGGCAATGTCAAAGCCGCCGTTTGCAATATATCCTGCGGCAACCGCGGGAGCGGCAACGCCAAGATAGGTGAGTGCCGAGGAAACGATCTTCATTTCGGGAACTTCACGCTTCAAGAGAGCTGTGCCACCCAGCATTCGCGCTACACCCGAAAGCGGGTTTTCCTCGGGCGTGTAGGGACCCATCGCGAAGGGACGGTTGACGTGCGGATTGAAATAAGGGTTGCCCATCGTAATATTGATCAATTCCATGCCAAGAGCGGAGAGCTTTTTGAGAAGCATCACAGGCTCGGTGGGATCAAAATCGAGAGAACCGTCTGTTGCCACGCCAAAGCCATAGGGGTAGGGGAATCCGTCGTAGGCGTTCAGACGCGAGGTGACGATAAAATCCTTTCCGCAATGTTGCATCGCACCCGCAACGCTGTCACAAAGCAAGCGTGTGCGGTTTTCAAAGCTGCCGCCATAGCGACCCTCACGTTCAAATGCCGAAAGCAGCTCACAGTTGAGGTAACGGTGACAGCACTTGATATCCACACCGTCAAAGCCCGCATCCTCGGCAAGCTTTGCGCCTTCGATCAACGCATCCCCCACGCGGTCGATGTATTCGTCCGATACGATGCGGCTTTTATCAATGGGGGAATCCTTCTCAAAAATCGGATTGTTGTAAGCGATCAGCGGTGCGGGTGTGCCTTCAGGCTTGCTGTAGCGCCCCGAATGTGTTGCCTGCATAATCACAACAGGCTCAATGCCGTTTGCTTTGAGTGCGGTCTCCTTGATACGCTCCACCTCGCGGCGAAAGGCATCAACGTTTCCTTTATGTATATAGAGCTGTCTGGGGTTGGCTCTGGCTTCGGGAAGAACCGCGGTTGCTTCAAACCAGATCAGTCCCGCGCCGCCCGTCGCAAATCGATCATAGCGGCGGATCGTTAATTCGTCGGGTTCTCCTGTGCGCGTACCGTCACATCCCTCCATTGCCTGGCAAGCCAGACGGTTGGGAATCACTTTGTTCCCGATTTTCAAAGGCTCCTTCAGTGTGGAAAAGTCCTTCGAAAAGGGTAATTTTTCAGTCAAAATGTCATTTTCCTTCAAAAAAGCTTCTTCGTTCAAATATACGCTCCCCACGGTCGCGCCTCCTTATTGCAATTTTTCACATCTACAGTATAACAGAAAATCCATTGAATTGATATGAGTATGTTGCTGAATTTTATGTAAATCCTGCTTTTTCTATTGCATTTTTTAAAAAAAGTGTTATAATGATGCCATTACAGAAACAGTTTGGCTTTTGGGAAACGTTTGATCGACTGGGCAAATTGTTTATGGTCGAATAAAGTGACCAATTGGTCGTTTGGAGGAAGATATGTATTCCAAGATCTTGTCGGCAAGCTATTCCGAATATCTGTCGGGAAAATCCAATCACTATCATGACGGACACCAGCTTTTGTACGTGGTGCGCGGAGAGGCTGAGATCAGTGTTGGTGGAAAGAGCCGGACCGTTGGCGATGGAACGCTTGTGCTGTTCAGCCGCTTTGAAGAGCATTCCATCAAGATCAAAGGCGACGAATACAAGCGCTATTCCATTCGCATCTCTCCCGATATCGTCAAGACGGGGGATCAGGAGCTGTTATTCTCCATCCTTGTCAACCGAGCGCCCGGATTTTGTCATGTCATTCCGGCAGGGGAAAGCGCCTCTTATGTGGAGAGCATGTTCCGACGTCTGACACGCGAGTTTCGCTCGGAATCCGTTTTTCGCAAGGAGATGATGGACGCCATCCTGCGCGAGCTTCTCATTACGGCATGCCGGTTGATGCCGTCTCTTGCGTTGCCCGAAATCAGTGAGCAGAGCAAGCTGATCTACCGCATTCAGCAGAGGTTTGAGGCGGAGTACGGAGAGAAATTCACGGTCGCGAGTTTGGCGGAGGATTACCACATGAGTGCATCCTATCTTTCACACCTGTTTAAGGATGTCACGGGAAGCTCGGTAATGGAATATCTTTTTGCTTGCCGTATGCAGGCGGCAAAGACCTATCTTGCCACCACAGATCTCTCAGTTGGGGAAATCGTTTCGGCGTGCGGATTCAGCGATGACAGCAATTTCAGCAGGAGCTTTAAACAACGGACGGGAAAGACCCCCAGTGAATTTCGAAAGGACTATCGTAAGAGCAATTGATCTGCTCTGTGAATGAATTGAAAGTAGAGGTTGCGTATATACATATGAGCTTTGAAAGCCACTCGCACAGGCTGTGCGTACGCTACACGGTTTCATAACGAAGGGCCGCTGCAAAATTTTCTTTGCAGCAGCTCTTTTTTTGTTGACAAGTGAAAATGAATATGGTAAAATGAATGTAGTATCGTCCAAATTGAACAAGATTGGAGATTGATTTTATGAAAAACAAGAAAAGAACGCATAAGTTGATTGCTATGATTCTGATTCTGGCAACGATCATTCCCTTGGTGGGGGCGATCCCGATGCTGGCAGAAGCGGTCGAGACAGACCTCTTTTCCGAAAATTTTGAGTCGTTTGCTTCCCGTGAGACAGGAACACGTTTGACACAGGCAGACGGCTTCGCAAGTGAGATCCCCAGCACCACATCGGTTGCAAAGGATGGGGAGAACACCTATCTCAAGGTCAATTTCGAATCCGCAAACGATGCAAATAAGATCGTTTATTATTTAAAGGACGGCAAATATACCCAAGTGGAGGCGGGTACCGAAAACGCCTATTCCACGGATGAGGCTTCCTTTGGCTTGATTTCCGGCAATGATAAAAATTTGGATAAGAATCTCCAATTGAACCATGCGGAATTGAAGTGGGAACAGCATTCCACGATCGTCATTGAGACGGAATATTATCTTTCCGAGGACGCAAACGGAACCATTCAAAGCCAGTTCCGGAGTTACCGCAGCAAGGAAAACAATTTTAAAACGCAGAATTGGTTGTCTCTGTTTACCGTTGATTCCGAAACGGGACGCATGAATGTCGGCGGTTCCGTTACCGATCACATTTTCCTCAAAAAGGGCGATTGGAGTACCGTTTCCATTGTGATCGATCTGGAAACGGGAATGGCAGATTATTACATCGATTACGCGCTTGCCTCTAAAAACGCTTCCTTGGGCAAAACACAGCTCACCTTGGAGGCAAACAGTCTGATCGCGGCAAAGATTCCGCGCACTAACAATGTAACACACGTGGCAAAGGATGAGCTTGCAGGTAGCTTTGGTGTGGACAGTGTCCGCATTTATACTCCTGCTGCCAATAGCGTGATCACCGTTCCCGAAACCGACGAAAAGGGGAACGCTTTGATTGGCGTCGAACTGAAAAAGGACGGTAAGCTGCTCAAGACCGATCCGAACTCCACTGAGTTTTTGAGTAGCAAGACCACCACAGTAAACCCTCTTTATTTTGATTCTTCGGCATACGAGGGGATCATTACCTCGCTTTCCAAGCCGAGCCTACGTCTGGTCAATCCGGGCGGAATCCGTTTTGTCAATACCATCGATCCGCAAAAATACGGCGCACTGTTAGCGCTGAAGGAAAAGGGCATGGTGACCGACGTTGAATTCGGCACGCTGATCGCTCCCACCGTTTATATCCACCGTGCGAATGGGCAATTCACCGTACATGAGTTGGATAAGCTGGATACCCACACCAGCTATATCAAGATCAAGGCATCCTGGGGCAATTGGTATGAGGATCAGGCGTATACCTTTGCGGGTTCGCTTGCCGATATCAAGCCCAGCCACTATACCGACGATTTCGCGGGGGTCGGTTACGTTGCCGTTACGCTTTCCAACGGACGCGTTCAGTATTTCTACGGCGATTATTATGAACGCGGGGCGTCCATCGCTACGTTGGCGGCAAATGCGCTTTCCAATACCGAAAAGACCTATACCGCCTCGGAACGCGCGTTTATGGAAGGCTTTAAGATTCAAACGATCAATATGGATGAGATCTCGCAGATCACCGATGTTTCCATGGCGTCCAATTATTTCTTCTTCCGCCGCAATGGTGTGGACGTATGTCTCACTTACACAGGCAACGACGGTTGGCGAATCAAGGCACAGCCCTTGGGTAAGCTTGGCTTTGAGGGAATGGGTGCGGCACAGGCATTGGCGTACTATATGAATGAAGAACCCGATAACACGGCGCTTCCCATTGATGTTCAGACCGGAAACTCTATGCTGACTTTGACGAGCGAGGATGGAAGCTATATCGAAATTTGGACGGGTTCTGCTTTCCAGATGCGCTTCTGTACACCCGAAAAGCAGTGTGTCGCTTCGATTACCGATATCATTTTGAAGGATGAAACCGTAACGCTGAAGGGCGGTCTTACCGTAAGCGAAGGAGTTTACGGCGGCGGTGAACGCTTTGACACCGTCAATAAGCGCGGCACCAAGATGGATCTCTACACCTCGGATGGATGGAACAGATCGGACACCACCTACATGGCGATTCCGCTCTTCGTTACCACACGCGGTGCGGGCATCTACGTCAACCGCTACGAGCGTATGACCGCCGATTTCGGCATGACGAACGACTCCGAATGGGCAATTTGGCTTGAAAACGACAGCATGGATTGCTACATCTACGCAAGCGGAGACATCAAGAAGCCGCTCGAAAGCTACACTAAGCTTACCGGCTCTGCCGATCTTCCCGAGGAATGGTCCTACGGTGTTATGCTCTGTCGCTACAGCAGCGACCTGACTAGCTTCGAAACCGACAAAATCGACCCCGAAACGGGTGAACTTGTTCTCAACAAAGATAAAGCTCCCTCGGGGCGTAGCGTCAAGACGCTTGTCACCAACATGATCAATGCGGGCATGAAACCCTCTGCGGTTGTTATGGAGCCATGGAACTACCGTACGGTTACAAGTAACCCCACGGCAAGAGCCGAATTGAGAAACACCATTCAATGGCTGGATGAGCAGGGCATCAAGACCATGGTTTATATGCAAGTTGGCGGAAGCTTTGACCCCAAGGCGATGGATGGCTACAAGGAGGAATATCTCCTTCACGCCTACGTGACTCAAGACGGCTCCACCACTTATACCTCCAAGATTCCGGTGGCAAACTATAAGGGTGGAAACCCCGACGTCAAAGATGCCGGAACGGGACGCACTTACCTTGACATTACCAACCCTCATGCGGTAAAATGGTTCTATGATGAGATTTGGGGAGATCTGATTACATTAGGTATAGACGGCGTTAAAATTGACTTCTGTGAGTTGATGCCCGACGAAGGCTATGATTACGGAGGGGTAACGCTTCAGTATGATTGGTATGATCCTTCCCAAATCGTTTCCGGTACCGAGCATCACGCATATCCCACCTACTTCATTTCCACCTTCTACCGCCGTATGAACGAATTGAAGGAAGCAAAAGGGGAGACCGACGGCTTCTACGTGCTCTCGCGCGGCGGCGGTATCGGTTCGCAAAGGAATCCCTATATCTGGGCAGGTGACCAGGTTCGCGCGTTCGATAAGCTGGACGATCAGGTGATGGCAGTCGTCAATTCCGGACTGTCCGGTGTGCCGTTCATGACCTTTGATATGGCAGGCTATCGCTATGGCGGCAACGGCACGACGTATAACAATGCAGATAGCTTTGAATACGAGTCCCGTGTCATGGCGCGTGCCGTTGAGTTTACTGCATTCATGACCAATATTCAGACACACGGAACGGTTCGCAACGCGTATGAATTGAACGAGGATGCACAGGAGATTTACCGCAACTTTACGGCTCTCCATGATGAATTGGCAGATTACATCACCAAGTGCGTTGAGATCGCGTGCGAGAGCGGTCTTCCGCCCGTACGTCATCCCGTTCTGCATTATCAGAACGACATCAACGTTTATTCGCTCAACGATCAGTTCATGTTGGGAGACGGCTTGATGGTGGCTCCCATCCTTGCGGATAATACCTTTTCCAGAACGGTTTATCTGCCGCAAGGTAGCTGGACGAATCTGCTGACGGGTGAGGTCATTACCGTGGGCGCCGCAGGAAAGACCGTCACGGTGAACGCAAACCTCGGACAGATCCCCGTGTTCTTAAATAACAATTCCGCGGATGCCGCCATGCTCCGTGAGATCTTTGCGGGAGATACCTGGACCGCAATCAAAAATTGGCAATAATCCATTATAACAACGGCGGGACTCTCGATGTGTTTCACATTTGGGAGTCCCGCTTTTTTGAAAAAAAGGCGGCTCAAACGCAAATTGTGCCGCTTTTCTGTTTTTATTTAAAATATACAAAAATATTATAAAAAAATTCCGTATTTTGATTGACAAACCGATATTTATATGGTAAAATGTGGGCAAGCAGGTCAAACCGCCTGTCAAAATCCCCAAAATGGCGGGGAAATTTACAAAGTTGAAAAGGAAGATATTCGAAATGGAGAAAAAAACTTTTCAGGTCGCGGGAGCGGCAGAGGTTAAGGTTGGCAGATGCCTTGCGGTAAAAAAGGTTTACAGCACGGATAAGGCTCTGTATTTCACAAACAAAGAGGGCTTGAGTCTGCGCCTTTCTAACCACGGACACTTCGGTTGGAGATTGCAGATCAATGCCAAGAATTACGATTCGTTCAACGATTACGGTGCTGCACAGGCACTGGCTAAGTATATGGGTGAGACCCTTTGCGACGAGGCTCTCCCGATCGAGCTTTGCGAAAAGGACGGCGCATTGGTTCTGACAGCAAATGACGGCACTTCTGCTGTGCTGGCGCTTGCAAAGACCTTCTCGCTCAAGTTCCTGTCCGCAAAGGGCAACGTGATCTCCGAGGTCACGGGCGTTGTGGCAGACGGTCACAAGCTCATTCTCAAGGGCGCACTGGAAAAAGGCGAAGCAATCTACGGCGGCGGCGAGAGATTCGACGTTATCAACAAGAGAGGCACCGACATGGCGCTGGAGTCCTGCGACGGTTGGAATAACTCCGGCACGACCTACGTCGTTCAGCCCCTGTTCCTCACCACGCGCGGAGGCGGTGTGTTCTTCAACCGTTATGAATCCGCAAACGCCGATTGGGGCAAGGCAAACGAGAACGAGTGGAGCTATCTGATCCGTTCCAAGATTTTGGATGTTTATTTCTATCCCACGGATGATATGCCTGCAGCTCTTCAGGCTTGCACCGACTTTACAGGTCACGCTCTCATGCCCACTCCTTGGATGCAGGGTATGCAGATTTGTCGTTACGGTCCCGATTACTTCTGCTTTGATAAGACAAAGAAGTTCGATGATCTCTCTACGGTTCCCGAATACAACGATCTTTATGCAGTCGTTGGCGATGAGTACGTTTTGCTGAGCAGCTTGAGCGACGAAGAAAAGGCAAAGGCAAACCGTTTCCACGTTCCGAATGAAAACGGCGAGTTCCATTGGCATGCTACGTTGAAGTACGTCAAGGATGATGCAGGTAAGTACTGTCCCAGAGGTCCTAAGGGCAACCCCGGCGGTGACGGCTGTAAGATCATCATCGAAAACTTTATGAATCGCGACATGAAGCCAGATGCTGCCAGCATGGAAGCACGCGGCTGGGCAAACTGCTTCTGCGATACCGACGAGAGCCGCGCGAACAAGGAAGACCTTAAGAAGAGCGCAGAATGGCTCCACGCAAACGGCATGCGCGCAATGGTCTACATCCGTGTAGGCGGCGTTAAGCACGAGTGCATCGGCTTTAAGGATGAGTATCTTGTTCACGCAGACGTTGAAATCAAGGAAGAGGACGGAAGCGTAACCGTTAAGGAAAACACCACGCAGATCCCGTGGATCCTCGGTACGGGCGATAACCCCGACGTCGGACGCCGTCAGGGTGTTCTGCGTACGGCGGACTACCTCGATATCACCAATCCCGAGGCAGTTGATTGGTACTTCAATCAGCTTTGGGGCGAGATGATCGACATCGGAATCGACGGTGTTAAGATCGACTTCTGCGAGTGCATGCCCGACGGTGACCGTAACTACGGTATCACCAACACGCACTATAAGTGGCACAATCCCGACTTGATGCCCGCAGGCACCGAGCACCATGCATACGCAGCATATTTCATTTCCGCATTCACCAAGAGAATGACCGAGCTCAAGGAAGCAAAGGGTCTTACCGACGGATTCATGGTATTCTCCCGTGGCGGCGGTATCGGTTCTCAGCGTAGCCCCTACCTCTGGGCAGGCGACCAGGGCCGTGACTTCGCAAAGCTTGATGACCAGCTCATGGCAGTTGTCAACTGCGGTCTTTCTGCAATTCCTTACATGTCCTACGATATGGCAGGATACGCATACGCAGGTGGCGTGAACTACTTTACCATCGGTCTTGAGAAGGAGTCCGAGATCTTCGCGCGTGCAACCCAGTTCACCTCCTTCACCACAAATATGCAGACCCACGGTGATGTCAGACACGTATACGAGCTGACCGAGGACACGCAGAACATTTACAAGAACTTCACGCGTCTGCATGCAGAGCTGATTCCTTACATGCAGAAGTACTCCAAGATCGCGTGCGATACGGGTATGCCTCCCGTACGTCACCTCGTTCTGCAGTATCCCAAGGACGAAAAGGTATACAGCATGATCGACGAGTTTATGCTGGGTGAGGCAATTCTTGCGGCTCCGATTTTGACCGAGCAAACCTTTGAAAGAGAAGTCTACCTGCCTGCAGGCAACTGGACCAACCTCCTTACGGGTGAAAAGCTGGCGGGTGAGCAGACTGTCACCGTCAAGGCAAATCTGGGTCAGATGCCCGTATTCCTGAACAATGACGCAAAGGACGCAGCGGAAGTTGCACCCATCTTCGATGGCGCAAACTGGACTGCGATCAAAAATTGGAACTAATCCGTTCGGATAACCCAATTGTTATGGGGTGTCTCCATTGAAAAAATGGAGGCACTCCTTTTTTTATCAAATTTGACTTAATTTTGATCTCGATTGATTTATTTTTTGTTTCTGTTGACATTATAGGAGAATCATGGTACAATAAAATAAATATATTACCCAAAACGGAGGTGGACAGCATGAAAACAATCCAAAACATTGTACCAAGCGATCTCGCACTTTATTTTGAAAATGCCGAAGGTCTGCATTTTGAAGTAACTTATCGCGGGAACGGCGCATGGAGAGTTCGCGCAGACGATAAGGGAGGGGCATCTTTCCAAAATGCGGGAGACGCGCAAAAGCTTGCCGCGTTTCTTGGAGATACCCTCAAGGATTGCGCAAAGAAATTTGCTATCGAAGAGGATAATGTTGCTTTGAGTCTTTCCGCAGAGGATGGAAATACGGTCAAGATTGCGAAGAACGACGCGTTTTCGATCGCTTTTTACAGCAAGGACGGCACAAAGCTTTCCGAACTGACTGCGGTTACCAACAATGATGGAAAGCTTGAGCTTGCAGGTACACTCAACGAGGGTGACGGTGTGTTTGGCGGTGGACAGCGCTTTGACGTCTGCAACCGACGCGGTACGTCCTTGCGGCTGTTCAGCTATGACGCTTACAATACCGACCACGGAAGAGGGACCTACATGCCCATTCCGCTCTTTTACACCACAAGCGGCGGCGGTATGTTCTTTAACCACTACGAAAGAATGAATATCACCTTTGGAGATCTTTCGGATAACACATGGAAATTAGAAATCCAAAAGGATGAACTGGATGCGTATTTCTATACTGAGGGGAGCTATGCCGCGCTGCTCAAATCCTACAGCGATCTGACGGGTTATGCCGTATCGACTCCCACCGAGTGGATGCAGGGCGTACTCATCTGCCGTTACAATCCCGATTTCTGCGCACTCGAAGCGCAAAAATTTGTATTTGATTCCTACGACGAGATTCCCGGCATCGCCAAAACCTTCCTTGACAACAAAGCAACCGAGCCGGCACGTGATATTTCCGGTGAAGGAGATGAGCTTCACTTTTTCTTCAACGGAAGCGGTGCGCGGATGTTTGCTTATTTCAAGGGTAAGTATTACCGTGTCACCCGCAAGGGAAATCCGCAGGGCGCGGGCATCAAGCCCATCGTCGAGCAGCTCATTGCCGCAGGTCAAAAGCCGACCGCGATGGTTCTGGAGGGCGGCTTCGGATTTTGGAGAGACTGTACGGGAGACACCGAAAAGGCAAAAAACAACCGTCAGCTCATCAAGGATACCGTCAAGTGGCTCAACGAGCGTGACATTAAGGTCATGACCTATATGAGCGTTGCGAGCATCTGTCCCGAGATGAAGGGATATAAGCCCGAGTATCAGCTTTGGGTGGATCTGACCGATTCCAAGGGCAACGTCACAAGCACGTTCTCGATCCCGCAGCAAAGATTTACCGATAACCCCGACGTTGGAAAGACGGGAAGAAGCTACATGGATATTACCAATCCCGAGGCTGTGGAGTGGTACATGGATACCATTTGGCAGGATCTGATCGATCTCGGACTTGACGGCATCAAGATCGACTTCTGCGAGATGATGCCGGAGGAAGGTGTTTATAACGTCTATAACGATAAAAAAGAGGTCGTTGATACAATGACGCTCAAATACCGCTTCCACAATCCCGAAATGTTCACGGGTATGAACGCACACCATGCGTTCCCGACTTACTTCATCTCGCTCTTCTGCAAGAAGATGAACGAAAAAATCGCAAAGCGTCCCGACGGCAAGGGCTTTATGGTTCTGTCTCGCGGCGGTGCGTTCGGTTCTCAGCGCAACCCCTATCTGTGGGCAGGCGACCAGACGCGTACCTTCGACAATCTCCGCACGCAGCTCGCCTCCATCATGACGTCTGGACTTGCAGGCGTACCATTCATGACCTACGATATGGCAGGCTACAGTTACGGCAAGGTGGTTGGATATTTCGAGGAGGGCATGCGCGAGTTCGAGTCCGAGGTCTATACCCGTTCCATTGAGTACACGGCGTTTACGCCTTGCATCCAAACACACGGTGACGTACGTCACTTGTATGAACTGACAGAGGAAGCGCAAGAAACCGCGCATCTGTACACCGAGCTTCACAACGAGCTGCTTCCGTACATTCAAAAATGCACGAAGCTCGCATCTACGACCGGTATGGCAGTGGTCCGACACTTGGTGCTCAACTATCCCAAGGACGCAAACGTCTACGGTATCGAGGATGCGTTCATGCTTGGTGACGCACTTCTGGTCGCCCCCATTCTGACACAAAATACGTTTGAACGCGAGGTCTATTTGCCTGAGGGCAATTGGGTCAATCTTCTCACGGGTGAGACTTTGAAGGGGGGCAAGACCTTGACGGTAAAGGTCAGCTTGTCACAGATTCCGCTCTTCCTCAATAAGGATTCCGAGGACGCGGCAGAGCTTGCAACAATTTTTGCAGGTGAAAATTGGACCGCAATTCAAAACAGAAAATAATTTGATCCGATGGTAAAGGAGAGATAGCAGACATGATAAAGAACATTTTGCAAAAGAACAATGCCGTATATTTTGAAAATGCAGACGGCGTCCTCTTTGAACTGACCTACAATCAAAATGGGGCATGGAGACTCCGTGCTGACAAAACGGGTGGTGAATCCTTTGCACGTCTTGGAGACGCGCAGGATCTGGCACGTTTTATGAACGAAGAGGTTAAGGATCTGAAGCAGCCCCTGGCGCTTACGCAGGATGAAAATACCGCAACCGTATCCTGCGCCGACGGATATTCGGTCAAGCTTTCGTGCGGTGAAGCGTTCTCCGTACAGTTTTGCGGCAAGGATGGCGCGCGTCTTGCCGAGGTGACCGGCGTGGAATGTGGCGAAAAGACCACCGTTGTTACGGGTACGCTTCTGGATGGAGAAGGCGTGTTCGGTGGCGGACAGCGTTTTGATTCCTCCAACCGCCGCGGTACGTCTCTGCGCCTGTTCAGCTACGACGGCTACAACACCGACCACGGAAAAGCAACCTACATGCCCATCCCGCTCTTCTATACCACATGCGGCGGCGGTATGTTCTTCAATCACTATGAGCGTATGGACATCGTTTTTGGTGACGCATCAGATAACACATGGAAGCTCGACATCTGCAAGGATTCCTTGGATGCGTACTTCTATACCACGGGTAAGTATGCGGACGTGCTCCAAAGTTACACCGATTTCACGGGCAAACCGTGTGTCGTTCCCACCGAGTGGATGGAAGGTGTTTTGATTTGCCGTTACGCTCCCGATTTCAATCATCTGGAGCCGATGAAGTGTATTTACGATTCCTTTGACGAGATCCCAGATAAAGATAATCTTTATGTTGACCGCGCCAAAACCACGAAGGCTGCAGATCTGACCGAGGAGGAGCGCGCGCAGTATTGGAGCTTTTTTGCCGGTGAGAGAAGCTTGCGTTGCATCGCACGCGACAAGGACGGCATCTATTACCGCACCACCAAAAAGGGAGGCCCCTCCGGTGCCGGTATCAAGTATATTGTAGAAAACCTGATCGCAGCGGGACAAAAGCCCACGGCAATGGTTCTTGAGGGCTTTTGGTATTGGAAGGATTGTACGTTGGACAACGAGGTTGCAAAGGCACGCCGCGAAGAAATGAAGGAAACTGTCAAGTGGCTCAACGGTCTTGGAATCAAAGTTATGTACTACATGAGCGTGGCGGAGAT
>JAZQXI010000142.1:0-5218 GCA_045632805.1 Eubacteriales bacterium | reverse complement strand
CAGTCTTCCTGCCCACCCATTTGACGGGTGGGCAGGATTTTATTCTTCTGTGCGCGTGATGCGAAGCGCGATCGCGGAACAATCGTCATGCTCCTCTCGCTCGGCGGCACGTAAGCAAATACGATACACAATCTCCTCGGGTGTCAGATCCTTGACCGAGGCAAGATACGATGTGATCCATTCACATTCGGGGTCTCCCTGCAAAATCCCGTCACTGATCATCACAACGGTATCTCCTTCCTGCAAAGGGAAACGGCTCTCCTGCGCATCCAGCGTGCAAAGGATCCCGATCGGCACCGTTCCTGCCTGCACGCGGCGCACAACACCCCCGCGAATGACAAAGCTTGGAGCGGCTCCGCTTTTGATAAAATTTCCCTCTCCCGTCATCAGATCCAGCTCTAAAAGATCGATCGTTGAGGAACATTCACGCGTGCTGTCCGCGCCTCTTGATGAAACCATATGATTGAGCATCCGCAAAGAGGTTCCTGCTCGGTTTCCTGCCCGCAGCATTTTTTCCATAAAGACCGAGCAAAGCGTTGAAGTAAACGCCGCTTCCTTCCCCGCTCCCATACCATCGCTGATAAGCGCGTAAAAATAATCCTTTTTGTTGGAAAAGAGGTTGACGCTGTCACCGCTGACGCCACCGTCTGCGGAAACATTGTTTTGCGCCCCCGTTACCGCGATCTTTTGTTTTGCCTGCAAGATCATGGTACTGACGTTGTTTTCAACCTCAAAAACAGGCGCTCCCAATTCCGATCCGCACATCTCTCCAAGATCCGATCTCATGGTCTCAAAGGTGACCTTTGCGTGTTCGATTTCCACCCCGCGGATCAAAATCCTGCGACGACGGTTTCCGTATACGGTCACACCGTCCGCACGAACGCCCGCATCGCCCAGATATTCGGCGATCTTACGCTCCAGCTCTGGATCAAAACGGTATTCCCCATCTTCCTCCTCTAAGGCGTCATTGATGATATTTGCAGCCGATTCATAATCCATGGCAAAAATCTCGGTGCGATTGTTGCGAAGCATCTCTCCCGTCAGGCGCGCACAGTCACGGTTGATTCGTTCCAAGATCCCATCCATACGGGTGCAGCGCTGCCGCAAATGCTCATCGACCTCCTCACCGCTCACTTTTCCGCGCGTATGGAGCGCCGCAATAAGCTCATTGACGTTTCCGAGTGTCTCGGCATATTCCAAGCCCCAACAGGTGCTTTTGTTCGGGCAATCGTTGCAAAAGGCATCAAAGGAATCGTCGCAAAGCCGACGCAGATCCAAGGTTCCGGGACGTCGAAAGCGGTCACTCAAATTATAAAACATTTCCGACAGCGAAGAGAACGCATCCGAAATTCCTCGGAAACGCTCGTTGGCATCCCGTCGCCGATTGCTCTCCATACGCCCCATCGTGCTTTCCTCTGACTGCGCCTCGTCGTCTGCTTTTGATTCCCCGTTTTTCAGAAAAACACGAACCGTCAGCGTCAATACACTCCCCGCGATCAAAGCGGCAGGTGCCAGATCCCATAGCACATCGACCCCAGACACATAGACCGACCAGGCAAGCATCGCCAAACAGGAAAGCAGGACACCGCTTCCCTCCCGCCGATGTTTTTGCAACAGTAAATACGTCAGCGCCGCTAAGAGAAATGCCGGGGCTTGAATGGGCGAATAAGCGATTCCGCCGATCAGAGACGCCGCAATTCCCAAAACCGCACCGTATACGTGACAAACCAGAAGTGTCGTATAGAGCGCCAGCATCGGGGCAAGCGGAAAGGATAGCATCGTCA
The DNA here is from genome assembly GCA_045632805.1 of Eubacteriales bacterium. Classification (GTDB taxonomy): domain Bacteria; phylum Bacillota; class Clostridia; order Oscillospirales; family CAG-272; genus UMGS1865. The sequence continues at coordinate 3,434 of JAZQXI010000142.1, read as the reverse complement.
CCGTTTGTGCGGCAAACACGAAGGAAAATAGCAATGCCCCCTGCGCCGCATACTTGACCCACGCAATCTCAACGCGGGATTCCAGCGAAACAGAAAACAGTAAAACCGCCACGGGCACAAACACTACCGAAAAGATCGCGCCGAAAAGATCGTAATACAAAAAGCCGCCGGAAATAACGTAATACAAACTGATGATCAACGAGCTGATTGCCGCCGTTGTCATACGTAAGCAAACGCTTTCGCTAAACAGATTGGCAAGCTGTGTCAATATGCCGTTTTGGTCTCCTTCGGCATGTTTTTCACGCCTCACATGAAAGGCGCCGTTACTTTCCTCGCTCGCCACGGCTTTTTCCGAAGCGCTTCGCTCATGCAGCTTTTTGCGCAGACTTTCGGGCAACTCGAATTTTGCATCGGGAGAATCCAGCAGCATGCTCGCAAATATACGAATGAGTGCCGCCGCAAGATACGTGCAGATGTAGACAATGGGGTCGCGGAGATTGGTCAGCGTGGTAATCAGCAATCCCGCCAAAATCGATGCCGTATGCTTGGGCGCACCGCATAGCAAAGCAAGCCCCAATGGGTGTGTTCCAAACAGCATTTGTGCTTGTCCGAGCAGCCACGCGCCGCTCCCCCATAACAATTCGATCCCCGCGGCACGCAGCCAGCGGATTCCGATCCGCGCGCTCTTTGGCTTGTCCGCGGCTTGAGACGGTTGTTGCGTTCGTTTGATTTTTTCTTCCTGCATGGAGTATCATCCACCTTCCTTTTTTGTGTTCCGAGGCTATTTTACTCCGTTTTCCATGCAGAAAGAGTCGAAATCGGGGATGCGTTTTTTTCACTTTTTTTCGGGATGCATAGCTAAAAAGAGCAGTTTGGCACGCTTTTGGCAGAGTATCGAAAAGAAAAACAGAAAATCTTTGCGCTTTGTGTCATCCGCCGTCACGCTTTGTCATACGATTTTTTGCAATTTTTGGGCTGTTTTTGAAAAAATGCTGTCGCTTTTTCAAAAATCCCTCTTTCCTTTCTTGTCAAAGTATGGTATAATGATGCCGTAAGAAAAAAGCATCCGCTTGATACAGGATGCAAACCAAGGAGTATCGGAATGGAGAAAACGGTCTGCTTTACGGGGCATCGCCACATTGAGGACGCGGAATACGCACCCTTGATGGAACAATTGCGCCGTGAGATCGAAAAGCAAATACAGTGCGGTGCGGTGCATTTTCGCACAGGCGGCGCGCTTGGGTTTGATACGCTCGCGGCACTTGCCGTGCTTTCTATGCGGCGTGAGTATCCCGACATCCGTTTGCATCTGATCCTTCCCTGTCCCACGCAAACACAGGATTGGTCCCCATCGGACATCCGACTTTACGAGCAGATCATGGAACAGGCGGATTCCTTTCGTTACGTCAGCGCTTTCTACTATAACGGCGTTCTGCAGATGCGCAACCGCGCGTTGGTGGAAGGGGCGGACACTTGCATCGCCTTTTTGAAAAGCTCACACGGAGGCGGAACCGCCTACACCTCGGCTTTGGCAATTAAGAACGGCTTGGATTTTATCAACCTTGCCGATCTTCTCTGAATTTCTGCTCTTTGGAGGATAATATGAATAAACGAATCATAGCCGTTTTCACGCTCGTTGCGTGCCTGTTGCAGATGTTTTGCGGTTGCGTCATGTTTCTTGAAACCAATCCCGACAGCACCTCGACCACCGTTTCTCAAAATTCCACTCCAAACACACCAAACGGTTTATGCCAATCCAAAAAGGATCACACCGATGCCGATTCCAACGGATTTTGCGATACCTGCCGTAAAGATGTGACCGTAACACTGGATCTTTACGCGATCAACGACCTGCACGGAAAATTTGCGGACTCCGACACACAAGGCGGTGTGGACGAATTGACCACCTATCTGCGCACCTCAAAAAACCGTGACGAGCAGGCGATCTTCCTGTCGACGGGAGACATGTGGCAAGGAAGCGCGGAATCCAACGTCACGCGCGGAAATCTGATCACCGATTGGATGAACGATCTCGGCTTTGCCTCCATGACGCTTGGAAACCATGAATACGATTGGGGCGAGACTCCTGTCAAGGAAAACGCCGAGATCGCGGAATTCCCTTTTCTTGCGATCAACGTATTCGAACGCGCCACCAACGAACGTGTCGATTACTGCGAACCGTCCATTCTTCTGGAACGAGGCGAATTGACCGTTGGCATCATTGGCGCGATCGGAGACTGCTACTCCAGTATCTCTGCGGATCAGGTAGAGGACATCTATTTTAAAACCGATGCGCAACTGACCTCGCTTGTGGTTGCAGAAGCAAAACGGTTACGCCAAAACGGTGCGGATTACATCGTTTACGCGATCCACGACGGCTACGGGCGGTCCTCCGTGGGAACGAAGGACATCGCCTCCGGGACACTCTCCTCTTATTATGATCCTTCCCTTTCCCGTGACGGGCACGTGGACATGGTATTTGAGGGACACTCGCATCAAAGCTACGTGCTGCGTGACACTTACGGAGTCTACCACCTGCAGGGCGGTGGTGACAACAAGGGAATCTCGCACGCAGAAGTGGAGATCAATTTTGTCAACGACACTTCCAAGGTCAACACTGCGGAAAACGTGAAAACAAGTGCCTATGCGTCTTTGGCAGACGATGCGATCGTTGCGGAGCTGCTCTTAAAATACGACGATATCATCGCGCCCACCCGCCGTGTATTAGGAAATAACGTTCGTTTCCGTTCTTCGGACGAGCTGTGCGATCTTGCCGCAAAGCTCTATTATGAAATCGGTATCCAAACGTGGGGAGACACGTATAACATCGCCTTGGGCGGTGGATTTTTCCAAGCGCGCAGCCCTTATAATTTGAATGCGGGGGATGTGACCTATTCCGACGTGCAGATGATCTTCCCCTTTGACAATCAAATCGTTCTGTGTTCTGTGAGCGGTTACAAGCTACAGCAAAAGTTTTTCAATACTTCAAACAGTAACTATCACATCAGTTATGGCACATACGGACAATCAATCAAGGATGCGATCGATCCCAACGCCACATACTACGTTGTTGTGGACAGCTACACCTCACAATATACTCCCAACGGGCTGACGGTGGTAGCAGAGCTTGCCCCCGACGTCTTTGCAAGAGACCTGCTTGCCGAGTATATCGAAAACGGCGGGTTTGAGAATTAAAGCATAAAACGCGTGCGCTTGCAATACAAGCGCACGCGTCAGCTTGCTGACAAACCCTTTAAAAAAATCACGGTTCGTCAAATAGTGCAAATTTGTTAGCCACTTTTTTCTTTGAAGCCAAAGGCGCAAAGAAAAAAGTTATCAAAAAAGAAACGCCGAGGATTATTTCGCGCTCTGCAGGAGAAAGAATTCGCAAGAAGTCGGAGGCCAAGCGGTCTTAGGAAGACAATCCAAGCCCA
>JAZQXI010000141.1:0-2617 GCA_045632805.1 Eubacteriales bacterium | reverse complement strand
GATGCGGTACTTTTCATAATACTCATAAGGAAGCGCATACATATATGCATAGTCGGGCATGGTCTGATGGAAGCCCGTGTCAAAGACTGCGACCTGGGGAACGCCGGGCATGGTCTTTTCGCATGCGCGGATACCCGTGAGGTTGTGGGGGTTGTGCAAGGGGCCAAGCTCGCAGCACTCTTCGATTGCCGCGATAACCTTTTCATCAATGATAACGGAGCCGGAGAACTTCTCGCCGCCGTGCAGGACACGGTGTCCGACCGCGGTGATCTCGGAGAGGGATGCGATAACACCGTTCTCCTTAGAGGTCAGCGTGTCAAGAACGAGCTGAACAGCCGCCGCGTGGTCCTTCATAAAGATGTCAAGCTTATAGTCCTCGCGACCTTCAACCTTCTGCTTGAAGTTACCGCCCTCGATACCGATGCGGTCTGCCTGTCCTTTTGCCAGAAGGGTCTCGTTCTCCATATCGATCAGCTGATACTTGATCGAAGAGCTGCCTGCGTTGATAACCAGAATTTTCATGTGATAGTTTCCTCCTCAAATAAAGTTCGTCCGACAACGTACGGACATATTCTGTCACTTTATATTATAAAGGATAACTTGCCGCAATTCAAGAGCAAATCACAATTTTTTTGCCCTCTTTTTATTTTTTCTCACCGCAATCTTTTATTTTCGCTCCAATCTATTTCAATTTCGCCACTTTTCAGGCTTCCGTATTGCAATTTCGCCTTAAAATCGGTATAATAAAATTGAAATTTTGAAGAAATGGAGTCCTAACATGAATACCAAAACCCCTATTTCGGAAAGCACGATCTGCTTTGGCACAGGTGGCTGGCGCGGTATCATCGGTGACGATTTTATCAAGTCCAATATCCTGCGCGTCGCGCGCGGCATCTGCCGTCTGGCACAAAAGGAAAACAAAACAAACAAACCCATCGTCATCGGCTACGACCGCCGTTTTCTCTCCGAGAGCGCGTCCCGTTGGATCGCAGAGGCGATGACCGCGATGGATTTTCACGTCATCCTCATCGAACGCAGTACTCCTACCCCTTTGATCATGTTCCTTGTTCAAAACATGGACCTCTATTACGGTATCGAGGTCACGGCAAGCCATAATCCCTCCTCCTACAACGGCATCAAGCTGATCGTCGAGGAAGGAAGAGACGCTCCCGTGGAAACCACCGCATACCTTGAGCAACTCATCAACGAGGAATTCGATATCCCCGTTCCTACCCTTTCTCTTGCAAAAGGAGAGGAGATGGGATTGGTTACCTATCTGCAATCGCCCTTCAACTCCTTCATCGATCACATCCTTTCCAAGCTCAATCAGGATCTGATCAAGAACCGCTCCCTGCGTATCCTCTTTGACCCCATGCACGGTTCGGGCACCTATCCGCTCATGGTCATCCTGCAATCCATGCGATGCACCGTGGATCTGATCAATGATAACAAGGATGCTTACTTTGGCGGCGGAATCCCCGCCCCCACCGAGAGCCGTTTGACCGACCTCCGCTACCACGTGGTAGAGGGCAAATACGACCTTGGTATCGCCTTTGACGGCGACGGCGACCGCTTGGGCGTCGTAGATGCTTCCGGCCGTTACATCAACGCAAACGAGATCCTGTGTCTCCTTTACTACTATCTCCGCGCTGTCAAGGGCTGGAACGGTCCCGTCGTGCGCAATCTCGCGACCACACATATGCTGGATAAGATCGCGGCTTCCTTTGGAGAGGAATGCCACGAGGTTCCGATCGGATTTAAGTACATCTCCGCAGGTATCGACCGCCACGACGCCATTTTGGGCGGTGAATCCTCGGGCGGCTTGACCGTGCGCGGTCATATTCACGGAAAGGACTCCATCTATGCGGCATCCCTTTTCATTGAGATGGTCTGCGCAATGGGTTCTCCCACCAAGATCCTGGACAGCCTTGAGGATCAGTTCGGCAAGCACAAGATGGTCGAGGCAAACCTTGCCTTCCCCGCCGAGAGAAAGGCAGAGATCCATAAAGCATTGATGATCGACAAGCTGCTTCCCGCATTCGAGGGAGAAACCGTTACACGCGTCAATTACGAAGACGGCTGCAAGGTCTATTTTGAGGATGGCGGATTCGTCATCTGCCGCTTCTCGGGCACCGAACCCCTTTTGCGCATCTTCGCGGAGGCGGAAAATGCCGAGAGAGCCGAGAGAAGCATCGAGCCGTTCAGAAAGCTGCTGAATATTTAAATATTTCCGAATACCGCGGCAAGTGCTTGAAGCAATGCCGCGGTATGTTTGATCAAGACGCCCTCATATCCGAAAAAAGCCCAAAAAAATTCAAAAAAAGGCTTGACAAACGAAAAACAATGTGGTATAATAACGGAGTCGTAAGTAAAGGCGTTTCAAATTGATACGACCCGCAAGTTTTTTTGAAAAAATTTTCAAAAAAGGCTTGACAAAACCTTCCGACTGTGATATAATAAGCAAGTCGCTGATAAAGCGTACGGGAGCATAGCTCAGCTGGGAGAGCATCTGCCTTACAAGCAGAGGGTCATAGGTTCGAGCCCTATTGTTCCCACCATATTGGCCCGGTAGTTCAGTTGGTTAGAACGCCGCCCTGTCACGGCGGAGGTCAGGGGT
>JAZQXI010000140.1:0-14007 GCA_045632805.1 Eubacteriales bacterium | reverse complement strand
CGGGGGGACAGATGTTACAGCACCCTTCTCCCTTTCTTTCTGTGCGCTATCGCGGAGATAAGCTTTCTGTCCTTAAGAGGCTTAAAAACAAATTTGGGGAAAGCTCCTCACTGCTTCCCAAACAGCATCTCACACAGCCGTGCCATATCGGGCGGCATGGGAGCGGTAAAATACATTTCTTTACCCGTGCGCGGGTGTGTAAAGATCAATTCTCCTGCATGGAGACACTGACCTGTGATGAGTGAACGGTGACGGGCTTCGAATTTGGTTCCTCCGCCGCCGTAAAGCGTGTCGCCCACGAGCGGATGCCCCGTATAGGACATATGCACACGAATCTGGTGTGTGCGTCCCGTCTCTAATTCACAGCGTAACAGCGTAAACGCGTTTCCGTCCGCTTCTCCGCGCGAAAGCACGCTCCAATGTGTCACCGCCTCACGCGCGCGCAATTCCGGATTTTGAATGACCGCCATGCGCTTACGGTCCACGGGATGACGCCCGATGGGAGCATTGACCGTTCCGCTGTCCTCGCGAAAATTCCCCACGGCAATCGCCGTATAAATGCGGTTGATGCGATGCCCCTTGAGAAGCTCGGACAGCGCCAGATGTGTCTCATCATTCTTTGCCGCGACCAAAAGTCCACTCGTATCCTTATCGATACGATGCACGATGCCGGGACGGATCACACCGCCAATGCCCGAAAGCGACCCTTTGCAATGATACAGGAGCGCATTGACCAGCGTTCCGCTCGGATTCCCTGCGGCGGGATGCACCACCATACCGACCGGCTTATTGATGACGATCAGATCGTTATCCTCATACACCACGTCCAGTGGAATATCCTCGGGAAGCGCCTCCGACGGCTCAGGCTCCGGCAACAATACCTCTGCCGTGTCCCCTTGCCGCAATCGGTAATTTTTCGCAACCGTCTTGCCATTTACCGTGACGTTTCCCTCTTCAATGAGCTTTGCGGCGGCAGAGCGTGTTACGTCCGCGCCGTCGGAAATAAACTGATCCAACCGCGCACCTACGTGTTGCTCACTTGCCGTCAGTATGATCGGCTCATGCTCGCGTTCCTCGTCAATCCATTCTGTTTTCATCTTGATTCTCCGCCAAAGAGCTGTTGCCCTCCGCCTCGGCATTTGCGATTTTTTCTGCTTTTTCGCGCTTTGCTTCGTTGATCATATCAATCAGAAGATAGACGATCAAAATTCCCGCGCCCACGCAAACAAAGGAGTCTGCCACGTTGAACACGGCGAAATCAATGAGCGTAAAGTCGATAAAATCGATCACGTACCCCAAAAAGACGCGGTCGATCATGTTTCCGATTCCGCCACCGACAATCATCGAAAGCGACACCTGTACCCACATACTCTTGGGGCGGAAGCGAATGAGATAGATCAAAAGTGCCACGATGGCAACGGTGGAAAACACCATGAACACCCAGCGGTGATCTTTGAGCATTCCGAACGCCATACCGCGGTTTTCAACGTACGTGAAGTGCAAAACGTCCTGCCACAGCGGAAACGTTGGGATGTCCTGCAAAAAAATGACCGCCAACCATTTGGTCAGTTGATCCATACAGATCACACCCAGTATAATAGCAAACAATAAAATCATAGGAAATCTCCTTTCCCAAGTATTCGTTAAGATGGCACGCGGGGAAGGAACCGCTTTTTTGACAAAGGATTCCTTCCCCGTAAACGATCAAAGCTTCAGAATGTCGCGGCAACGCGCGCAGAGGAAGCCGTCCTCGCCAAGATCCACACCGTTTGTGGAATAGCTCCAGCAACGCTCACACTTGCAGCCGTCCGCCGGCTCAACCAGAACCGCCAAGGTTCCGTCCTCATTGACGCATGCGCCTGCGGGTGCATCGGCATCGGTCACCTTGGCGCCGGACACGATAAATACCGTGTTCAGCTCCTCGCCAAACTCGCCAAGGAGTGCAGTCAGCTCCGCATCCTTGGTGTAGAGCGTGATCTTTGCTTCCAGCGACTTACCGACCAGCTTGTCGGCACGTGCCAGCTCCAGCGCCTTCATCACGTCGTCACGCATCTCGAAGAGACGGTTCCATTTATCCGCTACATCAGAGAAGCAAAGACTCTCGTCGTATGCTGGCATGTCGTTGAGGAATACGCTCTCGCACTTGTCAGATGCCTTGTGCGGGATCGCCTGCCACATCTCCTCCGCCGTGAAGGAGATCATGGGAGCCAAGAGACGCACCAAGCCCGAAAGAACGAAATACATTGCGGTCTGTGCGCTACGGCGAGGCGCGCCACAGGTCTCTCCCGTGTAAACGCGATCCTTGGTGATATCTACGTAGAGCTTGGAAAGCTCGGTGGTGCAGAAATTATTGAGTGCGTGGTACGCTACGTGGAATTCGTAGGTATCGTACGCGTCTCTGACCGTCTTGGTCAGCTTGTTCATCTCGGCAATGACCCAACGGTCGATCTCGAAAAGATTCTCGAAGGGGAGCATCATGGTATCGGGATCGAAATCATTGAGGTTTGCGATCAGGATTCGAACCGTGTTACGGATCTTGCGGTATGCGTCGGAAAGTTGCTTAAAGATCACGTCGGAAACGCGAACGTCAACGCGATAATCCGAGGATGCGACCCAAAGGCGCACAAGATCGGAACCGTACTTTGCAACGATGTCGGAAGGAACGATGACGTTACCGAGTGACTTATGCATTGCTTTCCCCTCGCCGTCAACGACCCAACCGTGAGTCAGAACGGTCTTAAAGGGAGCCGTTGCCTCACCCGTCGCGCCGACAGCCGTGAGCAGCGATGCCTGGAACCAGCCTCTGTACTGGTCCGCGCCCTCAAGGTACATATCAAAGGGATACTTGCCGCCGTCAAAGTTCTCGTGTACATCGAAGTGAGAGGAGCCGGAGTCGAACCAACCGTCAAGCGTATCGGTCTCGGTGGTAAAGGTCTTGCCACCGCACTCAGGGCAAACAAAGCCCTCGGGAAGCAGCTCTGCGGCAGTCTTTTCGTACCAAATATTGGAGCCATGCTCCGCAAACAGCGCGGAAACGCGCTCGATGGTCTCATCGTTGCAGATGGGCTTCTTGCAGCAATCGCAATAGAACACGGGAATAGGAAGCCCCCAATGGCGCTGACGGGAGATACACCAATCGGCTCTCTCGCGCACCATGCTCTTGATGCGATCGCCGCCCCACTCGGGAAGCCATTCGACCGCGTCACAAGCGGATGCCGCCTCTTCCTTGAACGCATCCACCGAGCAGAACCACTGCGGCGTTGCGCGGAAGATGATAGGATTCTTACATCTCCAGCAGTGAGGATACTCGAGTTCCATTTCGCGAGATGCGAACAGCGCGCCGCTCTCCTTCATATCGGCAAGAATCGCCTCGTTGGACTGATCGTAACGCAGTCCCGCAAACTTCCCTGCCTCCTCGGTCTGATATCCGCGGTCATCCACGGGAACCAAGGGAGGGAGTCCGTAGCGGCGGCAGGTGATATTATCGTCCGCGCCAAAGCCGCCCGCGGTATGCACGCAACCCGTACCGCTATCCATGGTAACGTAGTCCGCAACAACCACAAGGCTATCGCGATCCAGGAAGGGATGCTGTGCCGTCATATATTCGAATTCCTTACCCGCGCGGCGGTCAAGGATCTCGTAATTCTCAACACCGCCCTCAAGCATCGTACGAGCGCACAGCGCCTCTGCAACGATGTAGCACTCACCGCTCTCTGCCTTGACGATGACGTAGTCCTCGTTCGGGTTGAGCGCAATTGCCTGGTTTCCGGGCAAGGTCCAGGTCGTGGTCGTCCAGATGACAAAATAGGTATTGGCAAGATCGCATACGCCGTTAAGCTTGCCTTGATCGTCCTTGACGCGGAACTTGACGTAGATGGAGGTACAGGTATCGGTCTGATACTCGATCTCCGCCTCTGCCAGCGCCGTTTCGTCAGAGGGGCACCAATAAACGGGCTTAAGTCCCTTGTAGATATAGCCCTTCTTATACATCTCGCCAAAGACCTTGATCTCGCGCGCCTCAAAGGACTTGTTCATGGTCAGATAAGGCTTGTCCCAATCCGCGACAACACCCAAACGAATGAACTGCTCCTTCTGCTTATCCACAAAGTCCTGCGCGAACTTGTGGCAGGCATTGCGGAACTCGGGAATGGACATCTTTTTGCGGTTGAGCTTGCTCTGCTTGATGATGGCAGACTCAATGGGCATGCCGTGGTTATCCCAACCGGGAGTATACGGCACGCGGTAGCCCGACATGATGTGCGACTTGTTGATAAAGTCCTTTAAAATCTTGTTGAGCGCGTGTCCCATATGGATGTTTCCGTTCGAGAACGGAGGGCCATCGTGCAGCATATACAAAGGCTTGTCCTTTGCGTTTTCCTGCAGACGGTTGTAAAGGTCGATCGAATCCCAATATTTGAGCATGTCGGGCTCACGCTGAGGGAGTCCCGCACGCATGGGAAATTCGGTCGTGGGCAGATTCAGTGTACTGGTGTAATCCTTTGCCATGTTCTTCTCTCCTATTTCAATCCGTTTTGGATGATCTGCAAACAATAAAAAAAGCCTCACAGACCCCCACTTGGGTCGTGAGACGGGCTAACCCGCGGTACCACTCACGTTCGCTTTCGCGCACTTTGAACACCGTGTGTCCGACCTTAACGCGGTCATACGGGTAAGACTACGGTTTTCCCCTTTCATCCCACCGACTCGGGAGTGATCCCCCATTGAGCATTCCCCTTACGTGCTTTCACCAACCGCACGCTCTCTGCAAGGCTCCCGCTCGGGCAATCTCCGTCAACATCATTCCATAGTAGTATAGCACACCTTTTGATTTTTGTCAACATCTATTCTAAAACTTTTTGCAATACTTATTTTCAATCAAAGCCTTGACAGCACCCCGAAAACGCGATAAAATAATAAAAAACGCAGGAGGTCTTTGGAAAATGAAACTCAGCATCAGCACGTGGCATTTGGAAAAGCGATTTGGAACCGAACGAGCGTTCCGTATGATCAAAAACGCCGGCTTTGACGCGCTGGACTACAACATTGACGATTGGTGCGGCAATCTTGAACAGCTGCAAGCCTGCACGTCCTTTGGAATGACACCAAAGGAGATTTACGCGCACTACACAAGCATCTATGAAATTGCAAAAAATGAGGGACTGGTCATCGGACAGACACATGCCATCTTCGGCGCTCCCGCGTTTTTCAATCATTACGAAATTTTCTTCAATCAAACGGTCAACGCCATCATCGCGACCAATGCCATGCACTGTCATCACACAGTCATCCATCCCGTTGCAATGTCGGGGCGCGTGTTTGACGAAAAAAAGGAGGAATGCCATTCTCTCAACCTCGCATTTTTCCGCGACCTCATCCCCTATCTTGAAAAATACGACGTCAAGATCGCGATCGAACCGATGTGGTATCGCGTGGACGGAAAAATCTGTCCCACGATCTGCTCGCGCCCCGAGGAGATTCTGGAATTTATTGATGAGCTTGGCTCCGAGCATTTCTGCTCCTGCCCCGATCTCGGTCATTTTGCTCTGACGGGAGCTGACACGGGCGACACGCCCGGCGGTGCTTTGCGCAAGCTTGGAAAAGCCGTAGAGATCATCCACGCGCACGAAGTTGAACCCAATGAGGACCGTCACACCAAGCCTTACAGCTACGGCACGATGGATTGGTCGGACATCATGGCAGCCTTGCGCGAGATCGGCTACCAAGGCAACCTCAATTTTGAGGTAGGCGGCAACTATTTTGACAAATATCCCGATTCGCTCGTTCCTGAGGCTCTGCGACATTTGGCAGAGATCGGAAAAGATATGGCAAAGTAAATTTGACAAAATGAGCCAACCGCGTTCGGCGGTTGGCTCGTTCAGTTAAAATATTCTATTGAAAAGAGACAGTTCGTTAAGAACTACAAATTTGTTGCTCCACTTTTTCTTTGCAGGCAGAAGGCGCAAAGAAAAAGTTCACAAAAAGAAACGCCGAAAGAGAGTTTTCGCGCATTGCGATGCGCGACCAACGCTCCACGGCGTTGGATCCGTGCCGCCTTTTGATAAAAGAAAATGCGCAAGCGCATTGGGCGAAAACTTTCATCGCACTGACGAAACTTGTTCGTTTTGTCTACTGCTTGAGCCAACCGCGTTCGGCGGTTGGCTCGTTCAGTTAAAATACTCTATTGAAAAGAGACAGTTCGTTAAGAACTACGAATTTGTCACCCCACTTTTTCTTTGCAGGCAGGAGGCGCAAAGAAAAAGTTCACAAAAAGAAACGCCAAAAGAGAGGTTTCGACGCCTGCGGGCGCCGAGGAGGCTTACGCAGCCTCCACCGCGGAAACTTTTGAAAAAGTTTGACCAAAACTTTCGTCAAGCTGACGAAACTTGTTCGTCTTGGCTCGTTTTTTATTGCGTAATACTCTCCGCGTATCGGACGGTTTCCATCGCGTCCTTGGCGTAGTGATCCGCTCCGATCGCGGCGGCGTATTCCTCGGTTAAAACCGCGCCACCAACAACGATACGGCACCATGGCGCACGCTCGCGCAACAGCTTGACCGTCTCCTCCATCGCGGGCACGGTCGTGGTCATGAGCGCACTCAAGCCCGCAAGCGGCGCATGCAAACGAACCACGGCATCCGCCACCACATCAGGCGCCACGTCCTTACCGAGATCGCAAACCTCGTAGCCGTAATTCTCCAAAAGCAGGCGAACGATGTTTTTTCCGATGTCGTGAATGTCGCCTTTGACCGTAGCAAGCACGAACGCGCATTTGCGTTCGCTCTCCCCCGTCGGCATGGCGGCTTTGATCTCCTCAAACGCGCATTTTGCCGCCTCCGCGCTCATCAAAAGGCTTGGAAGATAGATGTGTTGCTGTTCAAAGCCCTTTCCAACCTCGTCAAGTGCGGGGATGATCTCCTCCTGTACGATTTGCAGAGGTGGGAGCGTTTTTAACAGCTCTCGCGTCAGCGTTGCGGCGCTCTCACGCAAGCCCTTGACCACCGCACGCCTCAGCCCCTCGGTTTCGGCGTTCTTGGGGGCTTTTGATGTGTTTTTTGCAACCGTTTGCGCAGGAATTGACTCTGCAAGCGTTTCGGCAAACGCGATGTAGCGCTCACAGTTCGCATCCTTTCCAGACAGCGCAAGATACGTGTGGTAGCTTTTGCGCATCTCAAGCGAATAAGGGTTCATGATCGCCGCAGAAAGTCCTTTTTGAAGCGCCATCGTGAAGAACGCGGCATTGATGGCATCCCGCTGCGGGAGTCCAAAGGACACGTTGGAAACGCCGAGAGACGTGTGGCATCCCAATTCCCGTTTGATGCGTTCTACCGCGCAAAGCGTCTCCTTGGCGGCGTTTGGGTCGGTACTGACCGTCAGCGCCAACGGATCGAACACAATATCAGCTTTGGAAATTCCGCACTTCTCTGCCGCCGCAAGGATCTTTTTTGCGATAGCGATTCTTCCCTCTGCCGTTTCGGGGATTCCATTCTCATCCAAAGTAAGAGCGACAACCACGCCACCGTATTTTTTGGCAAGCGGCAGAACCGTTTCCAGGCTCTCACGCTTTCCGTTGACCGAATTGATCATCGCTTTTCCGTTATAACGGCGCAACGCGCGCTCCATTGCAAGCGCATCGGAGGTATCGATCTGCAACGGCAGATCCAGCACCGCCTGCAATTCGGTTACAGCGCGCACCAGCATCCCCGCTTCGTCGATTTCGGGGAGCCCTACGTTGACGTCCAAAATCTCCGCACCAAGCTCTGCCTGCGCGTGCCCCTCGTTCAAAATATAACCGATGTCTCCCGCGCGCAATGCCTCCTTAAATCGTTTTTTGCCTGTGGGGTTGATACGCTCACCAATCAGAATGGGCAGATCTCCAAAGCTTACGGCGTGGGTATAAGAGGACACCACAGTGCGGTTTTGGGGTTCGATCGGTAAAAGTGCGACCTTCTCCGCGCTTTGAGAGAGCGATTTGATATAGTCGGGAGTTGTTCCGCAACAGCCGCCCGCCAAACGGACACCGCTCGAAAGCATCTCGGCAACGTCCTTGGCAAACACGTCAGGGGCAACGTCATAGACCGTTTTTCCATTCTCCACGCGCGGCAGTCCCGCATTGGGCTTGACCAAAACGGGGATCGACGCATACCGTAAGTATTCCTTGATCACGGGCAAGAGTGCCTTCGGTCCCAACGAACAGTTAACGCCGATGGCATCGGCTCCCATGCCTTCCAGCATAGCTACCATGGCTTCGGGAGACGCGCCCGTCATCAGCTTTCCATCCGTTCCGTAGGCGTTGGAGACGAACACAGGCAGGTCGCAATTCTCCTTTGCGGCAAGAAGTGCCGCCTTGGTTTCGTAGCTGTCGTTCATGGTCTCGATAAAGATCAGATCCGCACCGTATTTGACGCCGAGTCTGACCGTTTTTGCAAACACCTCGACAGCCTCTTCAAAATCAAAGCTGCCGTAGGGCGCCAAAAGCTTTCCCGTAGGGCCTACGTCAAGCGCCACCCACGCATCGTGTTTTCCGCTTTGCGTGCGTGCGTTTTGTGCGTTTTCGATTGCTGCCTTGACGATTGCTTCCAGCTCATCGGGTGAGAATTTGAGGCTGTTTGCCCCAAAGGTATTGGTGTTGACCACGTGACTGCCTGCCTCAAAATAGGCACGGTGGATGGAAGTAATCATGTCGGGATGCGAGAGATTCCAGCGCTCGGGCAGTTCCCCTGCCGCAAGCCCCTTCTCCTGCAAAAGCGTTCCCATTCCACCGTCCAGGATCACGTGATGCGTTTTTAAAAATTCAGCGATTTTCATGACTGTTCTTCCTTATCCGAGAATATCCGAAAGGTTCTCAAGGATTTTTTGTGCCACGTCGGGCTTATTCATCGAATAGACGTGGACGTTTTGAATACCGTTTGCAAACAGATCGATGATCTGGTCGGTGGCGTAAGCGATTCCCGCCTGCTTCATCGCGTCCGGGGAATGTCCAAACTTGTCCACAAGGCTCTTGAAGCGTTGCGGCATAAACGAGCCCGAAAGCTTGATGGCACGCTCCACCTGCTTGGCGTTTGTGATGGGCATGACACCCGGGATCACGGGAACGGTAATCCCCGCCTCGCGGATCTTATAAAGGAAATTATAGAGCAGATTGTTATCAAAAAACATCTGCGTGGTGAGGAACGCACATCCCGCGTCCACCTTTTCCTTGAGGTATCGGATATCCTCCTTTTGGTCGGCACTCTCGGGATGAATCTCGGGATAGCACGCGCCGCCAATGCAAAAATCCGCTCCGCTCTCCCGAATGTCGCGAATGAGGTCGATGGCGTGACGGTATGCCCACGTGTTGCGATCACTCGCCTCCAATTCGGGAGTCAGATCACCGCGCAAAGCCATGACGTTTTCAATCCCCGCCTCTTTCATGCGCTCAATTTTGTTGCGCACCGTCTCACGCGTCGAAGAAACGCAGGTCAAGTGCGCAAGCGTCGGCACGCCGTAATTTTCCTTGATGTTTTTGGCGATCTCCAGCGTATATTGGCTCGTTCCTCCCCCGGCACCGTAGGTCACGCTCATAAAAGCGGGATGCAATTTGGCGATTTCCTCCGTGGCGTGCTTGACACTGTCAAACGCACCGGTGGTTTTGGGCGGAAAGACCTCAAAGGAAAGAGAAAGCGTATCCTTTTGAAAAAGCTCGGTCAGTTTCATGGCAAACCTCTTAAAAAAATAATATTCCGTTTATCATTATAGCACAACCCTTGCTACTTTGCAAGATTTGCACGCAAAAAAAGCTGTTTTGGCTTGACAAAGCTCCAAAACGGTGTTACAATACAAAAAAAAGCTTTGGAGGTGCCGATGTGAAGATCAGTATCAGTACGGGTGCGTTGGAGGCACGCTTTGGAACGCGCAAAATGTTTCAGCTTATGAAGGCGGCGGGAATCGATTATGCCGACTACGGCTTGGCAAGATGGTGCCCTGATGCGGAAGCGGTAAAAGCCTCTCGTAGCTATCGCATGAGCATTGAAGAAACGATAGAATACTACAAAAACATTCGCAAAATCGCAGACGAGGAAGGCATCACGATCTATCAGACGCACGCCATCTTTGGAGAATTTCCCGCATGCGATTGCCCCGAATACCGCGAAGCCACCGTCAAGGATATTCTCGCGACCCAAATTTTGGGCGCACGCTACACGGTCATTCATCCCGTCCGCACACCCGGTCGCTTTTTTGACGAGAAAAAAGAAGAGGGCTTTGCCTACAATCTTGACCTCTTCAAATTTATCCTTCCCTATCTCAAACAATACGGCATCAAGGTTGGGATCGAACCGATGTGGCTGGATGATGAAAACAAGGTCATCTGCCCAAGCGTCTGCTCCCGTCCCGAGGAAATTCTGGAGTTTATCGACCAACTGGGCTCCGAGCATTTTTGCGCCTGCCTTGACTACGGACACGTGGCGCTGACGGGAAAAGGAACGGGCGACACGGTCGGTGGCTGTATCCGCAAGCTTGGAAAAACAATGGAGATCGTACATATTCACGAGGTGGACGGCGTTTGGGATAACCACAATGCGCCCTATTCCTACTCCGGAACAATGGATTGGGAGGATATCCGAAACGCGATGCGTGAGGTTGGGTATGCGGGAACGGTCAACTTTGAGGTTGGTCCTGCCTACTACGGAAAATACCCCGACCGCCTCATCCCCGAAGCGCTCCGCCACTTGGCAGCAATCGGACGCGACCTTGCGGGGGAAGAATAAGAGTGTGTTTTTTCGGGGAGAAACTTTTTAAAAAAGTTTCTCCCCGAACCCCTCTTCAAAAACTTCACCGCCTTTTGATATGCACCCTCGTATGGATGGCATCCCAAACCATTCCACCGAGGGTGCTCTGCGTTTTGGTGAAAGCGTTCGTGCAGTACAAACTCTGCTGAATTTCAAGCTTTGGCACATAGACGGAACAAACACCCCCGCGCGCCAAACGGCGCGCGGGGGTGTTTGTTATCAATAGTTAGATGCTTCGATCACAATGTCACCGTCGGTACAATGAATTGTGAGTTCGGGATGATTGTAGGTGGAAATCCAATGTTCTGCCTTTTCAACCGCCTCCCATTCTGCCATCGTTCCTCCAAAATAAATGTCAGTCAAGGATTGGGAAGAGAGTGCCGCGGTACCAATATACTCCAAGTCGCCCGAAAGCGTGAGCTTCTTCAATGAGTTGGCACCAAAGAAAGCATCCTTGTCAATACGGATGATGCAGTCCGGCAGTACCAGCTCGGTGATTTCGGAGAGACGGTAAGTCAGTGCGCTAAAGGCTCCTTTAATAGCGATCACACTGCCATCAGTGGGAAGCTCGCGCGGGTCAAGCCCCCACAAAACGGTCTTGGTTGCCGTTTCGATCAAAAAGCCGTTTGCAACGTGGTAAGCAATATTTCCGTCTGCCACGGTAATACGAGTCACGTTGTGGCAGTAGTCTGCGGGATTGCCGTCGATATATTCCACGCTTGCGGGAATGGTAAGCTCAGTCAATCCCTTACAATTTGAAAATGCCAAGTAGTTGATGTAGCGAAGTCCTTCGGGAAGTGCGATCGAAGTAATTGCGGCCTTCTGAAAGCATGCTGCCGCAATTCCTACGGTATCGGCACGCAACGTTACCGAGGTCACAGTTTGATCGCACGCAATCGCCCATTTTCCAAAATAGGAAACGCCGTCTTCGATGTCTGTTCGAAGTGCTGTGCATCCCTTAAACGCATTTCGTCCGATGCTCTTGACACTTGTCGGAATATTGACTTCCACCAGATCTGAACATCCTGAGAACATATCATTCGGAAGACTCTCAATTCCTTCGGGTAAGACTACGCTCTTCAGATATCGACACTCCGAAAACGACGGCATCACGGCAAGTGTGCTTGGAAGCTGAATGGATCCCGCAAAAGTGTCAAAGATACCGTTAGCAATAGAAGTTGTCCCTTCGCGGATCACAATACTGCCGTTGTGGATCTCACGTCCCATTGCATAGTTGCCCAAATACAGTACACCGCCCTCGCTTTCATAATTGAGGGGACAGCCGAAGAAGACGTCCTCAGAGATCGCCCGACCATCCGGAAGACTTACGTCTGTCAAGCTCATGCAGGCCTCAAAGCAAGCATAGCCGATTTCCTTGACGTTATCGGGGATCACGATGCTCCGCAAGCCGCTATATGCAAAAGCAAAGCTGCCAAGCTTGCTGACACCGCTCGGGATCGTGATCGAGGTCAGACTGCTACATTCTTCGAATGTGTGGGAAGGAATTTCGGAAAGAGTTTCGGGGAGCGTGACCAAGGAAAGCTCGCTGCATCCTTCGAATCCAACCCCTCCAAAATCATCGCTCTTAAATGCGCGCACACCCTCGGGAATCACCATCGATGTCAAATCGGTCTGTCCGCAAAATGCGCGTGCGCCAATATATTTCACACTGCCGTCAGAGGGAATGACACTATCCTGACATCCAAGCACCAACGTGTCACCAAGGATCAAGCAGTTATTCACGACCCGATATCGGCTTTCGGAATCCACATGGAAGCCCGAAGGCTTGAGCTTGGGGCATCCATCACACCAAAAAGCATCCCCGATGTATGCGTCCGCCGACAAAGTCACGTCGGTCAATTCGGGCGCGTTTTGAATTTGATAATAGCTCTCTCCCGTCCCCTTTGCAAAGGTCACACTTCGCAAGGTAGCGTGGTTCTCGATTCGAACCTTTGTGGAAAGAGTCAGATGGGTGATGCCCGTAAAGTCTCCTTCCACCCATTGCACGCGCAAGCCGCCAATATAGCCGGGAATCCAAACCTCCGTCAGAGTAAGCTCCGAAATACCCGTGACGCAAATGCCCTCCTGCGGTCGGTTTTCATATACCAACTTGCTCGGACGAGTCTCCTCACGCCACCATGCGTAAAGCGTGATATCGTCATTCAATGCCGCATCCACCTTCTGTGTCAGATTGACGTCGCTATACCAACCGCCAAAGGTGTAGCCCTCGCGCGTGGGTGTGGGAAGCGGGTCATCGACCGAAAGGTTGACCGTTCCAAGCTCCTCGCCGCCGTTGCTCACAAAAGTGATGGCGTTGGTGGTTTTGGTGGAAAAGCCGACCGTGACGGTTTCCGTGTTTTCTCCATTGAGATAAGTCGCGACAATCGTGTAATCCTTCTCGGCAAGAAGTCCCGAAACGCTTGTTGCATCAAGTGCGAGATCTTGCACCTTTTCCTCGCCCATGTAAAGCGCGAGAGAAGTCAGCGCCTTGTTTGCTACCGTCTCGTCCCAACGGAAGGAGAAGGAGAACGTGTCACCCACCAAAGCGACGTTTTCAAACAGAACGACCGCCTTGGTATAAAGCGCGTTTTCATAAAGGACGTGCGCCATTCTGCCCTCTCCGTCCAGCGCGTCGTAGACTGCCACGATCGCATATTGGTAGAGCGCATTGGTGGTAAGTCCCGTAAATTCCACGGTGTTGTCACCAAGGTTCAGCTCCTTTTGCGCAAGCAACGTCTCACCGTCATAGAGGATCGCCAAAAGCTTGTCTCCATCGGTCGCCTTGATCAGCGCCTTGGGGTCGGTGACGTTGACGGCAAAGGAAATGCCGTTAAAGCCGACCGTCTCTCCCGAAACGCTTGCAGCGGGCAAGGTCTTGGGCTGAATCGTTACGCTGACGGTGTCGTCTCCCTCCATACGGACGTCCTTGATCTCGGTTCCATCCACGTACTTAATGGCATCGATGGTGTAGGAGATCTCTCCCTCGACGTCACCCACGTTGATCTTCAAAATGAGATTTTCAAGGTCTGAACCCGTCTCAAACATATAGTCGGAATACTTGACCCCGTTGAGCGTAAAGGACAGAATTTCGAACGCGTCGGGGTTGTTGATATGGACCGTGATGTAAATATCCTCGTTCGGCTTTGCAAAATAGCCGTCGGCAGAGCCTATGACCTGCAGGGAGTCGCTGATAGCGTCCTTGATGGGCTTTTTGTTATCACCGAAGGGCTTATCCTTGTCTA
>JAZQXI010000139.1:0-43958 GCA_045632805.1 Eubacteriales bacterium | reverse complement strand
TTGGAGCGAGGTCTTCCCATACATAACCGCCTAATCGTTTAGCTGCTCCGGGTTCAAAACAGTAGCACTCTCTATCATCTGCTCCAATGCCTCTTGGAGCATCGGTGGGAGCTTTTTGCCTCTTCGGTTCGCTCTCGTCAGGATACCCTGACACGCTTTTGCGGACAAACAATATTTCGGGTGCGGATTCTCCTCCAAAATCTGCGACAAGTGCGATTCTGCGGCGGCGTTGGGGGACTCCCCAAAACTGTGCATCGAGTACTCGCCAAGCGATGCTCCATCCGTCTCCCATGACGCATCCGCTGTTTGTCCATTTTCCTTTGTCAGGCATAGGAATAACGGCATTTTCGTCTTTGACTTTTGCGAGTTCTTCGAGGACGATGCGGAAGTCTTCTCCTTTGTTACTACTGAAGGCTCCGGGGACGTTTTCCCACACCATATATCTTGGTCGAATATCGACATCTGATCTTCCATTAAGCTCATCTTGCTTTCTCATCTCCTTTACGATTCTTACTTGTTCTATGTAGAGACCCGATCTTTCTCCGTCAAGTCCGGCTCTTTTTCCTGCGACCGATAAGTCTTGGCAAGGACTACCGCCTATTATGCAATCAACTATCGGTGCGGTATATCCGCTTATTTTCGTTATATCACCTAAATGCTTCATTCGCTCTTCGCTCCTTCACATTTGTTTTTATATTCAGGATTCAGCTCCCCTGTTATGTCGGTAAACGCATCGTGCGGCCATCCGTTTTGCTTGAATATCTCCTCAATCTGACCCTGAAGCATCTCGTTCTGAACGCCCTTCGCCACGTAGGCGAGGTTCTCACGGAAGATCCTCCGCATGCTTGCAAGGAACATCGTGCATCTCCGCTCGCCCCATCCCCAATTGCGGTGCAAGCTGACGCAGCACATCATCAAATACTGTTCAAGTACTATCCCGATATCTCGGTTATAGCTCCTTAACGCTTCATCAGCGGCAATCTGCGTCATATACTCACAAACTTTGTCCTTCTGCTTTTTTGGGAGAGATGCGTATGCTTTTGGGATTCTTGCTTTCATAACCTTCTCCCCCTTTGCTTTTTGGCATAGTCCTTATATGCCATATAGTTTCTGTAATCCCATTTGAGCTGCTGAATAAGCGTGTAATTGCTCTTGATCCACTTTGTTTTCTTCGGGAGCTTCGGCTTCATGCTTAATTCGATGCCCTTGTCGAGCGCATACTTGAGAAGCACCCAAGCTCCGTATCCTAATGCCATGATCACAAATATTGCGCAGAGAAAACCTACGATATAAGCGCATTCATAAATAGTCCAATCAGGTGTCATATCTTTTACCTTTTGCCTTTCTTTTGTATACTTCGTTGTTTCACCACTTCGGATTCGCATACCGCATACGAATAACCTACCGCGTTCCAAACCTCACCTCTGTCCATTAGTCCCCCTCCACGCAACGGTCATAAATGCAAATCGAATCCATGCCGTCGCGCTCATCCGAATAAATGATGATAGCTCCATTAACCCTTACGAACTCGTTAAGTTCCTCAAGGGTATTAATATCCATCCACCATAAGCCGTTTTTGAAATACGCGCCCTCGCAGGGCTTTTTCTTTTCGTAAGGAAACGGCGAGCTTGCTCTGTCGATAACAACCGTCATGTCATACTCCTTTTTTTGTATGTTTTGTTACAAGCGGCGGTGAAAAAGTCATCCTCGTTAAACGAGCTGCTTTCAAGCGTTTGCTTTGCCGCTCTTTTTTTCGGCTTGTTCTTATCCTCGTCCCACCATTTGAGGATCGCATCATAATGACAGCCGTATGAATAGCCGCGATTATAGAGCTTTTCTGAAAATGTGTCGATGTATGCATCCGCATCCGGTATACGCGAGAGCAGATCCGCATACTCCGCTTCACTCAATATAACGTTTCTGTGCTTTCCTCGCGCATGCGCTGTGGTGGGAGTAATATTTTCTTTTTTACTTTCTCTTTCCCTTTTGCGCTTTTCTTCCGAACTTACAGGCATTTCTTCGGAATTAATCGGAATAAATTCGGAAGAAATGTCATTTTTGGGCGTGCTTCCGCCGACCCCCGACCCTTCTTCGCTTTTTTGAAGAAGGGAGTAGAGGTCGATTTCAGCCTTTCGCTTTAAGCGGTTGATGCTGTCAACGTATTGTCTTTGGATAGCCGTGCCGGACATCACGCCCTGTTCAAACAGCCTTTCGTCAAGGATGTCCTGTCTTACTAAGTAGAAGATCGTCTCGGTGACTTGAGTCGCTGTACGTCTCAATTGGTCGCAAGCTATATCCTCGGCAATGTCCATCGCAAGCTCATTGATATCATCGAAGGTGATATAATAGCCATTCTGATATATTCGACAAAGCAGATTGATATACGTCAATACGCCAACGGTGCCATGCGCTCTCCGAAGCATTTTTATCTTTTTGTTTTGGAAGAAATTGCAATCAAGAGGAAAGTAGAAAAGTCCATGCTCAACTTTTCTCATTAGTCCTCCTTGAAATTTTTACTTGCTCGGCACAAAGCATCTTGAATACCGGGCATTCGGTGTAACCGATCAAGTCCTCACAAGCACTCTTGCGCTTATCGACCATGTCTTCGTGGCTTGGGAAGCAGAGCTTCAGCGAAAGGCTGTGCTGCCCCAACGTGCAAGCTATGAAATTTGACCGATTCGCCCTGCCGCCTACCGTGTACCGTGTTGAGTGGTATTGGTAGTAAGGACAGACGCTCCGTTTTGAGTATTCGCTTCGTGCCGTGTACTTTTTCTCGGTTTCAGATTGATACATAAGTTAAATTAAAACGGTAAGTCTCCGTCATCGGAAACTTCGGTGAAATTCGGTGCCTGTTCCCCGATTTTTTGCACAGGAGGCGCGTTCTGCGCTTCTGCGAGTGCTTCTGTTGCCCCAACCTCCGAGCGGCTGTCAACAAATATTACCTCGTCGGCAACAACCTCTGTAATCGATCT
Organism: Eubacteriales bacterium; assembly: GCA_045632805.1. Taxonomy (GTDB): domain Bacteria; phylum Bacillota; class Clostridia; order Oscillospirales; family CAG-272; genus UMGS1865. The sequence goes on along the minus strand of JAZQXI010000139.1, from coordinate 40,986 downwards.
CTTGTTGCCGTCCTTGTCGGTATATTCGTTGATCTGTACCTGACCGACAACGCAGATGGAAGATCCTTTTTTGAAAAACTTTGCGAGAACCTCCGCTTGCGCTCTCCATGCGGTCACTCTGAAGAAATCGGCCTTGTCCTGTTCCTTGCTTCGGCGGTTAACAACCATCTTGATAGTTACCACAGGAATACCGGATGCTGTTGTTTTAAGCTCGGGAGCGGATATAATCCGCCCACCGAGAATTACCTTGTTAAAGTTGAAATTAGCCATTGTCTATAACCTCATAATTGTCGGGAGTATATTCCTCGACGTAGCTTTCTGTGTTTTCGGCAAGATCGTCCTCCGCAAGTGCGTTTGCGAATTCTACCGAGAGCGGTGCCCATTTCAAGAGGTTTCTCATAAGGGTCTTCGTTGCCATCTCGTCGAAATTCTTCTTCCAAATATCGTTGCCGCTTCTGTAGCTCTGCGAGTATGCCGACGCATGTGCGATCACTCTTTCCTTCGTCCAATACATGGTACGTTCAAAGCCGTTAAGCAGCTTGAAATGTGCGAAATAACCGACTACCTTGTCGCTTGTTGCTTCGCCCGAAAGGTCAACCGTTCCCGAAAGCTTGTCCTGTGATACGAACTCGCCCTCATAGACAGGACCTGCGTTAAGGTGCTTGTAAAGCCCTGTTCTCATCGCAAGCTGTATAAGTCCCTTGTAGCCGATCTGAAACGTTGCCGTTCCCTTGTAGGGGATGATCCAAGCAAATCCGAGCTGCTTGTTTATCGGGAGCTTGAGGGATGCCGCCTTCATGGCTTCCATGAATACCTGCTGCGGCTGACATTGCTGAAGAAGCTTGTCGGATGTGTAGAGATCAAGAACGGATGCCGTGAATGCTCCTGCGTTCTCCTTGCACGTGTTCTCGATGAGCTTCTTTGTGCTGTCGGCGTTGAGGATGGTGTTCATCATCGTTGCCGGGGATTTCTGTGTGGTAGCCTGTGCTACCTGATTCTGTTTTGCGGCGGTGATTGCTCCGCCTACGTTTGTTGCGCTTGTCATATGCGTGCCTCCTTATTTGTGTCTTTAAGATTTTCAAAAGCCTTTTTGAGTGCGCAGGAAGCAGCCTGTGCGATACCTACACTACCTTCGTGAATGATGTGTCCGTGTCCTCTTGTGATTTCGGTCTTGCGGTTACCTACCGTTTCAAACATTGCTCCGACAACCACGGTGTCAAGTACCTCAAACGTCCACGAATACTGTGCCGGCACCTCGTTTATGAGGCATTCGCCGCTCCAAAGCTTCTTGGATTCTACTGCATAACCGTCAAGGTGAATTATGTAGAGTGCCTCGCCGTTTGCATCCGTAAGAATGTTGATGATTTTTCCCGATCTGCCACACAGCCTGCCAACGGCTCTTGTCTTGTGCGGTTTCGGAATGTCTGCATACTGCTTTACTGTGATCCTATCTCCAACCTTAAATTCCATTTCTAATCTCCTTATTTTTTATCTGTGTTATTCTGATACTCCTTGATCCCGATGCTTTCATGCATTCGGCGTATATCTGCGGATATTTGCTCTTTATCATCGACGTGTCGCACCGGGGAGCCGTTGCCTTGTAGGTTACCTTATAGCCGTTCGTCTCACCGTATTCGCTGTTGCCCATATACAGCATTACCGTCTGCTTGCAAGCATCCGCTCGCTTCTCAAGCTCTTTTATTTGAGCGGAGAGCATTGTATAATTGCGGAGTGATTCCTCTACCTCATAGAGGAGCTTCGTCTCCTGTGGCTCATTTTTTCGACTGTTCAGAGCGGATACCGCAACGCCACTCGATTCGCTTCCGTCCGCTTCGGGAGGGATCTGCTTCTCGATGTGGTTTTCCCAAAACTCACGCTCCGCTTCAACAAGGCTTGCGATCTCGTTTTCATCTCGCTCAATCGTAAACCAATAGAAGCCCTTGCCGAGGACAAGCACCGCAAGATACATACGGTCAAATCCGCACGTTGCCATATAGTGCATACATTGGCAGTAATAGGTGAGCGGAATCTCCTTTCCCTCAAAGTCGGTTTTGTTCCAAACCGGGGTTGTCTTACATTCAAGCCCGGCGTTCTCTCCGACTATCCTTCTGTCGAGGTCGGCAAGCATGAAGGGATGCTCCTTGCTTCGCCACATCGTGTTGGATCTCACAACCTTCTTGTCGGTTGCTTCCATAAAGCGTCTTGCGACGTAATCCTCAAGATCACGCCCGACTCTCATAGCCTCGCTGTCCTCCTTTTCGGGGATCAGACCGAGCTTGTCGGCGTAGACCTCAAGTCTGCTTCTGTAGGGATTAAGTCCTACGATTGCGGCCGCATCACTACCGCCTATGCCGGTTCGTCTGTGGTCGAGCCACTCTTCGTGAGAAAGTCCCACGGTGCTTATAATTGCTTCTGCACTTACCATCTGTGTCCCTCCGTCATATCCATAAGGATTTTAAGAAGATTCCATTCTTCCATCTGACCGCCTGCCGCCTTTGCACAGGCTACGGAAACCACAAGCCAAGCCACGATACCGAATAGGATCGCATACGTCAATACCCAAGCCGCCACGGCTCCTGTGTTGCTTTCTCTCTTTCCGAGATATGTAATACCGCCCATATTGACCGTCCTCCTTAAATATTGTTCTGTGCCATTCTGCCGCCGAGTGTGTTTTCCCAAAGCTCTACCTCCGAAGGTAACACCTTACCCACAGGGAGCATCCCACCGTCATTCAACGCCTGAATGGTGCGGATGATCCTTCTTGCCTTTGTTTCGCCGATATCATACCTTTTCATGATATCCGTGTAGTCCATGTATGCCTTTGCCATAACTCCTTTTTTCCTCCTATAAGTTATATTTGCATTCGTTTTTCGTAATTGTCCAGCACTCTGTGGCACTTTGCAACCACGCTTTCAATTCTGTCTGCATGGGCCCTGCCGCAAGTGATGTTGTAAAGACCGTTTACCGTGATGTCCTCCTCGCCTTCCCTCTGCAGCTGATCGCACAGCCACGCTTTGGAGAGCTTGTGCCGCTTCAGCCGAAGGTCTATCGAGAGGACAAGGTCTGCTACTTTATCCATTTTTTTACCTCCATTCGATTGACTTTTCCTTCCCTTCGTGATATAATATCTGTATCACTCACGAAAGGAGGAAAAACGTTTGAAAAATGACGTTAACATTAAGGTTTTCTGCCCTCAAATGCACCGAGAAATCACCGTATACCATAAATGGCTTGTCCATGAAGGAGAAGTCATTGTTATAAGATACGGATGCGACCACAACCACCCCTGCAAGCAATGTGCTGAATGTTTGGATGAAGCATATGCAGAGGCGGTTGTGCGGGCTAATGAGTTAGCCAACGATCCGCTCATGAAGTAAATCAACTATCATTTTGATTTCCTCAAGAAACGCTTTCCTGAATTCAAGAACCGGGCAAAAATCCTTTTTGCAAACCTTGGGCGGTGTGGTTTGGTCATTGAGTCTTTCCCAACTCGCCTCGCCCGAGGTCATTCTTTGGAAGAAATTTACCAAAGTCTTGAGCCTGTGTGCGCTGCTCTTAATTTCATCAACGGTCGGCGTTCTACGCTCGGTAACAACGTCCAAAGCTACGTTGATGTCCTTAAGGTACGGATCGTTATCAACGTCATCGCATTCCCACTTGTAGTAATTATACAAGCGGAGAAGCCAATGATGCATGATCTCTCTTTTCTCGGCTTCTGCAAGCTCCTCTAATATAAATTCAAAGATGCTTGCATCCGCTCCTGTCCTTGCACCCTCCGAGCTTATAATGCCTCTGATGATTGATGCGCTTGCGCTTGGTCGGTCAAATTCATAGGTAAGCTTTTCGTGATTGATTACCTTGAGAGCTGTGCGCAGAGCTTGGCTGTATTCATCATGGGCAACCGAATCGCCAAAAATGAACCTGTGACGAGCGAGAAGCTCTTTTAATCTATGTGACGCATTTTCCCTCAAATCAAGATCGTTCTCCATTTTTTCTCCTTTCTTATAAAAAGTCCTTGACAAATCCTCGAAAATGTGATAAAATATGATTAATTATACATCACAGACGGTTTTTCCGTCTTTTTATTGGATTTGCTTTGCGGTTTTTTTTGTTGTGCCTATATTATACCACACCAATCTAACTTTGTCAACCCCTTTTTCGCAAAAAGTCTTTACTTTTCTTACTTTTCGGCGAATTGTACAAAAACAGCTTGTTAAATTGGTGCAATTTTTACAAACGGAGGTTTTTTATGTTTTGGTCAAATCTAATTTCTCTTTGTTTGGATAAAGGCATTACTCCAAACAAGGTGTGTTCCGACTTGGGACTGTCTACGGCAACAGCTACTAAATGGAAAAACGGTGCTGTTCCGAGAGATACCACATTGAAGAAAATTGCAGATTACTTTAATGTAAGCGTTTCGTTTCTGCTCGGTGACGCTGTAACAGAACCCACCGCAATAATAATGAACGAAATGCCTGTGCATATGATACCGCTTTATGAAAGCGTGTCAGCCGGATTCGGTGCTTATGCGGATAATACGATCATCGAGTATATCCCATGCTTCATTATAAGCAAGTCGGAAGCAGAAGAGACGATCTGCGTCAAGGTGCAGGGCGACAGCATGGCACCGAAGATCGAGGACGGTGACGTTATTCAGGTACACCGTCAAAGCTCGGTCGATAGCGGCTCAATTGCCGTCCTTCTCATCGACGGAGAGGATGCCGTTGTAAAGCGCGTCATCTTCGACGGAAACGCCATCGAGCTTCAATCACTAAACACTATGTATGCTCCACGCCGCTTTGAAGGTAAAGACGCTAACCGTGTTACCGTCCTCGGTGTGGTTAAGAAGATTATTAAGGAGGTGTGAGTTGAGCTGCGTAGTTGCGCAATCGATGCTCAACGTCGATGTATGATCTCAAAAAATTCTAAAAGAATTATTATACTTTTTAGCGTAATTGCGTGTGTTATATGCATTATTGCTGGATATTGCTTAGCCTGTTTTATTGTCTCAAGTGGATATGATATTAGCTTTTTGTCTCCAAATGCAGAAGAGACAACCGCTGAAACATCATGTGACCATCTGTATACCTACTGGGACACCGAAATTGAACCAGAACCTCATGCTTCCGGGTTGGAAGTAAAAAAGTGTCTTTCGTGCAATGAGATATTGGATGAAAGTGTTATACCAGAAATTGATTACTCGTTACAAGAAGTCAAAAGCCTTATATCCGAGAACGTTATCAAAGTATATACATATGATTCTGATGGGAAAACTGTTATCAGCCAAGGAAGCGGTTTTTTTATCAACGATGAAGGCGATTTCGTAACAAACGCTCACGTTATCGAAGGTGCGTATTATGTAAAAATAAAAACTTCTTATGGGAGTTTAAAAAATGTAGATAAGGTATATGCTTATAACAATGTATCGGACTACGCTTTTTGTCACGCCGAAGGTGTGTACGTCTTACCAGAAATAAAGTTTTATGACACCGTCACAAAAGGAGAAAAGGTATATGCCTTTGGGTTTCCAAATGATGCCAATTCACTAATAGCTTCCGAAGGGGTTGTTACTTCACCAATCGAAATTGTAGATGGTTCTCCCTATTGTGAAAACACAGCTTACATTGCACCAGGAAGTAGTGGCGGAATTTTAACGAACGCAAAAGGAGAAGTAATCGCTATTACAACCGCAAGGTCAAAAGTTTCTGAAAGTTATTTTGGTGTTTTGTACAAATCGTTTAAATCAGATATTGAAAGTTTCCATTTATCAGCAAAGTCACCGCTTGAGCTTTTTCATAGGGTTGAGGAGGTTCGGCTTTCGTATTTAAACTTTGATAAATACTTTGACATTTATGTCGATGATGAACCTGGGTTTTATTCTGTAAATTATACAGTATATGTTGTTTTAAAGCCACAATATCAGTCAAAAAAGGTTATCTTTGATGGTATAACCTCAATAAGAGCAAACATAGAGATAGAAACAACTTATACCTTTTATAACACCGGATATAATCCGGGGTGGAGTTCTGATTCAGACGTTGCTTATGCGTATATCTATATTTTTGATTTTGACAATTTTCAATCAAGCGCAAACGTGTACAGTTTCTTGAGCGGTGGCGTTAACAAAACCGACATTTCTTATAAGTATAATGTTGAAATTTCTTACGCATCCGGAAACCTTGTCATTTATGATTAACCATTTTGCCAACCCTGGCAAAATGGTCCACCACAACAGCGGCTGCATGTCCGAAACAGGAGAAAAACGGAGAACCGCTGTTGTGGGAGAAGGTCAGCACCGCGTCCGCTTCATACGTTAAAATCCTTCGGTAAAGCCGTTCCGTAAGCTCGGCGGTGCAATCTTCCTTCTGACAATATTTTAGCACAAAATGAGAGCGAAATCAATGCTCAAGTTTGGCATATTGATGCTCACTTTTGACGCCCCAAAAGGACATTTTTTTACGAAAGAAAGGACAAATTATGTGGTTAGATACCCTCAAGGAATTGAAAAAAGCGAAAGGTTTGTCAGCTAAACAGATAGCGGAGATGACAAACTTGCCCGAAAGAACTGTCGCACGTGTCTTTAGCGGCGATACCCCGAACCCCTACGCAGACACACTTTACCGAATCGTGTCCGTTCTCGGTGGTTCTCTCGACGATATACTCGCAGACAGTAAAGCCGTTGTCGGCAGCAAAACCCTTGCCACCATTCAGAACGAGCTCGACCAAGCAACGGCAGAGCTTATGCTCATCAAAGCGGAAAACACCGTGCTGAATGATAAAGCCAAAGCCCTTGAAACGGAAAACGAGCTTTTAAAGCTAAAGCTTGCACACAAGGAGGAGCTTCTCGCACTCCACAATTACTATATCAAAAGGGAAGGAATCTGACCGCCTCGCCCTAAAGGAGGTAACATGAACAGAAACGAATACAATTTACTAAAAAAAGCCATCCTCTCCGATCCTTATTACGAAAAGAGAGGAAAGCCAAAGAAAGAGATTTGGTCTGCCAAATATAAAGAAGTGGTTGATGGTGAGATAGTTTACCGCCGCTTCTCCGGCGGATTTAAAACGAAAAAAGCTTGCAAAGAAGCTTTCGATGATTTTACGCAGGAGCGTCTGAACGAGCTTGAAAAGCAATTCTCAATGGCAAACGATCCCGAAAAAATCCTGTTCCGTGATCTGACGGATAAATACTACGATTACAAGAAAAATCAAGTCAAGGCGTCAACCTTCAACACGGATCGCAACAAGATCGAAAACAGGATAATTCCTACGTTCGGAGATAAGGAGATTTCAGAAATCACTCCTGCAATGGTGCTTGATTGGCAGCTTTCGCTTGACGGATATAGCTTTGAATACCGTCAGAGATTAATGATATTTCTGAAAGCTATACTAACATTCGGTGAGCGTTTTTATGATTCTCCAAACATATCATCAAAGATACCGCCCCTGCGATCAAATGAACTAAAAAGAGAGATGTGTTTTTGGACTCCCGAAGAATTCGTGCAATTTCTTGGAGCTGTTGACAAAGAAATATACAATCTCTTTTTTCGTCTTTTATTCGTTGCCGGGTGCCGCAAGGGAGAAGCAATGGCACTTTTATGGAGTGACATAAGCTTTGAAACGTGCGAGATATCCATTACCAAAAACATAACAAATAAAGAAGGCGGTGCATTTGCCGTCACCACCCCGAAAAATCAATCGTCTGTGCGCACTATAAAGATGCCTGATGACTTTATGGCAGAGCTAAAAGCGTTCAAAGAACGAGAAAAAATGAAGGACAAGGATTATGTATTTGGCAAGGATAGGCCGTTGGCACTTACCAATATCAGCAGAGTTTTCAAAAACGCAATCAAAGCTTCGGGGGTAAAAGAAATAAGAATACACGATCTTCGCCATTCCTGCGCGTCTCTCCTCATCTCAAAGGGATTTACTATCGTAGCTGTATCCAAACGTCTTGGGCATTCTTCGACAAAAGAAACCCTCGATACATACGCGCACCTCTTCCCCACCGAGGCGGAAGCTCTCGCAACGGCTTTTTCGGGAATAGGCGTAAAGATATAGTGGGAAAGAAAATGGGAAAAAAATACTCAAAAAATATATCATTTTGCGTGTATTTTTCGTCCATAATCCGCATTCTCGTCAGAATTTGCGGCGTTTTTGTGGCATTTTGAGCGTGGACGATTTTCCCGTCGCCTCCACCAACCTAAAAACACCACAACATATAGTGTTTTTTGCATCAAAAAACACAAGATATTGTGTTCGAATTACCAAGTGGGAAAAATTTGGGAAAACAAGACGCAAAAAACCACAAAAGCCCGCCTATGGTCAGAAGGTGGGCTTTTGCAGTTATAAAAATAAGGAGGTTTGTGAAAAAGAAAGGAGTTCGCAGGGATGGACATTCCTGCACCTATATTATATCACTTTTCTTTTTCACAATCAACAAACAAATTTGTATTTTTTTGTAAATAATTCAATTATTTACTCAAAATCTCCGCAATTTCTGCAAGGCGTGCCGACATAGCTTCAAGCTCTGCGGATAAAGATACAGGATTATCATCGGGAACAGGCTCTGTTACAGGAGCCTTTTTCTTTTCCAACTTAAAGAAATCGGAAAAGACCTCTGCCATCCCCTTTGCAACAACCTGATGCCATTCGCCAAGTCGAATACAGGCAAGCTCTTTGGGATTTGTATGGAAGCCCATTTCTATAAGTGTGGAGAACGGCACTCCGTTGGATGCGCGGAGAACGCCGTAATAATCCTCGCCGCCCGAAAGCTTTGTGGTTACCCTTCTAACTTTGGATGCAGGAAGGTTGTTTCTAACAACGTTGCACAAACCTTCAAGCAGACCTTTTGCCATAGGAGTTTTTACGGAATAAAAGCCCTCAACGCCGTAAGCGGACGGATCTGCCGAAGCGTTTGAATGCAGGGACAGGAAAACCCCGGCTCCCTCCACAACAGCCTTTTCGCCGCGCGCAGGTAGAGAAGGATCTTCGTCGATTGTATTTCTCGTTAGGATAACCTCGGTTCCCTCATACTCAAGAAGAGCGTCTTTGAGTGCAAGGGCGAAAAGGTAATTGTTTGTTCCTTCGGCAAAAGAAGAATCGAGAGGTGATCGGTTTGTTGTCTTACCGTGACCGGGGTCGAGAACAATTTTAAGCATCGTATCCTACCTCTTTTTCTTCCGCCTTAATGCGTTCGTATTCCTCGTCAGCTTTGATTGCAGCCTTTGTAAAGGAGTTATTCTCCCACCATGCCCAAAGAGATGCTGCTACGGTGGCAATGCCTGAGACGATCTCATACATTTCCTCTTCCGAAAAAGGCAGAGGATTCAGACCGTTCATAGTGAGGATGTTGTTTACAAGCACTACCGCAAGGACGATAGTACGGATGATTGTAGACGCTTTTACATTCATAATTTTTCAGTTTCCTTCCTGTTTAATTGTTATTAGAGTGTCGCAGCTGAATTTCTTTTTTTACCGCTGCAATTTCCGAATCAATGTGTTTCTTGACGTTATCGATCTTTTCTTCAAGGACAGGCATTTTTCGGGCGAATCCGTTATGCTCGGATACGGTCTTTTCAAGCTTCTCAAGTCGATAAGCTGTCAAACGTGCCGACGCAAGGTGTCCGGCAACAGAGCCGATTAAGGTTCCGGCAAAGCTCAATAATGCTATAAGTAACGTTTCTGACATTTCTTTTACTCTCCCTTCTGCCTTAATCGGCTGTAGTTATATTACAGATGCTTAATCGCCAACCACTTTTTCTCTGTTTCGTGGTCGGCACATGGCTTATAGCCGTAATTTTCCATTAGTGCTTTTCTTAAAGTGTATGCGTGTTCATATTCTTGCTTCGCCATCGTATAAAGGTGCTTCGCAAGCTTTTCGTCACCCATCGCATCAGCCTCCTCTGCAAGCTGTGCGTATTCGTGAACGTCCTCGATCTCGTCCTTGTAATGCTCAACAAGGCTATCCATTATGTTCATTCTGTCCATCATAACCCCTCCCTTTAAGCGGCGTTAATGTAGCTTATCATTGTGTCAAGATCATAAGAGGACATAGTAACGTTTCCTATAACAGGCAACGGAATCTTAATGCCCTCTGTAGGCATCCTTTTTTTAAGCTCGTCACGCAGTAGCTCGATCTCAATGCAATTGCCCTCTGCGTTCAGTATTCCGAGCATCTTGAGCATATCTGTGTTTACGTAAGAGCTGATAATCTTCATCGGGTCTCTTGCCGCAAGCGCAACCGCAACACCGAAGCCAAGCTTCTTGAAGCTATCGTTCGGAATGTGTGTCATAAGCTCGTTGTCAAGGTATGCAACGATACCCCTTGTTACCTTATCTATCGGCATCATATCTTTTTCCTCCGTTTGGAGGGAGCGTTAAGCTCCCCCCATTGTCTGTAGGTTAGCAACAAGCGTCGATGGGCAGAGGATTGTAAAGGTTCTGTGCAACGGTTGTCGCTGCTGTGGTTATGTCCGCAATCATTTTGGGATAAAATGTTGCGTTCATGTAGTTCACAAGCGTATTGTCCGCACACTTTCTCGCTTTCTCTTCGCAGCAGAGTCTCTCGTTGATAAGCTGGAAGGAGTCCTTCGTTGCCTGATTGTTGACAGCCTGCTGTGCAAGTGCCGCCTCAAATTCACGGAATCTGCCGTCAAAGTACTTGTACATATCAAGTGACTTGTTGTCAGTATAGATGGTAGAATCACGGAGTGCGATCTGTGTCTTCGCGTCTTGGAGCTTCTGTTCAAGCTCAAGGGTGTAGCGGTCAACGGGCTTCTCTTCGTGATGGCGAGGAGCGTTTGCTGTATTCGCTCCGTTTGCACCAAGAAGGGTGCCAATAAGGCTAAGACCGACACCTGCCGCACCGATTATGCCTGTTGTGAGTCCTGCCGCGCCGACGCCCCTCGACGCGAATTCTTTTTCATCGTTTTCAATTCTCATAGTTTTTTTCCTTTCTTTTTCTTTTTCTTTTTTCTTTTTCTTTTTTGGGTGAGTTGTCCTGTTTTTATATGGTTGATATCAATATGTAAAGCCCATTGGACTCGCCTCCTTATCTGTTAATCATTGATATCGTTATCTTTCCCAACCGCCATAATAGCCCCAAGCATAAAGCCAAAGGATGCAAATAGCGGAATGATCCATATTAAGTGTAGTGCGTTTATCATGTTATCTCCTCGTTTTTGGTGACTACCATATTCTTTCCGTTTAGATCCATTCGTGCGGTTACTCGGACATAGGCTATGCCCTGCCCCGAAGGAACTTTCCAATAGAAGCAGCCGTTTCTCTTGACACCCTTGTTCCAATTGGAAACAGTTCCGTCAGCAAATATGCCATAACCGTTGTTAGCGTAGTTTTCAACAACCTGACCGAGGTTTGTATGGCTTGAATTGTATACGTTGATTGCGTTGGCAGCTGTTGTGCCGTCGAATGCCACAGCACCACCTATTCCAATCTCGTCTCCTCCAACAGCAGGAATAAATCCACAACAAGTTGCAATAGCTTGTTCCGCCTCCGCTCCTCCCGAACGAATACGATAACCGTCTTTATAACCAAGACCGCCGTTATAAATTGTTACGCCGTCCGATTCGGTTGATAGCGGAACGAGATTGGTATATCCGCCCTTCCAGATCACATTACCGCCGACAGAAATCTGCTTTACCTCGCCCTCGGGAATGGTTATCTTCTTGACCGTTGAAAAATCCATCAAGCAAGCACCACCTTTTTCGTTACGGTGCTGCCGTCAGCGAGAGTGAATGTCCATGTTTCGGCTTTGTCTGTTGTCTTACTATCAACATATCCCTTGTTTGCGGCATCGTAATAACCATCGGGTTCTGCAATGTTGGAAAGTATAACATTATCATCCGTGTCGGAATCGTAAAAAGAAATGCTGCCTTTTCCCTCGGAGGTCATATATGCGCCCTCTCCTGTGCTTGAGATAAGTGCTACATGGTTTTTCCTGATTACAGTAGCATCACCGCCGTCTGCTCCAACGGCAAGCCCATTCTCCTCGAAATCATTTTTAACGCTGTTCACCATCTCCGCTTTGTCGGAAGCGGTGAAATAGTCTGTACCCTTTACAGGGGTTTTTCCGTCTTTTCCGTTCGTGCCGTTAGTGCCATCCTTACCATCAGCACCATCGTTTACGGTGGCTGTTTTTGTTCCGTTTTTATCGGTGATTGTAATGGTAGTTACTTTCCCTGATTTTGATGTGGTTATTGTAGGAGAGACACCGTCTGCTCCATCCTTGCCGTTCGTTCCGTTCGTTCCGTTTGTTCCGTCCTTGCCGTTCGTGCCGTCATTGATCTTTGCGGTCTTTGTGCCGTTCTTGTCGGTTATGGTTATCGTTGTAACCGTTCCCGACTTGGATGCGGTAACTGTGGGTGAGACACCGTCAGTTCCGTCCTTGCCCTCAGCTTTTACTCCGAGGTTTACTCCGTCTATATACCAATAGCCGTCCTGTATATATGGCGTTTTGCCGTCCTCGCCCGATCCTCCGCTGCCGCCTCCCCCGATGGGGATATCGACAACGCTTCCGTCAGGCTGTCTTACTCTTAATTTACTCATATATTCACCTACCGTTATTCGTAATTAACGCCGTAAAGATCGAACAAAGCTTTCACCTTTTCGTCCTTTACGATCTGCTTCTGCTGACCGTGATTGAGAGAATCGTATACGGTCTGCAATGCTTCTCTCGTTTCAGCCTTTGCCGCTACAACGGCAGAGTTAAGTTCGTTTTTCGTCATACCTTGACCCCCATTTCTCGCAAGGCTTCTTGATAGTCCGCTTCACTCGCATCCTCTGTCGGTATCTCGGTTTCTTCGTAAGTGTACGGAGCGTTCTCTATGTCGATCGCTTCGTCATAGATTTCGTCTGTTCCGACCTTGCGAATCTGTAAGCCCTTATCGGAATAGGTGCGTAAGAGATTCACTCCGTCTGTTCTCGTTTTGTAAAATTCTTTAACTATCACATTAACCTCCGCATATTTCGGGGTAGTCCTCAATGGCTCTAAACTGCGTTACAAGATCTTCGTCAGACCAATTCGTTGCAGAAGCGTATTGCTCAAGAAGATTTTGTGGGACATATATGAAACCTATCTTCTCGCCATTGGGATTATAGCCGCTGTTTTTTGTGCCTAAAATACGATAACATTGATAGAACGCATTTGTGTTAGCAAGTGTTACCATTGTATTGGATCGCAATATGAGGGCATTAAGACCACGGCAGCCATAAAAGGCATTAGCCGGAATTGCCGTCAATTTCGGGAAGTCAATAACTTCTGCGTTTGTAAGTTCACGAAAAGCGTTTGTTGCTATACTTGTTACTGACGGCAATGTAAGGGATTTTAATGCCGAGCATTGGTAAAGGGCATATGTTTCAACGCTTTTTGCATTTGGTGCAATGAGCTTTATTAAGCTTTTGCAAGCACGGAAGGAATATTCGCCTAACGAAGTGCAAGTGTCACTGATAAACTCTGTGATCGATTTGTCGGCAAGATCCCCTGCCATTTCGCCACCACCGCCGCCGCCCTCGATGCTTGCGATCTCTGTGGGCATATTTTCGGGAACGATGTCTGCCGTTGTGCCTTTCTTCGCACGAATGCTGTCGGCAATGCCGCTCAAGGTAGATTCATCAATAACGTATTTCTTCCCCATCAGAATCCAACTCCTTCCGCATTCGGCAATGCCGCAAGCACGGCATCCACGATCTCGTCCAAGGTGTAGCTCGTCACGATCTCGTCCTCGTCAACGATGATCTGAAGCGTTGCTGTGTTTGGCATAGTGCCGTCACCAACGTATATCTCTTCGGGAGGTATGTCATTTTTCTTTGCGTAAGGCGAAAGATCGTCAAGCTGTACGTATTCGCTGTCATTCTCAAGCTCGCTTGTCTTTGTCGGAATCTTCGTTGATGCAGGTAATGCTCCGACCTCTGATGCTGTGTAGCTCGGCTTTGTGGGATTTAATGACCAAGACGGTACGCCTCTCAGAAATAAATCAATCTCCCCAAGTGCATCGTCAACGGTGCCGCTCGGAAGAATGCTTTGCGAATCCGGTTGAATAAAGGTAATCTCGGAAGCATCATACTTGGGCTTCTGCGGCTGCTTTGCCCAATTGGGAACGGTCGGGTCTGTCTCCCCGATAACGCCGCCACCGCCGCCTTCTCCGTCCTCTCCGTCATTACCGTTGCGGACGTTGAGTCTGTTTCCATCCGAGAACTCAACGGTGTTCGTGCCGCCGCTCTCGGTGCTTTCGGTGATCCTTGTGATGGTTACGGACGTGCCGGGAGTTCCTTCAGCTCTTACACCAAGATTAACTCCGTCGATGTACCAATAGCCGTTTTGAATGTACGGTGTCTTACCATTTGCACCGGGGCTTCCGGGATCACCCGGCTCACCCTGCTCACCCTGCTGTCCTTCGGGAATATAGAAATCAATATAATACGTCTTGCTGTTGTCCTCGTTTACGCTTACACGGACGTTAACGAATGCGCCCTCATCAGGAGAAAGCGTGTAAACGTTCCCTGCCTTAAGGACGGTATTTTCCACGGATTCAAGGCGCGTTATGTAGTCCTTATACTCATAAACCTCGGTTTCGGTATATACGTAATCCTGTGGTTTTTTTTTACGATGCACGTGAAGACGCTCTTTGATCACGGTGCGCTCTCCCTCTTCGTCGGAGATGATCGCATATATATTTATATCACCGTCGGTGGTGAGTAATATGTTCGGAATTTCTACCGTTCGATCGGGCTTTATTTCGCAAACGAACGCGCCCTTTGTTGAGCTGTTGCTCATATGCACCTCGGATATCTGATGTTCAGAAGTATCCACATTAAGGCTCAAGCCTGTGTCCCATTGCCACGCATCCGCTCTGCCGTCTACAAGTGAGAAAATCATACTTTTCCTCCTTCTCTGTCTTTTATTTCTGCCACCATTATAGCAAAAAAAGAAGGACGGTGAAACATACATGTATGAATCACCGCCCAAAGGGCTTTTTATTTCTTTTTTTCCGTTGCTTCGTATCCTCCAAAGACATCAGAAACGATTGCATTAAAAAGATCTTTCACATCTTTCGCAACGTTTTGAACAGGAAGCCCTGTCATAAGAGCTACAGCCTCAAGTGTCTGAATAATAACGCCAATGCCGGTATAATTACCCTTGCCCTGCATAATGTTCAACATCGCGTTAAACGCCTGTTGTGTCTCTGCAAAGGATTCAAGGTCAAGTCGGGAGGGATCATACCCCTGAAAGATGTTAATAACCTCGGAAATGTACGGCAGCCTACGTAAAGGATCGAGCTCTCCCCAAAGATTTCCGTCAAAGAAATTCTTTCCGAAAAACTTTTTCAAATAAATCTTGTAATCAAGCCAATTCTCTTCATCGTCGGCGAAAGCATCCGCAACGGTCGCAACTATTGCAGTAACAACAGATGCCGCCGCGTACTTCCATGTAGCTTTTAACATATCAGCACGATACATTTCAAAAGCTTTCTTTCTTGCGATTCTTGCAGCTTCCTTTCTGCCCTTTTCGTCATCGGATTGCTTCGCACGCTCTGCCTTTTCAAGTCTCATTCGTGTATCTGAATAAGCCTGATATACGCCAATCACGCCCTGAAGGGATTTCATCCGCTCCGACATAAACGATGTTGACAGCCTTGAAAGTGTATCCGATGAACGCAGCATAGCATTTTTTGAAAGCACGGAATCGAATACCTGTGTCTTGTAAACGCAATCCTCAAACAGCCTTGTAACCGCCTTATAATAGTCATCGGATTTCGGTGCAAGCTTCGGGAATCTTTCAATTGCCTCATACTCGCAAGCTCTCCAAAGGATCGCCCAACCAAGCTTATCACCTATCCTCATATACTCAAGAGACAGTTCTGTGATAGCTTCGTGAATTTTTTTAGCATCCTTTGTCTTGAGCGATGCAACAGCCTTTTTCCACGCACTCTCACCACCGTCTTTGATGATGTCGGCAAATGTTCCAACGCCGAGGTTTACATCAACGTAGCCCATATCCTTCATAACGGCAACGCCCGACCACTTTAATGCACGATCATAGGTGTTATTTATGTTATCTTCCGCTCCTTTGGTTTTAAGCAAAATTCCAACGGCCTTGTTGATATTCTTCTCCTTGATGACCTCGTTTGCCCTTGCTATCGCCGTAGGCTGAAGGAATATCTGCTTCAGTTTGCCGCCGACGAGAGCCACCTTTACATTTCGCAAGAAGAATTTCTGAATTCCTATACCGCCTGTAGGAGTAGATGACGATCCGTTAATGTCCTTGATGAGCTGTGTGATAAACTGTCTGCCCTGTGTGCCGAACGCCTTATTGAGAGCATCCTTCATGGTTATGTCAGCACCGTTCGCTGTGTCGGAGAAGTTGAGCCACCTTACAATGTCAAGAAGAGGAATCGCAAACGAATGATAGTCGATCATCTCCATTGCGTGTTTGGTAAACACATCAAAGAGGTTATCGATGTATATTGTGCTTGTCGCTACCTTCTGCGTTTTCTTCGTGAACGGTTTATTGATAATCCTCAACAATTCCCCGGGAGCTTTATCCCCGGTTTCGTTAACCGAATCATTCTTTTTGGTGATAATTGGAATATAGTATTCTTCCGTAAAACCATTAAGCCCAAAGCGTTTCATTGTTACCATGTTGCCAAGCTCGGCAAGCTCGTTGCTCATGTAACGCTGAATCGCCTTTGCCGCATTAAGCTGCTCTTTTGACAGCTCGTTCGTCATAGCGTCGACAATTTCTTGCGTAAACCTGATACGCGGCGATTCATCAAATTCACCCGAATCAAGCTTCTCACGGAATATACCACCGCCTGTCTTGACCTTATCACCGTTTTCGTTAGTGCTTGAAAGATGCTTTCTTGATTGTTCACGGTTCCAATGACAGTAAAGAGCCATGATCTGCGTAGCGTTTACCTTGATCGTCTTTGTGGCAGGCTTTCCGTTATCATCGACAACAATATCACCGTTTTTGTCGAGCACAGGAATGCCCTTGATTTCGTGGATCTCATTTTCCCACTTTTCAACATTCTTTACGCCGATTTCGTTGCGCATGAAATCCTGTACCCTCTTAATCAAGAACGCTCTTCTCGACTCTGCAATCTGAAGCTGACGGAACATTTCCACTGCCTCCTTGCCGAGCTTTTCAAAGAAACGGATAGGATCAACGAACAAAAAGTATGCTTTTCTCTTGGCTGTAGACCACTTGCTTGTGTCAGCCTCTACATCCGCAAGGTGATTTATTGTACCATTTGCCGCATCTGCAATACTCATGCCGCTTGCTATAAGCGTATTCGCCTGTTTCACGATCGTATAAATCGTTCTTAATGCGTCCTTGAGGTCCGCAAGTGCTTCCGCATCCATGTTATAAATGTTCCTCTGCGTAGGCTCAAGGTTTTCAAAACGCTTAATTTCCGCCTTGATGCTCTCAAACCGCTCTTTGAGGGCATTAACAACATCCTCGTTGAGGTCAAACGCAAATGTTTCCTCGCCAAAGCTGTTATCCTTTACAGCCTGTTCAAAATCCGCAATAACCTTGTCAAAATCTTCCGTATCGACGCTCAAAAGTGCTTGAACAGCATCATCGAGTCTTGCGCTCTGCTGCGTCACGCCGCCGTTTGTCTTTGCTTTTGTAAAGTCGAAAAACGTGAGGAATTCAACAATAGGAGCCTTGAGCACTTCGGGAACGTACTGCTTTTTGGTGTCACCCTCAAACAGCTTCAGAGTCTTTTTGACATAATTGCTTATTGTCGAAATCTCTGCCGCCCTGCTTGCTCTTTCCACCCTCTCATGGATGGCTTCTCGTCTGCTCTCAATACCTGTTTTTCTCGCAACCTCATTTAATCTGTTTATCTCGGAATCAATGACATCACGCAAGCCCTCTGCTTCGTAGGTGAACATCTTTTCCTCGGCGGCTTGTAGTCTGCCGTAATAGAAGTCCAAAGATTCCCGGAGTCTCTTAACCTTGCTGTTCTGCGTGTTTCCTCTCGGAAGCTCACGGATTTCTTTTTCGATTCGGTTTATCTCTGTAAGGGCTTTGTTGTAGGATGTCTGTGCTTCCTGATATTTCTGCAAGAACACCCTCTGCGAGAAATACCTCTGCTTCAGGCTGCTATCCGCAAGCACCGATTCGAGGATATCTCTGTCAATGTTGCGGCTGCGGTCGGAACGCATGATTCTTGCTTCAACGTCGGTTTCCGCTTGGGGAACCTCTTCCTCTGCAATTTCCGCTTCCGTCTTCGGAATCGTTCTCTCGATTTCGTCAACAATGTCACCGAGACGTGCATCTCTCTTGCCCTCGATGATAGCATCTTCCTCGAGACCTTCCTCGATAAGCTCCTTCATAGAGCCAAAAGCGTCCTCCCCCTTCGGGAACACAGCCTTAACGGCTCTCTGCGGAACATAATTTCCGCTCTTATCGTATACGGTAAAGTCTACGAGAAGCTTGTAATAATTCGCATGCTGTGAAAATTCAGCGAATTTCGGTGAATATTCGTTTTTTTCACACCAATCAAGGTATGCCTGTGCCGCCGCTTTCGGATCGTTGAGCTTTCTCAAGGTTTTATTGAATTCAAAATCCTTCTCAACTTTCTTTCCGTCTGCCTTTTTGCGCGTGTTTTGGTCATATGTAAAATCGTCGAATTTGTCGATCTTGTTCATATGGGCAACAATGGGATTGAGTCCCGACTTGTGGTAAGGGATTACCATTCGAATTTCAGGATCATCCAAAAGCTTCAAAATATGCTCGTCGGAAATACCTACGCAGATTGTACCGCAGTTTTCCGTGTAGCCGTCCGCATTCTGAATTCTCTTTGCCGTTTCGAAATCAAACGATTCCCCTGCCCAAACATAGTTACCGTTCTTGTCAAGACCGGGAGCAATGCCGTCATCCGCTATCGCAGGGATAAGGGAAAGATTGATCTTCATGCCTGTAAGACCATACTGAAGTGCATACAAGTATTCCTTTGTGTAAGAATGTGCAGGGAGCTTGGTTGCCGCAAGGTCATAAATCATCTGAACATAGTCAAACACCAACCTCGGAATGTAGCCTGAGAAGGATTGCACTCGGATGCCGCCCACGGAATATGCCTTTTCAGGTGTCCAATATCTTGCCTTTTCTATTACTTCGTTAAGGTACTGAACATCTCCGAATGCAGCCTTCGGGCCACCTGTGCCCTTCTTGGAATTGTACAGGGAAAGGATCTTCGGATTCTTTGTTTTTACTGCATCAAAGCCGCCCGATGACATAAAATCACCACGAAGAACAAGCTTTCTTGCTTCGGGATTCTGCTTGATATACATTGCCGCCTTATATTCGACAGTTCCCGATTCATATTCCTTCAGCACCTTATTGATGTGAGTAAAATCAAGATCGCTATTTGACCAAGTGTCTATAGCATTCTCCTTATCGCTTATAAGCGTATTACTACTGAAGTTAAAGTAATTGATACGCTTAACGGAATCCGACGGAACAAGGCTTTTAACAAGGTCATTATAAAGATTTACGAATTGGTCAGCCATAGAGCCTTGCCTGAATCTCTTTGCATCAACGAAACACAGCGCGCAAGCTGTTTCAAAGCCATACTTTCGTATGATCTCGTTGATCTTAACAATAGTTTTTTGACCGAGTTCAAAGTTGTCTATCGTGCCTCTTCGCGCCATTTCGTTGAAAACAGCGTCAAGGGCGCGCCTCTTCTTGCAGACGAGAGAAAAGTCAAGGTTCATTTTGTAATCACCATTCGGTGTTACAACAGAGAATACAGCCTTACCTTTTTCATTTCGGATGATTTCCGCATCCGACCACTTGGAAAACGGTGCATACTTATCCTTGAATTCAGAGCAAACACGATATATTTCGTCAAGGTCGGAGAGCATCTCGTCAGTTTCCTCACGTGTGAGCGTTTTCGCTTTCACGCATTTCTCAAGATATTTCTTGAATTTATCTCGTCCCTCCTCCCTGTACGTTCTCATTGAGAGCATAACAGAGCCGTTCTTTGTAGAGTAAGCAACAGGCTCGCCCTTTTCATTGACAACTACGCCCTCTTCGCCCGGAGTAAGCTCGGTGCCATAAACCACCTTCGCCCCCTCGACAGCCTCGGCAAAAGCGTTGTCATAAAGCTCCTTGAGCTTGAGCATCCTTTCCGCAGTTTCGGAGAAGAATTTACCCTCCTTCGATTCGGGATTGTATTCCGATGAAAGCGTTTGGAAGAATGCTGTGATCTTTTCGACGATCTTTTGAAGAATATCGATCACCTTCTCGGCAAAGCCCTCTTTGCGTGCCTCGCCCTCGATAAGCATCTTTGTGAGCTGATCGGAATCTGCGAAGATACTTTCGCAAGATCTTGCGACAATTTCCTCGATAGCATCCGCTCTCGACATCTTCGGCTCGTTCGGGTGCTGAAGATCATGCCTCATCATTTCCTCGCGGATCGCTTTATCCAAAGCGTCCTCTGTTTCAAACATCTCGTCAATGACGTATTCCTGAAGCACCTTATATGCTTCGGGTGCCGTCACCTTGATCATATGCGTTGATTCGTGAGCGATCGTCCAAAATACGCCCGAGCCGACAACATCCGCGTTTTGTCCGGCATTGATGTCAAGATGGATCGTGCCTGTGGTTGAGTCAAACCAACCGTTCGGCGTGTTCTTTCTGTTCGCCTCGGTGGAGGCGTAGATTTCAACGTTTATACCGAATTCCGTGAAGGAGGAGAGCATCGTGATCGCATTTTTTTGCGCTCTTGTGAGCTTCATATTGCGGACAGCCTTGTCATTCAGCTTGCCCTTCTTTGCGTTGAATTTGCCGTTTTTTTCAGCCGCAGAACGAGCCTTTGCAACAGCATCCTTGAACGCTTCGTCCGCGCTCTTTCTTGTATTCACGCCCTGAAGATATATATCGCCCTGCGACAGCTCGTCAAGCTCTGCATCCGCAAACGCCGCACTTGTTGCAAGCTTCATGCCCTCTGCGTTTTTGCCCATTTCAAAGAGCGTTTCAAAAGCCCTTGTATAAGCCTTTGTGTTCGTCTGCTTCGGAAGATACTGAAAATACGTAGAGTAAGCACTCTTCGGGATGGAGGGGAGATTTGCAAGCATCGCAACGCCCTCGGCAACGATTTCGGGAACAACGTCATCCGCTGTGGAGAGCGTGCGACCGTCCTTCGCAGTAAATACAGCATTGCCCTCCTCGTCAATCTCCACGGTCTCCGTAAAGTCCGAAAAATCTGCTTCTGTGCCGTCTTTTGTGTATGCCTTTCCGTCCGTTGCTGTGTTGTATTTACCCTTCATCTCCGCAGCTTTTTCAGCCGCCTTGTCAACGTTATCTTTTACCTTTTCGCTTTCAGCGTAGTTTCTTGCGAAAGCATTGCCTACGATCTCGTTTGTCTTTTCACGGTTCTCGGTATCGAATGCTTCAAGGATTCTTCTGCGGTGGCGGTTTGCAAGATCCTTCGTCTCAACTCCCTCAAATTCCTTTGCGGCGTTGTAGCTCTTGCTCTTCTCGCCCATTTGCATAGCCTCTGCTCGGATGGTGTCGATGTCGGCATCGTTAAGCGTCTGATTCATTCCCGAATAGTACTTGTAATTCGCAACCTGTCCGGGGACACCGGGTGCGTTCATCACGCCCGAGGTCAATGCACCGAGAAGTCCGCTGTAAAGCATCTCCTCGACCGACGCAGGATCGAACGTCTCCTTGAGAAAGAAGGATTCAAGCGCAGGTTCAAGTGCCGTAGAGAAAACCTCTTCCGCGCCCTCTCCGAGTGCGTCAAGAAGGTATTTGATCCTCGGCTTGTCTGCAATCTCCGCTACGATTTCGGTCACAGCCTTGAATTTGTTGCCTGTGAGCTTCGTTGCAAGTGCCTTTCCCCAAGAGCCGGAGCTTATAAGGTTGATGCCGTCAGCGAAGGATTCTGCCGCAATTTCGACAGCGGCGTTACCGAGACCGTAACCGTAGGCCCTCCAACCGTCCTGACCTCTCTGCAAAGCCTCGTTGTATGCGTTACCGTAAACGCTTGCACCGAGAGTAGCCATTGAAAGTATCTTCGACGCCGCAGAAGCCACGCCCTTTGCCGCACCGCCTACGTTTCCTGTTGCAAGGGAAACGAGAATTTGAGGTGTCATCTGTCCGATGCTCTGCGAAATCTGTGCCGCAAAGCCCTGAACAACGCCCTCCTCCATTTCTCTCTGTCCGATAAGTCCTCCGGCATACTGCATTGCGCTTGTCGGTCTTTCCTTGTTGGGATTTATTAAGGAATTTACCGCATTTATCAAGCCCTGCTGTGCGCTGTCAACACCCGAGGCAAAACTTGTGAGGATAGGCAGATCGCGTCCTATCCACGAATCCGCAATTTCTACGCCCTTGCGGTAATTAAGCGTGTCAGAAATTGTATCAATATAATTTCTCGCCTGTGAAACACCTTGCGTCTG
This sequence comes from Eubacteriales bacterium, assembly GCA_045632805.1. Lineage (GTDB taxonomy): Bacteria > Bacillota > Clostridia > Oscillospirales > CAG-272 > UMGS1865. The sequence goes on along the minus strand of JAZQXI010000139.1, from coordinate 18,549 downwards.
TGCTATATATCTGTATAGTGCCTTTTCTTCGTCTGTGAGCGAATTGGTGCTGTATCCATACATCATAGCCCCTACATCACGATCATTAACAACCGAATCAAAAATAGCTTGGTCAATACTTGTGCCGTTCCTGAAGCCTTCCGTTTTGTAGAAATCCTTTGCTGACGATTCGTCAAATACAGATCTATCCGCAAAATCAGCCGCCGTTGAGAGCTTTTGAAATTCTGCAAGCTTCGCCGCCTTTGCATCGTCTTTCGCTTTCTGATCCGCAAAGGATTTAGCGTTAGTGAAGCCTCCGTAATATCCTGTCAGATAATTGAGGTTATCGGTTGCTCCTGTATAATAGTTCTCGGTGTCCGAAAGAACCTTGAGAAGGTCCGCTGCTCCGTTATCATTTGCGTGATATTTGGTGATATAGTCCTTATATCCCTTTACCTTCCCGAGGGTGGATGAAAGGCTATCGGAATAGCCCTTCATCGTCGGCGCGTCTCTCCATTCCCCGGAGGTGAAAAGGTCTGTAAGAGTGTTGTTGAGGTTTACGATCTCTTTGCCAAGATTGCCGTATTCCCTTTCTGCTCTGTATTGCTGTACCTTTGTGGGCTTTGAAAAATCATAGCCCTCTTTTTTGAGATATTCGCTTATTATGCTCATATGTGTCCCCCGATCTTATTTGCTTGAGATGCCTCGCTTTGCGCCCTTTATTGCTCCTGTGTTAAAATTCGCAAACGAATCATTTTTTTTGTTGTTATTGTAACGCGATAAAATTGCCACAGCATCAGGATAGTTATAGCCGATTCTTTCAAGAGCTTTATACAACTCGTCAAGTCTGTATTTCTTTCCTGTGTCAGGATCTTTAACCTCTGCATTATCGTTTATTCCGCCAAATATAAATTCGTCATCTTTAACTATCTCCCATTGGCCATTAACAAGATTTCTTAAGGATTCAGGGCTTATATCGTGTCTTTCGGTCTTGCCTTCCTCAAAACGCTCGACATAAAGATCGTTTCCGCCATAATTGGCGTTATTAAATCTTTTAAGCACATTATTGGCTTCAGATTCGGTGTATCCCTGCTCAAGAAGCTTTGTTTTTGCTTCCGCAAGCGTGTATTCTTCGCCTGTCTTTCGGTTGCGAATCATTTTGTTATCGTTTATTGCACCACTAAAAAGATGTCCGCCGCCCATGTCGGTCACAACCCAATCGCTCTTGTTTTCGGGAGCAGACAAGGAAGAAAACAGCGCCTCGTCTCCTCGTTCATCAAGATCCAAAAGGTGCTCGTTGAGCTGTTCTGCGGAATACCCCAAAGATTTAAGCTGATCAACATAAAGTGTTGCGGCGGCTGCACCTTGAGTTTGATAAATTTCCGTAATCTTATTAAGTTCAGTATTCATCTTTGACTTATCGGCTGTTCCCACAGGCGAAGCCACTACCTTGCCATCCGCATCGGTGTAGGTCAGCGGCGAACCGTCGGGATTGAGTCCGAGCTTTGCATACTGCAGACGGAGGTCTTCTTTTTCCGCGTCCGAAAGTCTGTCCCATGCCGTTGTACCCTGAAGGGCTTTTTCCTGTTCATCCGCTACCGCCATGTCAACGTCAAGAGCGGCGTTTTCAAGATCACGCAGATACTGCGCTTCCCACATTGCGTAGTCATCCTTACGCTGTGCGTCCTTGAGGTTGATCTTGTCAAGCATCTGCTGTCCTTCCGCCTCGTACCTGTCAAGTGCGGAGCCGTAGAATTCGGGAATGCTGTCATTCAGCTCCTGAAGGTATTGCTGATACGCCTGATTGCCGACCTGCGATGCGTAGCTGTTGCCGTAGCCGCCTGTCATCGTTGCCGCCGCTCCCATTGCATCACGCATTGCTTTCTGTCCCTGCTGCATATACTGTTCTCTTGCGTTAAGGAAGAGCTGATCTGTGTTGAGCTGATAATCAAACGCCTTGCGGTTATTGAATTCCTCAATCATTCTGTTGAGATCGTCTCCGTAGGGATCGGTGTAGGTCTTCTTGCGAAGCTCCTGAAGCTTTGCCATTGCCGAGGCTACGGCAGAGGAGACGGTCGGCGTGGTGGGCTTCTGTGTGGGATAGCCCATAACATCGTTTACGTGGGTAGGATTCTGCGTAATAAACTCTGTCACATTATCTGCGTGAGGGATTCTGCCCTCGAGAGCAGAAACCACTTCGTTTCTCTGATCAAATATATTCGGGACATCAAAACCGTTCTGTTTTTCAAGCTTTTTTACAAAATCATATACAGGATCATACATTGCAGATTCGCCGCCGATATTTTCCATAGCCTTGTATACTGCGTTGTAATCGTGACCGCCGTTTTCAAGATTCTTCACAGCATCATATAACGGATCGTAAGCCGTCTGTTCTCCGTCAAATTTGCTCATAATTTCGTAGATGTTATTGAATTCTGCCGTTCTTGCATTTGCAGTATCAATGTTTTTCTGCACAAGCGAGCTCGGATATGACGGTGTCTTGAAAGCATTTTGATTCGCATCTCCTGCAGATCCTGCGATAACGCTTCTTGAAACAGATGAGGGAGCAGCATAGTTTTTCCCGAGGGAACCGAATTCGTCATCGTGATTTGTGTTCCTTTTGGGAGGTGTCCATGTATATTTTCCTGTTAATTTTTCTTTCCATGTAGCCATAATTATTTCCTTTCTGCGTAGCCTTTTGCGAGGGAATAAAGCTCCGTCACCTTTGTTGCCAACGCCCTGTATCTTGCCGTTTCTCTCGGTGATAATTCTTTAGATTTTGCACTCTTGAATGCCATAATAAGATTGTCTATCTGCTTGTCAATGGAAGCCTCCTCAAGCGTTTTTACGCGCCTCTGAAGGGCTTCTATTTCTTTTTTTACAATCTCGTCCATAATCAATATCCTCCTTGCTCTATGTCATAGCAGATGCTGTATATCTTGCATTTTCCCACGCCCTCAAAGCGCATCCTGTAGTGATCGCACCGCCTCGGAATGTTTCGGATAGTGAAGGTGTGTATCGACTTATCGGGGATGCCGCACAGAGTGTCAAGAAGCCTCCATTCGTCATCGTCCTCGTAGCGGATGTAAAAGTCTGCCTTTGCATCCTCTGCAAGCTCGGCACGAATCCTGAATGCAGACACGCGCTTCGCACCGGGATAGCTCATCGTGAGGAGTCCGCTTTCGGCAGACCATTTGCGGTTGTATGTGCCTATGTCGGTGAGGTATGCTTTGGTGCCGCTTTCGTCTCTTGTCACAAGGAGCACGTCACCGTTTGTGTTATGTGTTGCTGTTACAGCACTACCATATCCGGCTCTTGTGTAATCGGTTGTATGCCATATACCCTTGACGGTATCGTATTCTATCAGATACTCACGTTCTCCGCCGTCAGCTTCGTCGGAAAGCTCTGCCCAAAGGCAATATGTGTCCTTGCGAACCGAGGATGTCAAGGTCGAAAGCCAAAGACCGTAACCGAGCGGATCGGAAATCCTTGTCGGGAAGCCTCCTGTGTAAGCACAGATACCGTATTTTGAAACATAATACAGCACTCCGTTGACCACTTGTGCCGAATTTCTGCCCAAAAGACCGATGCTCTCGCAAACCGTCTCCGATGTGCGGAATTCGGATGCGATATCGCCTGTTATCGTGATGATTCTGTCCTCCTTGAAGAAGGTCGGACGGTCATTGTAGACCAATGCTCCTGTAAATTCCGCGCCTGTTCCGACGGTTGCTACCCACGAATCGGTCGAAATGCCCTCAAACGAGTTCCAATTCTTGAAATCTCCGAGCTTTGAAGCGTAGATTTCGTTGATTCGCTTGCCCGATCCCGATACGCGGTCCTCACCGTAATAGCATCCCCACACTCTGTTCTTGTGGGCAAAGACATAATTCATTACAGGAATCTCACGCGCAAAGAAGGTAAGCGGCTCCCAAACCCCGGAATCCTCGTTTATCTCAATCTTCGCCTTGTTCATGAAGCCTGTTATAACAATATAATTACTGCCTACAGCTTCTATTATGTGAGATCCGAAGAGGTCGGGAATATCCTTGAAAACTCCGTCCGTCGGTTTTTCGCCGGGGAACTCCGCACCGCCCCATTTGATATTGATTCCGTCATACTTTTCAAAGCCGTCACCAATGCCCGAAGCTGTGATCTTAATATACATCGTTGACACAGATTGCCATGTTTCGCGCGTGCCATCCCAATAGTAAAGCCATTGGCTTTCGCCTGTGTCAAGCCAATAATCGCCGCTTGCAGGATTATCAGGTGCCGTCTTGCCCGAAGTGATTTTCTCATATGCCGAGCCGTCAAGCCTTGTAAGCTCCAAAGTATAATTACTTGAAGAAGTATAGTTCGACATATAGCCCCACGCAAGCCCTTCGGATTCCGAAAGCCCACGGTGAATCCATATGCCAACCGGGAATATCAATGCGTATTCGCCGAATTCAAGGATGGTGTAGTTTGTCTCATAGATCAGCATCGATATTTCATGAAATTCGTCGAAATATCCCCACAGAATGCCTTTTTCGTAAACAACAACTCTTTCGCCGTTGCTGAAATACTTGAGCGCAAGCAGCTTTCCTGTAACGTCCTCGGGCAAGGATGTCAATATTACGGGATAATCGCCTCTCTTCTGACACAGAGTCGGATAGTACTGCGATGTGAGACCGTCTTCGCTTATCCACTCACCGTCGGTGCAAGTATGTGTCTTGTTGAGACCCCCAAAAATTGCCGTCATATCCCTGCTTTTGGACGCTGTATATAATTCAGGATAATACATAGTAACCTCCGGGGATCAATAAAATTTCAAATATGCACGAACAAGCGGCATATGCCTTCTGTTGTAGTATGCCGAAAATTCGTTGTATGCTGCGTTAAAGAGTATACGCGAATTGACCACCCTTGCGCTGTCATTGTTTGCCTCGTCTATGCGGAGACGGAGATAGGAAACATAAACCTCGTCATAGGGAGCCTCGATCAGAAGCTCGTCCTCCTCATCCGTAGGTACTCTGAATCCGTTTGGGCAATCTTCGTGTGTGGCGTATACCTCGTTATATATCTTTGTTTCAAAGTCGGATAACCACTTTAATTTGATTTCAAAAGGTATCTTGTTTTCATTGAGCGCGTCGCTCATCTCAATAGCTTCTTTTACTAACATTTTTTATCCTCCGTGTATGTAAAAAATATAGCGGAGCAGGGATAGCCGCTCCGCTAACGAGCAACTCGCTTTGGTTGCTTCTTAATTAAGTGCTTCTTTTGCAGCCGCTTGTTTTGCAAGCTTATCGACCTTGTCGAAATATGCATTTTCAGCGTTCTTTGCGTTTGTGATCGCCTCATACACTTCCTCGGGAACTTCAACCGACTTTCCGCGCGGAACGAGGTAATCCTTGCCGTTTACAGAGACAAGTTCTGTCTGTATCGCGTTTTCTCCCTTTGCTCTTTCAAGATATACAGGGATCATTCTTGTTGTTGCTGCTTTGGTTTCTGCCATATTAAATTCCTCCTAAAGGATTTTTGTTAAGGAGAAGAAGGATGGCGAATCCTTCTCCCCCATAGTTTTGATTAGTTAGCCTCGTCTACCGCAGAGTAGGAAGAGCCAACCTCAAGTCTGACAAGTCTGTCCTGATAGAGAACTCTACCACCATGGCAGCCCTTGTAGCCGATCGTGGAGAACTGCTCAAGAGGGCCGCCGATTTCGCCCTTGTCCTTGACGATCATGCGGAAATCTTCGCCGTTGGGCTGAATGGTACCAACTGCGTCAGCACCCATTGCGTAGCAGAGGTAAACACCTGCATTGGATGCACCCTCCTTGACGATCTGTGCATTTGTTGCCTCGATTACGCGGCAGCCGTAGATCTCGCCGACGTAGCCCTTCTTCCATGCATCGGTATCGTTGTACTTGTGGAACTCCTTCCACTCCTCGTCACGAATAAGGTCTTCTGCAACAGAAGGATGGATGATAACGGTATAAAGGCCGTCGATCTTGGGAGCCTTGTGCTTAACGAGGTAAGTCTTTGCCTTGAGAATGAGTGCGCAAGTGAGCTTGTGGTCTGCTGTGATTGCAGAACGAGATCCGGCAGCTGTGCCGCCCTTTTCGCCGTACATAACAACTGTGCCTGTAGCAAAGATGTCTCTTGTAAGCTCGTCCTGTGTGTTACCCATGGATGCACCCATTTCCTCGGATGCACCGAGCATAACATCGTCATAGGATTCAGCTTCAAGTCTGTCGGAGATGGTTGTATACATACCGAACTGATTTACAGTTGCCTCAAGCCTTGTCATGCCGAAGTTCTTGCCTGTGGGGATAACACCTTCGGTGAGCTTGTCTGCGTTGCCGAATGTGTTGAACTTACGCCATTCAGCGGTGTTGCCCTTGATGGGAGTCTTCTTTGTGAACTGCTCAAAAATGTGCTGTTCTCTTGCGTTAACAAGGAGAGCCGTGTCGAAATATGTCTTCATGGTGGGAGACATATCCTTGCCTGTGCCGGTCTGTGTGGTTACCTGAACAGGGCCCACCTCTGCAAAGTACTGAAGATTGATAAGATTAAAGATTTTTTCAAACATTTTGTAATTCCTCCAATGGATTTTAAATAGATTTGCGAGGAATCACGTAGCCTTATAGGCTATGGATGCCTCAACGTCTGCCCTTCAAGTGCGTAAAATAGTACTCTCGGAGCTGTTTCTTATCCATACCGCTGAAATCGGGTACAGGGTTCTGGATAGGTGTTTGAGCGTTGAGACCGTTTTCTTGCGGACGAGCCTGTCCGTTTCTGATGCTTTCTGTTACCGCGCGCTTGGCTTCCTCCGCAGCTTCCATTCTGCCCTTGTTATGAATCTCATCCCAATGGGCAATACGGTATGCTGTGGTGGTGTCACCGCCTGTGGCTGCACACATCCGTCGGAAAGCATCGTTCTGCATTTCTGCATCGAGGTCAAATTCGGGATAGAGTGACTTGGTTGCAGTTGCGTTGTTTCGGAGGGTTGCTACCGCTCTTTCGTTCTGCTCTGCAGCCTTTCTGTCCGCTTCTTCTCTCTGATACTTGGCAAGCTTGGTCTGCATTACTGCGTTCGCTCTTGCCTCTTCGACAGGCATATTGTGCTGCGCCGCGTATTCGGAGAAGAAATCGTCATCTTCCTTGATTCGTGCATCGATGTCAGATACAAAGCTCTCGCTGTTCGGATCAAGTCCGTATTTCGTCGCTATGTATCCGAGGGTGTCCATTGCCTTTGCAAACTTTGCCTCGGTGTCGGAGTACTTGGAGAGCCTCTTTGAGAGCGTGTCCTCCATGTATTTCTTGTGTTCCTCGGCATATTCGGGGCTCTTTATCAGCTCCTTGTACGAAAGCTTTTTGTCGGTCTTTTCGCTCTTCTCCCCGGTGTTGGAGGTTGATTCAGCCTTGTTTGCTTCTGTCTGCTTGCTCTTGGTCGCATCCGGATTTTGACCACGCCTCTGCATCTCAAGCTTTACAGCTTCATCGTGATATTTTCTTGCACGCTCGGGAATTCGTGCCTCGGCTACAGCATTGCCGCCGTTGCCGCTGTCACCTGTTGCGGATGCCCCACCGTCTCCTCCTGCGGCTCCACCGTCACCGCCATCGCCGAAGAACTGTAAAGGTATCCTGAAAAATAAATCTTTGAGCATATAAGCTCCTTTCTGCCGTAGGTGGCGAACCTTGTGCCTATATTTTAGCATTTTGGACGTTAATTGCGAAACATACATGTATGATTCGGATATTCAAAGGCGATTTCGGCAAGGTTTGCGGCTGCACATTCAAGCACAGCCTCCGCTTTTCCTCCCTCATGCCTCTTGAGTTTCACGGAGATCACGTTGTCCCCGATCTGCACGTCATGCTTCGGGCTTTCGTCGATAGCCGCAAAGCAGACCATACGCATTATCGCAGAGACAGCGGCGCACACCACGTCCTGTCCCTGCGGTGCATACCCTGCGTGTCCCTTGCATTCGATGCGTCTTTGCTTTTTGTTATATTTTATCTCGATCATATCAGTTTGGGTCTGTGCTTTGTCTTGCCGTCTCGCGTGCCTTTTCGACGTGAGGTGCTTCGTTCGTGCCGCCCATGCCGCCCGACATAGCCTGTACAGCTGCCGCACCTGCATCGGCGATGCCACCGAGCGCACCGTTGCTTCCGTTTGCGATGTCTGCCGCAATCGATTCAGCCATAGCCGGGTCAACCGTTGCCGCAAGACTCAATGCGATCTCCTGATACTGCAGGAGCTTCTGATAGATCGTGCCGTTTGCCTTTATGCGGTTTACAACATCATCCTTGCCCTTGAATTCCATCATCGCAAGAGCGGAAAGAGCCCTGTCTGCGTTCGCAGGATCAAAGAAGCCTATGCCGTAGAAATTGAGCGAAAGCTCGTTCATCTCCATTCGACGGTAAGGAGAGTCTTTTTCTGCGGATATCTCAAGGTCGAATTCGGGAATGTGCTGATATTCGCCAATGGCGGTCATCACAGGCTTGGGCATAAGTCCGCTGTTATCGTATGCCTCGTATGTCTCCATCGAGTTATCGTCGGGAGCAATACGGAAGAATCTCGGGAGATCATAGAACTGTCTTATAAGCTCTATCTTCATGTAAGTCACGTCCTTAAACGCCCTGTAAGCCGTCTTGGTGGTTGCTCTTGCGTTCTTGCCGCCTACCTCCTGAAGCGAAGCCAAAGCGGATGCCGCAGTTACTCCCGAGGGCGCGGCACCGTTGTTCACATCCTGATTTGCCGTAGTGTACTTGAGCTGCTCAACAAGCGTTGTCAGCACGTTTATGTAGTTGCCATTAAACGAGCTTGACGGCATCGGCATAACGTCATCGTCAAGAATTCCTGTTCCCGATACGTGTACAACCTTTTTTGTGTGGTCAAGCAGCTCCTGCTCGTTGATTTTTGTACCCTCGGACACAAGGAACCTCGGAGATGCACCCATCGTTGCGTTCTCCACAATAGCCTTTGTGAGAAGGTCTATGTGAATCTGCGTGTCTCTTGAGATGTCTATATATCCGTATCCGGCAATAGTACCTTCAAGCGGAAACAGCGGAACAACAACGTAAGGGTATAGACCATGCCAATAGAAGCCCTTCTCCACGTAATTCGGATCGTCCTCGGATGCGTAAAGCACAACGTCGGATACGAATTTGCAGTAATGGAGTACGGTGCGACCGTTGACGTATCGCTTATAGTACCAATCCACAACGTAGCTCTTTCCGTTCGTGTCCACGTTGTCCTCAAAGATATATTCAACCTTCATAACAGGCTTTGAGGTGAGCTTGCCGACCGTCTCGGGGTATCTGCTCTCAAGCACATCGTTGTCAACGAGGCTTATGTGGAATACGTTTGCGGATTTCTGTATATCAGAGATGCCCGGCTCCCAATAGAGGGAGAGGAGATCCACACGGTTTACCGCAATGTCACCGAGTCCGTTGTGAAGCGAAGAATCCCACAGCACCGAATAGGCGAATGTGCCATGCTTCAAGGCGTACCTTGAAACATCGGAGTAAGCCTTTTCCATGTCGATCATCTCGTCAAGGGCAGGGAGTATGGATGTAAGCCTCTTTGCCTCCTCCTTATCGTCTGCCTGTCTCGGTCGAACGTTTGCGGAAGGATAGTGATCCATCATGTCGGCATAACGGCTTTCTACGCAAGAAAACAGCCACGCTGTGCTGTGTACATCGTTCTGCTGTGAGCCCTGACCGCCCTTGTTTATCGCATCCCATTGCCGCATCCTGTAGAACTGCTCATTCTCGACTATTCTTGCATCAAGGTGAGCCTTGCCCGAACGGTATTTCTCAAGAATCTGCATTGCCTTGCGGATCTCGGGCTTGCCGATCTTCTTCTCCGCAATCACCTCGCCCTCAACAGGAGCGGCAGATGGTGAGATAATGCCCTTGAGCTTGTTAAGTATATCCATTGTTTTTTCCTTTCTCACCGCCGCCACGGTGCGGTGCTTGCATTATTTGCTTTTTTAAGATTATCATCCGATAGGGGATCGTTTGCTATCGCTGTGCGGTTGTGGTCGATTCTTGCCGGAGCAACCTGACGAAGCATGCAGAAATAACGTGCAGCATCCAAAAGATGATCTTCAAGATCGCTGTCAAGATCCTCGGGGATATGCTCGTCATACATCATCAGCGGCATTGTGCGGATGATAGCCTCGCATGTGTTGAAGAAATACAACTTGCTTCTGCCGTTTTCGTCAAAAACAAGGCGATATCTGACCTGCATCCAACCGGGAATACGGTCATTTATGCCCGGCTTGAAGATGATTCCATGCTCCCTTGCACATTGTGCCGCGCTTTTGCCCTTTGAGCCGTCCCATATCGACGGATCGGCAACGCCTATAATCTCCTTGCCGCGTAGCCACGGATGCTCTCGCTCAATGCGTGCGATCTCCGCAAATTGCTTGTCATTATCCCACTTTACGCCCTCGTTTGCCTCGCCCTTTACACATCCGTAAAGCTCAAGGATCATATACGCCGTGTCATCATAATCCACCGCAAACCACGCACAGGCAAACGGTTTACCGTAGCCCCAATCGTATGCACGATAGATTTTCCACGAGGGCGAAGGCTCAAACGGCTCGATAACGTGCGTCCATCGGTGCTGCGCGAGAAGCTCCTGCTCGGAAAGCCCTGTGTGCTGTGCCGCTTGCATATCCGGGCGTTCACGGAATTCTTCAAAATACTGTCCCTCAAATATGTCCCAATTGCCGTAAAGCCACGCCTCACGGAGCTTCGGAGGCAGGGCTTCAAGTTGTTTTTGGTAGTCGGGGTTGGATATCATTAAAGCTCGGTTGTCGGTCACAAGGCTACGGATGAAGCAATAGTCTTCGGGATTCTCGCCCTTGCTGTAAACCTTGTCTATAAACAACCTCTTCACCCACGCATGGCCCTCGCCACCGGGGTTGCAAGTGAGGTATACCCTCTTGGGAAAATCATTAACGCCACGGACGCAAACCTTGAGCTTGTCAAAGCGTGCCTCTGATTGGTGCGTTGCCTCATCGATGAACAGAACGTCAACCTCGGTACCCTGAAAGCGTTCGGCATCTGCGTCATTAGCGCAGTACCTGAACAGTATTTTCGAACCACTTGGGAAGGTGATCTCTTTGTTGGAGTCATTATAGCTTGCTATCTTGCGTTCCTTGTCGGGATCGTAGCAATGCAACAGCTCCACAAGCGGCAGAATGTGGTTTGCACGAAGCTCGGGGTAGGTCTTACGGATGATCATCACCTTGATACCGGGATACCGCAAGCACAGCCCGACAGCCTTAAACCTGACGGCCCACGATTTGCCGCCGCCTCTCGCACCGCCGAATGCCGTATACCTCACCTTTGATGTGAGAAACTCCCTCTGCCGGGGATTAGGTGTACCCATAACTAAACTTGACATTACTCCGATAACTCCTTGAATTCATCCGTCATAACAACGTCGATCTCCTTGCGTTCGCCGCCCTGATCCGCTTGCTTTTTGAGGAGCTGTAGCTTTTCAGATTCGATGTTAAGCTTGCCTGTGTGCGACTTAATGCGCGCCTGTTCTTCAAGAGTGGGCAGATCGTATATGATCCTTTTTGCCGTAACCGCATCCTTCAAAGCCCTTGCCATATAAGACATATCTTGAGGAGTAAATATATCCGTCTCCTCGGAGTTAAGGAGCTTCATGAGGTGCTTATCAAACTTATCCGATGCCACCATCAGCTCGGCAAGCTTGTCCGATTCGATTTCGATCGCCTTGTCGGTTGCCTTACGGATATGCTCCACAGCATACCGCCTCTTTTCGGGAGTCCACTTTCCCTCCCTTGCAACGGCGTATACCTCGTCTTTTGTCAAGCCGTATTTCTTCCCGAGCTCAAGGAGAGCAATGCCGCCCCGAATGTACTCCGCAGCCATCTTTTTTTGCGTCTTGGCGTCAAGTTTGGAATCCACGCTTGCAATCAGCTGCTCACGCTTTTTTCTCGCTTCTATCTCGCTTTTTCTTGGCATATCGCCCCTCCTTTTCTTCCTGTTTTTTGCATCCAAATTATACCAAATTAAGGCAATGCGAGGAAACATACATGTATGCGAGCGAAAAGGTGGCTATCCCTCTCTTCTCTCCCCCATACCCCCTCTTATTACTCTATTTATATATTTTTTATAAAATATATTATATAATTTAAATATATAATAATTGTTAATATAATACAATGACAAGTATATTGTCAACCCTTCCCCCCTGTGTGTGCACGTAAGAAAAAAATAAAAAAGGCTGACCAATAAGATCAGCCCTCTTTTTTTACTTTTTGGAAAGCATCCTCACGCTCCGCTCAAGGCGTGCGAGGTAGTCCGCGTCAACCTCCTCGGTGAGAAAGGTATATCCGCAGCTTGCGCATACTCGTCTGCGTCTCAAGCTCTCGCCGTCATCCGAGGTTATTCTTTCCGTGACCTCGGTTTTTTCGCCGCAGAGCGGACAAGTTATATAATTGGTGTTCTCGTTCATACTATACCCTTTCTCTCCTGTTTTGCATAAATTTATCGTCCTGTGCTTCCGAATCCGTTATCCCCTCGCTCGGTATCCTCAAGCGAGTCAACCACCTCAAGCTCCGGCAGAAGGATCGGACACACCACAAGCTGTGCGATCTTGTCTCCGCGCTTAAAGGTATACGGCTGATTGCTGTGGTTATATATCTTAACCTTGATCGAGCCTGTGTATCCGTAGTCAACGGTGCCTGTGGGGACGGTAAGTCCGTGTTTAAAGTTAAGTCCGCTTTTGGATTTAATCTCACCGACCGTCATAGGCGGCAGCTCGATATGCACTCCTGTGTCGATGATAGCAGAGCCTTTTGATTCTATATATACGTCCCTCGGCGTATATAAGTCAAGTCCCGCATCCCCTTCGTGTGCTCTTGTGGGCAGATATGCCCCCTCGTCTAATACTATCCTCATTTGTTATACCTCCTTGACGGTTATACCGTGTATATGCCTCATTAATTTGCGTTTTATGATATACTCTTTGGTTCTTGTAGCTTCCGATTTGGTGTCCTCGACAACTGTCTTGCCGTTTTCCGTGTAGACAAAATCTGCGATATAGTTTACGCCCTTTTCTACGCATATCTTTGCAAGCTTGGGCATCCCCTTGCGAGTACCTCTCAAATATACCTCGCCTGTGTCGATGTACTCATACTGTGCCGGTATCAACTCAAACTTTACCTGCGTTCGCAGATCGGATATGTATCCGCACTTGCCCATCAGATACAGCTCCTGATACCTCTTTGCTTCCTTTGCGGAATCAAACTCCATACCGTGTACTCTCGTTTTTTTGTTATTGTACTTACTCATCTTTGCCTCCTGTAATCAGCTCGCTATACGGCAGATTCTCGATCCACTTGCAAAATTTTCGCCATTCGCGGAGGCGGTGATTCTTTCGCTGTCTGTAGATCGTCTTGAGCTGTCTGTAATTGGTTGTCATTCGTGCCGTAAGCATAAAGCCTGTGGGCAAGTTATACAGCAATGTCAGGTAATCCTCTTTGCTCTGTGTCTCGTTATATTTCGCCACAAGAGCCTTAACCTCGTTGATGATATTCTCGGTCACATACTCGTTACATTGCTCTTCAATGGAAAATTTTGCGGCTCTGTGCATAGTAGATTGAGAGGAAACGAAATCCACAAAGTGATACCTCTGCATCTCCGTCCACGCCTTTAACGAGAAGGTTAAATCAAACTGCACTATGATGCCTGTCAAAAACTGATCGTGTCCTGTTCCCGGTTCGCATCCGGCAAGCTTTCGCACCGTTGGTGTCATCTCCTCGGTGCATTTGTCGGTATCAACCGACATCGGAAATTTGGACGCTCTCACGCTGTCCTCAAGTCCGTATATATTAACGTTTTTAATCATTATTTCACCCTCACTATTCTTTGATTACTGCTCCCATACATCTGCCCGGTGCATTTAAGCTCCTCGATATACTCTCCGTCAACGATCACGTTGCACATCTTTGCAAGCTCGGTGTCCTTTATCTCCTCATAACGGAAGCCTGTGTATGCCCAAACGTTAACGCCCGGAAGGAGCTTCAGCAGCTTAACGCATTCGCTCTGCTGATAAAACGGATCGCCGCCGCTCAATGTGATACCGTCAATGTGTTTCTTTGATTTGATCTGCCTTGCAAGCTCCTCGGCCGAAATTTCTTCGCCACCGCCGAAATCCCACGTTTCGGGATTATGGCATCCTCGGCAACGGTGTGCGCATCCCTGACAAAAAATTACATATCGCACACCGTCTCCGTTAACGAGCGAGAAAGGCAATGTTCCTGCTATTCTCATTCGCCCTCCGTCATTTCTTTTACAAGGCTGTCGATGTCCGTAGCTCTTATTTGATATAGCTTTGTCGTATAGAGTTCCACTCCGTCTCTGTGTGCAACTATACAGCCTGACTTTTCTTTCAACCTCTCCGCAAACTGCTTGATGGCTTCGGTTTTGATTGCCTTTGCATAAATAATATCTTGGTCGATATGTTCTTGGCATATCTCCAATTCTTTAATCAGCTTTAAGCACTGATTTTGCCAATCGTTTGCCCTTGCTTTCCACTCCTCAACCTCTGCCTTTAAGTCTTTGTTTGCCTCTGCCGCAAGCCTCAAAGATTCATTGAGGTCAGCGTTTACCTCTTGGAGCTTCTCAATCTCTGCCTTTTGGTCCTGATATTCATCGTGAAGCTTTAAGAACTCTTTTGTCGAGTTATCCACAGCGGTTGTTAATACTGCAATCTCTGCCTTTTGGCGGTTGATGAGGTCGAAAGCATCTCTTGCCATGTCGCTACCGCAATATGGAGTGCCCGAATAAGGGCATAGCCCGACAGGGGATATAATGTATTTTAAACAAGAACTTTCTTTATCAGAATGTATCTTCAAAGCCCTTATAATCTCTTCATCCGTGTACTTACGTTCGCTCATTCTGCTCACCGCCTTTCTCACAAAGATATTCATTTAACTTAATTGCATTAACTATATCATCAAAATCTTCCACCAAAACATCTCGTTCCGGGGATATAATGTATTTTAAATCCGTATAGTCTCTGCCCTCATAGGTCAAGTCAGGAGTGTAAATAACCTCAAAAAAATCACCTTTTGTTTTCTCAACATAAAGCACCTTAACAGGAATATTCTTTTTATCAAGTTCTGTCTGCAACTTTTTAATCATCATTTCTGCTCACCGCTTTTCGTGTATTTCTCTTTGATTGTGTAATAATCCTCACGGCGAATATGAAAATCTTTAGAATGTTTTACTATTATTGTTCCGTCCGCACTCGGACAAGGATTGGCAACGGTAAAGAGAACTGATTCGATCTCCTCAAAAAATTTTTTTGCAAGAGCTGCATCGTGTTCTGCCATAAACCTCCCGGCGCTTTCAATAGCCTGCTCAAGTTTAAAATAATAGGATTGACCGTGCATTTCCACCTCATCCCTCGGCACTACGTCGGCTGTAGGAACGTATTCCAAGAATTCCTCAAGATCCGTCAAGTCATAGATATAATTTGTGTCATCGTTTTTTGCTTTGATTAACTCCTTTTTGCTGTAATATGTTTCCATATTCATTCCTCCATAAAGTAATCCCATACCGTTTTACCGATAATAGCTATCGCCGCCACCATCATTGCTATAACGGCTGTAAAAAAAATTGCTACAACCAAAAACATCAAAAATTCTACGATCGCTTCCATATTCATTCTCCTTTCACGCACTTATAGCGGTTCCGATTATAAAGCCTCCCAATAAGCCAACACCGGCACTTATGATTGAAATCCACATCGGACCTATAGGAAGAAAGCTCACCGCTACACTCATTAGAAAAACTATTGTGCTGATCCACACTATTATTTGTGTTTCGTTATCCATATTTATTCTCCTTTCATTCGTCAAACACGTCTGCTAAAAAGTAGATTCCTGCAAACAAAGGCATAGCAATATATATCGCAACAGGGTCTATCACAAGGTCTTCGGGCTTTATTTGTATAAACAAAGCACAACTCCATATCAAAAACAATAAGGCAATATTTTTTAAAGCTTTCATTTTACTTGCTTTCTCCTTTCATCTTCGCTCCGCAGTTAGGGCAGAACGGCTTATGTCGATTACTTTTAACCCCACCAATTCCGCTATGCTTTCCACAAGCCGAACACCAAGATTGCATTCTTCCATATGCTCCTGTAGGTTTATCTATCCACTCCCCCTCGCGCTGCTTTACATATCCAGCATCAAGCAACCCCTCACGGATATACTCATTCTCGGTGTGGTCTGTGACATCGTTCGCATAGGCTTCTCTTGCTTTCTCGATGATATTAAGCAATCCAGCCATTTCATCAATCTGCTTATTTTCAGCCATTGCTTTCACCTTCCTTTCTCGTCTATGCACTTTTTGCATACGTATTTATCGAGCTGATAAGAATAATAAATGTTTACACGATTACGACCGCAAACAGGGCAAGTCTTTTGATGTAATACTGTTGGTTTCGGATTAAATTTACGTTTGCGATCTCTTGCCAAAAAATCCGTGTACGACCCCTGTATACTTTCCCAAAACATCTCGGCTCACTTCCCCTTCAGAGCCGCTTCGGCTTCTTCCCACGATATAGGATGGCTACAAAATACAGTAGAACCCATATCTCTTTTATCCATTGTGTGAACGTACGCTTCTTCTCGAATATCCCCTTGTGAAAAAAACTCCCTATACTCTATCTTGTGAACAATCTCGCCTTTTATATCGTCCCCCACCTTGCAAGGCGGCACGATGACACCGCTCACGATCAAAGCATCCACGATCTTTTCGACAAACTCCGGATGAAACACATCCCTGATTCTGTTCCCCTTTTCGTTGACAACAACGTTGCCTATTATTTCTGTCAGTTTTTCTTTTGTATTCATATTACTTTTCCTTCTTACTTGGTTAGCTTCTCGCTCATATAGGCGTTTGACAACACGTTCCAAAGCGCACGCCGTGAGCATATCCAGCAAAGTGTGATTGTTTCCGTTTTTATCGACAAACGAGGTTTGCAAAAGTGCTTCGGGATTTTCTTTTTCGATGTTCATTACTTCCTCCCCCCGCACTTCCTTCTCCGAGGAGACACAGCTTCTTGCATTTCGTGGTATTCCTCCGCAGTAAGCTTGCGGATCTTGCTCTTATCCACCGTGTGAGCAACGTGTGACGGCGCACCGATCCGCTCACAGAGGATGTTATACTGCGCATCGGTCATCCTTCCGAGGCTGCCTACGTATTCCTTGTCTCGCTTGCATCCGTAGGGATGATATCTTCTGCTTCTCGTCTTCATCTCTTTTTCCTCCCCTGCTGATGCTTTCTCGCTCTCCAATTAGATATCCTTTGGCGTTCAAGCATTGCATCTGTCTGCCTCTGTATATACTCGGCATCTCTCTTGACAACGTATGCCGCCCACTTTTCGCACGTTGCACCGCAGCCCGAATGTCTATCCGGGCAATCGGTCTTTGTCTGTTCGTTATAACAAGGATTTTTCATATTACTCTCCAATTCTTACTTTTGTAACAGCAATCGGAAACTCTTCTATTTCGGATGCCCACAAACAAGAGCCTTTGCCGTTCAGCTGTTCCCACAGATAAGGGAACCCACCTATACCATCGAAGAGCGAAGCCATTGTCGCATCCCTTTCGTAGCAAGCGCAAAGTCTCTTCAGCACCCATTTCCACGGAGGAAGAGCAATGCTGTTACCGAGAGCCTTATAACGAGCGGCATCGGATGTCTGCCTCTTCTTGCCGTTGGTGTCCGTCCACTCTCCTATATCGGTCCATCCGTCCGGGTATCCTTGAAGCCTTTCGCATTCAAGAGGTGTAAGTCTGCGGACTATGTAACGTGTTGCAACCAATTTACCACCTTTGAAATCTCTTGCTTTAAGCGGAGCAACGATATTGTCCAATCGGACTACATCGTCTGCATGGGAAGTATCTACCGCCAATACAAGGTTTTCGCTACCGCCTCCGTAACTACCACCCATTGCCTTTAATGTTGTGCCGACATCATCCTCAATATATTTGTCATATGCCTGTTGCGGAAAGGTTGCCATTACTAAAGGTACGTTACCACCGCCTGTACCCATACGGCTTGTTAAGGCTTGTACCTTTCCGTCCTCGTTGATGCCCACACGGCTATCGTTGGGATGGTTCTCTACGGAGTAAACCGCAGCCGGAATGAATCCTGCCCGTAGCGTTGGGGATACTCCATCTTGATAGGCTATGCTCCTACTTGAATCGTTTCCACCAGTTTCAGGACAGAATGCTCCCACGGGCCGAAACAGATATTGATCATTATTAGTTGCAAGAGTGGCAGACCTATCTTCTTGAATCAATGCTCCTTTGTCTCCACCCTCACAGCCACTACGGATTTTAAGAGTATACGCAACGGAAGGACGATTATCTCCCACCTCGGTTCTTAATGTTGGAGCGAGGTCTTCCCATACATAACCGCCTAATCGTTTAGCTGCTCCGGGTTCAAAACAGTAGCACTCTCTATCATCTGCTCCAATGCCTCTTGGAGCATCGGTGGGAGCTTTTTGCCTCTTCGGTTCGCTCTCGTCAG
>JAZQXI010000138.1:0-3699 GCA_045632805.1 Eubacteriales bacterium | reverse complement strand
AGGATCAAGGTCTTACCGATGAGATGCTTGGTCTTTTCATCGTTGGGATTCACAGCAACGGCGGTATCACCGAACATGGTTTCGGGACGCGTGGTTGCGACCTCAACGTACCCGTCCTCGCCCTTGATGGGGTACTTGATGTGCCAGAAGTTGCCGCTCTGCTCGGAATATTCGACCTCGGCGTCAGAGAGCGCGGTAATACAGTTGGGGCACCAGTTGATGATGCGGTTTCCGCGATAGATGAGTCCTTTTTCGTATAGGTTGACAAATACCTCGCGAACTGCCTTGGAGCAGCCCTCGTCAAAGGTGAAGCGTTGGCGGGTCCAGTCGCAGGATGCACCCAGCTTTTTCAGCTGTCCCGTGATGCGCGCCTCGTACTTATCCTTCCATTCCCAAACTCTTTCAAGGAATTTCTCGCGGCCGAGATCGTAGCGGGAAAGTCCCTCCTCGATGCGCAGTCTTTCTTCAACCTTGATCTGTGTTGCGATGCCCGCGTGGTCGGTACCGGGAATCCAGAGGGTATTGTAGCCCTGCATTCTCTTATAACGAACCAAAATGTCCTGTAACGTCTCGTCCAATGCATGTCCCATATGCAACTGTCCCGTTACGTTGGGGGGCGGGATGACCACGGAGAAATGCTCCGCCTCGTTTTTGACGTCGGGCGTAAAATAGCCTTTTTCGCACCACGTCTTGTAAATTCTGTCCTCAAACTCGCTTGGCGCGTATGTTTTTGGCAGCTCGTTGTACTGATCCATAACAGACCTCCTGTATTTTAAAACTTTCTGTAACAAAATAAAAAAAGCCCCATGTCCGTATCAGGACGTGAGACACGCGGTACCACCTGATTTCGCAGGTCCAAAGGGACATGCGCTCTTTTCCCATAACGGCGGGTACCGTTGCAGACTACGGGACACAGGTCCTTTCCCCCGCACCGCTCCAAAGTGACTTCAACGCCTCCGCGTTAAGGGCTCACACCAACCGCCCTCTCTCTGAAAACCGAAAAACGTCTACTCCTCTTTTTCATCGCGCTTATAGACAGTATATCATATTTTTTTTTGATTGTCAATATTTTATAAGAATATTTTTACAGGATAAAGCAGAGGTAACACTTTGTTGCCCGCTTTTTTAAGTGACATGCCGTTTCCTGCGGATGAGCGTTCATTTGAGCGTGCGACCGTCGATTTTTTGTTTTTCAAAACTAACCTTCGTGAGCATTTAGGGTCGTGGTCCCTAAATGCTTGCGGGAGCTATTGCTTCGTCTGTGCTCTAAAGCTTGAAATCAAGTAGATGCTGTACTGCATGAACGCTTTCACCAAAACGCAGAGTATGAAAAAGGAATTGCTATGTAAGCAGTTTCAAATGAGGGTTATCGAAAAAAGCGGTGAAAGCTTTGAAAGGGGTGTGGGGAAAACTTTCTCGAAAGTTTTCCCCACAAAAAATGCTATTCAATTATTCTTCTTCCACATCATCATTGTTTGCCACGACGCGGCGGGCAGAGCGGAGAATACGCTCGCGGAGCCAGTAGGGTTCGATCAAGCGAAAATCAGCGTCAAGAGAGAGCAAAAGCCCCAAAAAACGCTCAATGCTGTGAAATTCGCACACGTAGCGATCGCGCGGTTGCTTGGCGACGATATAGCTGCTAAGCTCCAAAGCGGTCAATTTGTTTTTGATTTCCACGGTCGCGGAGTAAGGGATCTGCATCTGAATAATTGACTCGTCAGCGCCCAGCTCTTGCCGTGTTTTGACATTGAAAACCTCCGGGATGTAAAGCTCATCGTTGTCGGAGGTCAGAAGAACGGGAAGGACAAACGGATTTTCGTAGTAGAAGCCCTTGCGGCTGTTGTCGTAGGCGACGGGCGCGCCAAGCTCGCGACGCAGATAGTCAAAATCACGCTGTGCCTGTCGGTGTGAGATCCCGAAACGCTCCGCGAGGCGTTGCGCGTTGGGGTAACTCTTCATCGAGAGCTTTTTGTGCAGCCATTGGATGCGAATGTTGGCGTTCATTCGGGATGTTCCTCCTGTTCGTCGGCGAGCGCTTCCGTAGGTTCAACGGGAAGATCGACGCTGTCGGTTTTTGCGGGGATGATGAGATGGAGCATGCGGAAGATGATGGTGATCGCAATTCCGAGCGCCGCCACAGCACCCGCGAGATAGTCCATGCGGTTTGTGATACCAAGCAGGAACGCGGGGAAGATGGCGGAGGCGCAAAGGAGAGATGCGGCAAGCGTGCAAGCGCCGAGAGACAGATAAAGGCGCGGATGCTTGCGATCCAAGAGGAAACGAAGCTCGCCTGTGAAGTAGAGCATCGCAAAAAGCAGAGCGGTTTGCAGAAGCACCTTGAAGGGCGCGTTCATCTCAATTGAGGTGTCAAAGTAATAGTAGGCGGTCAGGAGTGCGCAAGCGATCACAGGGAGAAATCCGAGAAGCGCGACGGTGGCAGGGGCAGTCTTGCGGAATGCGGTTTCGGAAAGAAGTGTATAGAGCGCCGAACCGATCCAGAGAATGGCTGCGAGTGTACCGAGCGTTCCGTTTCCGAACAGCAGAAGCAGGATCGCGCAAGCAATTGCTCCAAGGGCTTGTGCCAACGCGGGATAGAGCTTGTCAGAGAATGGTGTCGCGTCCTCTTCACCTTTTCCAAACAGGCACGCGGCAACAATGCCGAAAAGCGCCCCCGCGATTGCGAGGATTGCAGACACGGTGGGGAGTACCGCTTCCGCCAGGAAATAATTGGCATCGGGATCATACACGGTGGCAACGGCGATTGCCTGCAACACGGCAGCAACAGCCATCAACCCAATCGAGACGGCGGAAAGCACCGCCGACGAGAATTTTTGTTTCATAGTTCCGTCCTTTTTGTTCGAACAATATTCCATTTTATTATATAACATAATTTTGAATAAAATATGACGATTTGTAAGATTTGCAAAAAAAGATTTTGAGAAAAAAGAGAGGCAAGGAAGGGGATTCGTCAATTGCGACAAAGGTGGAGTCTAAAAAAACAAAAAATCGTCTCGGAAGATTCAAAAAAGCTGCGGAGTTCTGCTGAAAAAACATCAAAAAATGCTTATTTTTGTATGATGTGCATAAAATGGCGGTTTGAAAAATATTAAAATTCTATGTTTGGAACGATAAAAAAATATTGCAATTTCGGTGATTTTATGGTATAATACATAGGCTTGATATGCGATGAAGCGAAAGGTTGCTGCCGCGGGACGCCGTAGGCAGGGAATTTTCGTGGAGTATGTCCGTTGAACCGGGCGAAAGGTGATCACCGCGCATGAGCTGCGAACGCGCAGCAGTTTCGGTGTGACTTGATTTTTCCGGAATTTGTCCGTCCAGATGCTGATGGAACGGATAAACTCCGCATTTTTCAGAGAGGTCAAGAAACACACGGAACGGTGTTGTGGTGGTGCCTGCCTTGCAAAAACGCGGCCTGCGGACGAAAACCTACCTTTATATATAAGGGCGCCGCAGACGAGCGAAATCTTGATAAGGAGGCAAAAACAATGGCAGTAAAAGAGAAGATCAGAGTAAGACTGAAGAGCTACGACCACGTTCTGATTGATACCGCAGCAAAGAAGATTGTTGAGGTTGCAACCAGAAACGGTGCCGAGGTTTCCGGTCCTATCCCGCTTCCGACTGAGAAGGAGATCATCACGATCCTCCGCGCAGTCCACAAGTACAAGGATAGCCGCGAGC
>JAZQXI010000137.1:0-36687 GCA_045632805.1 Eubacteriales bacterium | reverse complement strand
CCCCCGCGTTTCCCCCGGCCCTCCTGCCCCTCCCAAAAAAGACCACCAACCGGTTTGGCTTGTTGTTCTTTTTTGGCGGGGGCAGGAGGATTCGAACCCGCGACCCACGGTTTTGGAGACCGGTACTCTACCAGCTGAGCTATACCCCTGTGTGCAGTTTTCCTACAACGTCCATTATTATATCACATTTTCTTCCCGATTGCAACCCCTTTTGTAAAAAAAGTCAAAGTTTTTTCGTTTTTGGGGAATCATTTCAGAGTGGGGAAGTTTCTGAACGAAAAAAGCTCACTGCGCACGCGCAGTGAGCTTTTTCGGTTATCTCTGACAAGTTTATGCTGAAATTAAATTACTTAACTTCAACAGTTGCGCCTGCTTCGGTGAGAGCAGCCTTGATCTTCTCAGCCTCGTCCTTGGAAACGCCTTCCTTAACGGTCTTAGGAGCGCCCTCAACGAGATCCTTAGCGTCCTTCAGACCCAGACCGGTCAGCTCACGGACAACCTTGATAACGTCGAGCTTCTTAGCGCCGAAGCTTGCAAGAACTACGTCGAACTCGGTCTTCTCTTCTGCTGCGGGAGCTGCTGCGCCTGCAACTGCAACTGCGCCTACGGGAGCTGCTGCGGATACGCCGAACTCTTCCTCAACTGCCTTTACCAAGTCGTTGAGCACAAGAATGGTAAGAGACTTGATCTCTTCAAGAATGTTAGTAATCTTTTCGTATGCCATTTTCATTTACCTCCAAAATGTGAGTTTTTTTAAAATTTAATATGTTCCGATGCAAGGGTAGGGGATCGGATACCCAAGTTTGAAAAAGCTTACGCCGCCAAAGGAATTAAGCCTCTGCGGGAGCCTCTTCTGCGGTCTCGCCGTCCTTGTCGCAAATTGCCTTGATCGCATATGCGAACTTGTACAGAGGAGACTGGATGGAGCCGAGAAGCTTTGCAATGAGGGTCTCCTTGTTGGGGATCTCTGCAAGTGCATTCACGGTGTTGGCGTCGATCACTGCGCCGTCTACGTATCCTGCGAGGATGTTGAAGGACTCAACCTTCTCTGCATACTCCTTGAGGATCTTTGCAGCGATGACAGGGTCGTTTTCGCTGATCGCGATAGCGGTCATACCGTTGAGGTACTGCTTCATATCGCCATAGCCGACCATATCGCAAGCTCTGCCTGTCATGGTGTTCTTCATAACAACGTACTTGACACCTGCTTCACGCAAAGCCTTACGCATTGCGGTGTCCTTGTCTACCGTGATACCTTGGTAGTTAACGACAACGCCTGCTGCGGAATTTTTGATCTGTTCTGCAAGCTCTGCTACGAGCTGCTGCTTCTGAACGAGAATGGAATTGCTGGGCATTTCTGTTTCACCTCCCGAATTTGAAATTGGCGAATAAAAAAATCTTCCTTCCGGCACACACAGGACGCCTTGAAGAAAGATTGAACACACAAAAAAAGAGATTCAATTTTCTCCTCGGCAGGAAAGCTGCATGCTTTTACCGGAACCTGCTGTCTTCGGATAACAGCGGTATTATACCACGTTCCTCTCCTTTTGTCAAGAGCTTTTTTGAAAAAAGTAAAAATATTTTTTCTTTTTGTTGTAAGAACGAAAAAAATCAAAAAAAATTGATTTCTCCTATTGCAATGAAAAAAGCATCTGTGCTATAATAATACCGTAGTTTTGGCGGAATATCGTTCTTTCGGTACCGCCAAAGAAAGCGAGGGTAAACAAATGTCCATCAAGGTTGGTATTTTCGGATACGGGAATTTAGGGCACGGCGTGGAGTGCGCGGTCCGTCAGAATCCCGATATGGAGCTTGCGGCGATCTTTACGCGCCGCGATCCCGCAAAGTTGCAAACGCTGATTCCCGGTGTTCCCGTCATCAGTGCGGCAGAGGTGGGGAACTACGTCGGACGGCTTGACGTGATCATCAATTGCGGCGGAAGTGCCAAGGATCTTCCCGAGCAGACGCCGATGCTGGCTCGTCTGTTTACGGTAATTGACAGCTTTGACACCCACGCAAAGATCCCCGCACACTTTGCCAACGTGGACGCCGCCGCGCGTGAGGGGGGCAATGTCGCCCTGATCTCGGCAGGCTGGGATCCCGGTATGTTCTCGCTCAACCGTATGCTTGCGGAAGCGATCCTGCCAAACGGAAAGGAATATACCTTCTGGGGCAAGGGCGTGAGCCAAGGTCACTCCGACGCGATCCGTCGCATCGAGGGCGTGCGTGACGCAAGACAGTATACCATTCCCGTGCAAAGCGCCGTGGAAACCGTGAGACGGGGAGAGACACCCGACCTTTCCACGAGAGACAAGCACATTCGTGAGTGCTACGTCGTTCCCCGTGACGGCGCGGATCTTGCGCGGATCGAGCGTGAGATCAAGGAGATGCCCAACTATTTTGCCGATTACGATACCACGGTGCATTTTATCACGCTTGAGGAGATGCAAAAGAATCACAGCGCTCTGCCGCACGGCGGATGCGTGATCCGCAGCGGACGGACGGGGGCTGATAATGAGAACAATCACGTCATCGAATACCGTCTCTCGCTTGACTCTAACCCCGAATTTACAGCGTCTGTGATCGTCGCGTATGCGCGCGCGGCAGTGCGCATGAAGAAAGCGGGACAAATTGGCTGCAAGACCGTTTTTGACGTTCCCCCGGCATACCTTTCCACCCGCACGAGCGAGGAGCTTTTGAGCGGATTGCTTTAACGAAAATCATACGCTCGCCGGCAAATGCGTCGGCGGGCGTTTTTTACAGTGGAAGCGTTGAGTGAAACAAGTATTTTGATATAAAAGCTTTCTCGAAAGGTTTCCCGAGAAAAAATATGTACCGCCGCCCCTCTTTTTTTGTTAGAAAATACCTATTGACACAAGGGGGGAAGTGTGGTATAATAAAAAGGATAAAAACGGAGCTGTGCGGCGCCGTTCGGGCAGGATGGCGAACGGATCAACACTGTGCGGCTGTGGATTTACCAATTTTCATAAGGTTAGGTGAAGGAGATGCAGATGATCTTTCGGAACGCAACGGTATGGAAACAGAATCAGATGATGCAGAAGGATGCTGTCCTTATGGACGGAATGCTTCATTTTTTGGATTCTGATACCGCCCCTGTTTCTGCCGATACCACCGCTATTTCCAACTGTCTCATATTGCCGGGTTTTTGCGATGTGCATGTGCACTTGCGTGAGCCCGGTTTTTGTTATAAAGAGACGGTGGCAAGCGGTACAGCTTCGGCGGCGAGAGGCGGATATACGGCGGTTTGCCCCATGCCAAATCTGAATCCCGTACCGGATTCAAAGGAACATTTAAAGGTACAGCTCGATGCGATCCAAAAGGATGCCAAGATTGCGGTTTACCCCTATGGCGCTTTGACCGTGGGAGAGGCGGGGGAGACCCCTTCCGATCTTGAGGGGATGGCACCCGACGTCGTCGGTTTTTCGGATGACGGCAAGGGCGTACAGAGCGAGGAAATGATGCGTGCGCTGATGATGCGTGCCAAGGCACTTGGCAAGCTTGTTGTGGCGCATTGCGAGGATAATAGCCTTTTGCGCGGTGGATATATCCATGACGGTGATTATGCGCGTGCGCACGGACACCGTGGGATCTGTTCCGAGAGCGAGTGGGGACCGATCAAAAGAGATCTCAAGTTGGCGGAGGAGATCGGATGCTCCTATCACGTCTGCCACGTGTCCGCAAAGGAGAGCGTACAGCTCATCCGCGAGGCAAAGGCAAGAGGCGTGGATGTGACCTGCGAGACCGCACCGCATTATCTTGTGATGAGTGACGCGGATCTTCTGGAGCATGGACGCTTCAAAATGAACCCCCCCTTACGGGATGAGAGCGACCGCTCGGCACTTTTGGAAGGAATTCTGGACGGAACGATCGATATGATCGCAACCGACCACGCGCCGCATTCCGCCGAGGAAAAGTCGAAGGGCTTGGAAAAGAGCGCGTTTGGCGTGGTGGGATTGGAAACAGCGTTCCCGGTGCTTTATACCGACCTTGTTAAAACGGGTATTTTGAGTATGGAACGTCTGATCGAGCTGCTTTGCACCAATCCGCGCCGCCGCTTTGGAATTGCTTCGGATGAAGGATTTTGCGTCTGGGATCTTTCAAAATCCTACAAGGTCGATCCCGAGCAGTTTGCAAGCATGGGACGAGCGACGCCGTTTGAGGGGCGCGAGGTCTTTGGCGAGTGCGTTTTAACCGTATATAACAATCAAATCGTATATCAAAACACTACAGAGGAATGAGGAGAAACAGATCATGGCTAAAAGAACAGACATCAAAAAAATTCTGATTATCGGATCGGGCCCTATCGTCATCGGTCAAGCGGCTGAGTTTGACTATGCGGGCACGCAGGCATGTCTTGCGCTCAAGGAGGAGGGCTACGAGGTCATTCTCGTCAACTCTAACCCCGCGACCATTATGACCGATACTACCATTGCCGACAAGCTCTATATGGAGCCTCTGACTTTGGAATACGTTGCAAAGATTTTGCGCTATGAGCGCCCCGACGCGATTGTTCCCGGTATCGGCGGACAGACGGGCTTGAATCTTGCAATGCAACTGGAAAAGAAGGGCATTTTGCGCGAGTGCAACGTCGAGCTTCTCGGAACGAGCAGTGAGAGTATCGCGCGTGCCGAGGACCGTGAGCTTTT
Organism: Eubacteriales bacterium; assembly: GCA_045632805.1. Lineage (GTDB taxonomy): Bacteria > Bacillota > Clostridia > Oscillospirales > CAG-272 > UMGS1865. Next base: position 32,020 of record JAZQXI010000137.1, on the reverse strand, counting down.
CAAGGAGCTTTGCCAGTCCATTGGTGAGCCTACCATTCCCTCTGAAATCACCTATTCTTTGGAGGAAGCGAAGGAAGCCGCAAAGCGCATCGGATACCCCGTGGTGTTGCGTCCCGCGTTCACTTTGGGGGGAACCGGTGGCGGCTTTGCTAACAACGAGGAGGAATTGATCGAGGTCGGCACCAACGCCTTCCGTCTCTCTCCCGTGCATCAGGTGCTGATCGAAAAGAGCGTCAAGGGCTATAAGGAGATCGAGTTTGAGGTTATGCGCGACTCAAACGATCATGCCATCACCATTTGCGGCATGGAGAACGTAGATCCTGTAGGCGTTCATACGGGTGACTCCGTGGTCGTTGCCCCCATTCTGTCTCTCAACGATCATGATCTCAAGATGCTCAATGACAGCGCCATTAAGATCATTCGTGAGTTGAAGATCGCGGGTGGCTGCAACGTGCAGTTCGCGCTGGATCCCGATTCCAGTCAGTATTATCTGATCGAGGTCAACCCCCGCGTTTCTCGTTCCTCTGCCTTGGCTTCCAAGGCGAGTGGATATCCGATCGCGCGTGTCACGGCAAAGATCGCCGTTGGTATGGCGTTGGAGGAGATTCCCGTAGCGGGCGGCACGGCGGCAATTGAGCCTCGACTCGATTATATCGTTGCCAAGTTCCCGCGTTTCCCGTTTGATAAATTTACCACCGCTTCGAACCTCCTCGGTACGCAGATGAAGGCAACGGGTGAGGTCATGGGCATTGGTTCTACCTTGGAGGAGTGCTTCCTCAAATCGGTGCGCTCTCTTGAGATCGGTGTCTGCCACTTCCATCTGGCGAAGTTTGACGCGATGAGTGAAAAAGAGCTGCTGGCTTATATCGCAGAATTCCGCGATGACAACATCTATGCCATCGCACAGCTGATGCGCATGGGTGTTTCCAACGAGAAGATTCATGAGGTCACTAAGATCACCGAGCTGTTTTTGGATAGCTTCCGCCGCATTGTGGAGATGGAGCAGATCCTTGCACAAAAGACGGGAGACCTTACAGCGCTTAAGGCTGCCAAGACCATGGGATTCTCGGATCAGTTTATCGCGAAGCTTTGGAATACGGATGAGCTTTCGATCTACAACCTGCGCAAGCAAAACGGCATCATTCCCGTGTTCAAGATGGTCGATACCCTCCACACGGGCAAATATATCGCATACCTCTATTCCTCGTATCAAGGTGAGAATGCATCCCGCCTGACCGACAAAAAGAAGATCGTCGTGCTGGGAGCAGGTCCTATCCGTATTGGACAGGGCGTGGAATTCGACTATTCCACCGTGCATGCCGTGCAGACCATCAAGCGCGCGGGATATGAGGCGATCATCATTAACAACAACCCCGAAACGGTCTCTACCGACTATACCACGGCGGACAAGCTCTACTTTGAGCCTCTGACTCCCGAGGACGTCATGGCGATCATCGATTTCGAAAAGCCCGAGGGCGTCATCGCGTCTCTTGGAGGACAGACGGCGATCAATCTGGCACAGCCTCTGATGGATCGCGGCGTCAAGATCATCGGTACCGATTGCGAAGCGATCGACCGTGCCGAGAACCGCGACAGCTTTGAGCGGATACTGGAGGAGTTGAACATTCCTCAGCCGCAGGGTAAGGGCGTTTCCACTATTGAGGATGGCGTTGCAACCGCTGCGCGCATTGGTTATCCCGTATTGGTTCGTCCCAGTTTTGTGCTGGGTGGCAGAGCGATGCAGATCGTTGCCACCGAGGAACAGCTGCGTAAGTATCTCAAGACTGCGTTTGAGATCGATGCGGACAAGCCCGTTCTGGTCGACCACTATATTCAGGGTAAAGAGGTCGAGGTCGATGCGATCTGCGATGGCAGAGACGTTTTCGTCCCCGGCATCATGGAGCTGGTTGAGCGTACGGGTATCCACTCGGGCGACTCGATCAGCGTATATCCCACATTCAGTATTTCCGATAAGGTCAAGGGAACCATTCTCCAGTATGCAAAGAAGCTGGGACTTGGCATTGGCATCATCGGTCTTTACAACATTCAGTTCATCGTTGACAAGAACGACAACGTCTTTATCATCGAGGTCAACCCCCGTTCTTCCCGTACCGTACCGTTCCTGTCGAAATCCACGGGATATAGCCTCGCGGACATCGCAACCGAGGTCATTCTCGGAAAGAGTCTGAAGGAGCTTGGCATTTTTGATATCTATCCTCCCGAAAAGAAGCGTTGGTACGTTAAGGTTCCCGTGTTCTCCTTCAACAAGATCAGAGGACTTGACGCGTACCTCTCGCCCGAGATGAAGTCTACGGGGGAAGCGATCGGATACGACGATAAGCTCAACCGCGCATTCTACAAGGCATTGCAGGCGTCCGGTATGAAGCTGCAAAACTACGGAACGGTTCTTGCCACCATCGCGGACAAGGACAAGGAGGAGGCACTGCCTCTCATCCGCCGCTTCTACAATCTTGGATTTAATATTCAGGCAACCGCGGGAACGGCAGAGTTCCTCAAGGCAAACGGCATCCGTACGCACGTGCTCAAAAAGATCAGCGAGGGAAGCGACGAGATCCCCGAGGCATTGCGTCAGGGGTATATCGAATACGTCATCAATACCCGCGACATCAGTAGCGTGGAGCAGATGCACGACGGGCAGGAGATCCGTCTTTGCGCAACCGAAAACAACGTCAACCTCTTCACGGCACTTGACACCATTCGCGTGCTTCTGGACGTTTTGGAAGAGACCACACAGACCATTTCTACGATTGACGCTTGAGGCGAGAAAGGAACAGAGGCATGAAGCAAGGCTTGTTCAGGATCATTGAAAACACCCACTTGACCGAGGCGGTGATGAAAATGCGGCTCTCGGGTGATACCTCTGCGATCACAGCGTCGGGTCAGTTTGTCAATATCCTTTTGGAAGGAAAATTTTTGCGCCGTCCTATTTCGGTATGCGACTCTGTCGAAGGGGAATTGACGCTGCTTTATAAGATCGTGGGAGGCGGCACCGAGCAGATGAGCCGTATGACCGTGGGAGAGACACTTGACGTCCTCTCGGGTCTTGGAAACGGCTACGATCTCGAGCCCGCAGGGGAGCGTCCGCTCCTCATTGGCGGCGGTGTCGGCGTTCCCCCCATGTATATGCTTGCAAAACAGCTTTTGGAGAAGGGCAAGCATGTGCAGGTCATTCTCGGCTTCAATACGGCGAGCGAAGTCTTTTATTTTGAAGAATCCAAGGCGCTCGGTTGCGAGGTCTACGTTGCCACTGCCGACGGTACGATGGGAACGCGCGGCTTTGTTACCGACGTGATGAAGGATTTGGATTACACCTATTTTTACACCTGCGGACCGGAGCCGATGTTCAAGGCGGTGTTCGCGGCATCGGCTACCTCGGGGCAGTTCAGCTTTGAGGAGAGAATGGGATGCGGCTTCGGCGCTTGCATGGGATGCTCCTGCAAGACCGTTACGGGATACAAGCGCATCTGTAAGGAAGGACCGGGAGTGAAAAAGGAGGAGATCTTATGGCAGAAATGAAGGTCAATCTCTGTGGGATTGAGATGGATAACCCCATTATTCCCGCCAGCGGATGCTTTGGCTATGGCTATGAGTTCGCGGGGCTTTACGACATCAACTGCCTTGGCTCGTTCTCCTTCAAGGGTACGACCAAGGATCCCCGATTCGGCAACCCCACGCCCCGTATCGCGGAATGCACCGCGGGTATGATCAATGCAGTGGGACTCCAGAATCCCGGCGTGGAGAAGGTGATCTCCGAGGAGCTTCCCAAACTGAAAAAGTGCTTCCACAAGCCCGTTATGGCAAACGTCAGCGGCTTTTCGGTGGAGGATTATGCATACACGTGCGAAAAACTGGACAGGGAAGAGCAGGTCGGTTGGCTTGAGGTCAACATCAGTTGTCCCAATGTTCACGGGGGCGGCATGAGCTTTGGAACCGCGCCCGAGGCGGCGGCAGAGGTCACGCGTGCCGTGAAGGCGGTGACGCATAAGCCTGTGATCATTAAGCTTTCCCCAAACGTCACCGACATCGTTTCCATCGCAAAGGCTTGCGAGGAGGCGGGAGCGGACGGTATCAGTTTGATCAACACATTGCTTGGCATGCGGATCGATCTGAAGAAAAAGGCACCCGTGATTGCCAACAAGATGGGCGGATTTTCGGGAAGTGCCATTTTTCCCGTGGCGGTGAGAATGGTCTATCAAGTCGCTCATGCCGTCAAGATCCCCGTGGTGGGTATGGGCGGTGTTACGACCGCCGAGGACGTGCTGGAATTGATGATGGCAGGTGCTACCGCCGTTGAGGTGGGAGCTGCCAACCTTGTCAATCCTTACGCGTCCCGTGACATCGTCAATGATCTTCCCCGTGTGATGGAGAAGTACGGTATCAAGTCGCTTTCCGATATGATCGGAATCGCGTAACGATCAAAACATTATAGACAGGAGATATATCATGGGAAAAGACGTTATCATCGCGTGTGACTTTGACAGCGCGGAAAAAACATTTGCATTTTTGGACAAGTTCACGGGCAAAAAGCCCTTTGTAAAGATCGGCATGGAGCTCTATTACGCAGAGGGACCCTCGATCGTTCGCGAGATCAAAAAGAGAGGACACAAGATCTTCCTTGATCTCAAGCTTCACGATATTCCCAACACGGTCAAAAAGGCAATGGCAGTCCTGTCTCGCCTTGACGTGGATATGACCAACCTGCACGCGGCAGGCACCGGGCGCATGATGGAGGCGGCAATCGAAGGCTTGACCCGTCCCGACGGCACGCGCCCCTTGCTCATCGCGGTCACGCAGTTGACCTCTACCGATCAGGAGAGCATGGAAAACGATCTCTGGATCAAGGCGCCCATTGCCGAGGTCGTGATGCATTACGCATCCAACGCAAAGCAGGCAGGTCTTGACGGTGTCGTTTGCTCGCCTTTGGAGGCAGGAAAGGTGCATGAGGCGTGCGGCAAGGAGTTTGTGACCGTAACCCCCGGTGTTCGCATTGCAGACGGAGATATCGGAGACCAGAAGAGAGTGATGACCCCTGCTGAAGCGAAGAAGATCGGCTCCGACTACATTGTTGTAGGCAGACCCATCACGGCGGCTGAGGATCCTGTTGCGGCATACGAGAGATGCGTTGCCGAATTCGTTGACTGATTTTGAGAAAAGGAGAACTGACATGGAAGGATATAAGAGAGAGTTTATCGCGTTTTTGGAGAGAGCAGGCGTGCTGAAATTCGGTGATTTTACCGCAAAGAGCGGCAGAAAGATCCCGTATTTCATCAACGCAGGTATGATCAAGACGGGCGAGGACATCGCAACGCTCGGTGAATTCTACGCAAAGGCATATTTCGAAAAGCTGGGCAAGAAACCCGCAGTCCTCTACGGACCTGCTTACAAAGGCATTTCTCTGTCGGTTTCTGCGGCAGTTGCGCTTTCCAAGAACGGACTTAACGTCCCCTTCTTCTTCAACCGTAAGGAGGTCAAGGACCACGGAGAGGGCGGCGTATTCATCGGCTACGTTCCCACGGCGGGTGAGGAGGTTGTCATCATCGAGGACGTCATCACCGCGGGTACTGCGATTCGCGAGAGCATGGAGATCCTTTCCCACCTTGAAAACGTCAAGGTCGCGGCAACCTTTATCATGGTAGACCGCAAGGAAAAGGGACAGACCGAAAAGGGCGCTATGCAGGAGATCGAGGAGCAGTTCGGCTTCCCCGTGTACTCCATCGTTGACGTTTACGACATCATCGAGTACCTCGAGGAGGATGAAAAGAACGCCGAAAACGTCACACGTATTAAGAATTATCTGGCAATCAACGGCGCAAAGGCATAAATCGCCAAGCGGAGGTATCTATGCGACATCTGATTGATATTCAAGATCTGACGCCTGCGGAGATCGACGAGCTGATCGCCACGGCGAACGATATCATTGAGAATCCAAAAAAATACAGCGAGGTCTGCCGCGGAAAGAAGCTGGCAACGCTCTTCTTCGAGCCATCGACGCGCACGCGCTTGAGCTTTGAGGCGGCAATGTATGAGCTGGGCGGAAACGTCATGTCGGTTTCCAGCGGCTCGTCCTCGTCTGCCGCAAAGGGGGAGAGCATCGCGGATACGGCAAAAACCGTTTCCTGCTATGCCGACATCATTGCGATGCGCCACCCCAAGGAGGGCGCGCCTTTGGTGGCTTCCTTGAACGCGTCCATCCCCGTGATCAACGCGGGAGACGGCGGACATAACCACCCTACTCAAACATTGACCGACCTTCTCACCATCTCGCGCGAGAAGGGAAGGCTGAAGGATCTCACCGTCGGCTTTTGCGGAGATCTCAAGTTTGGACGTACGGTTCACTCGCTCATTTCGGCACTTTCCCGCTATACGGGGATCAAAATCGTGCTGATCTCGCCTAATGAATTAAAGGTTCCGAGCTATATCAAAACCGACGTGCTGGAAAAGAAGGGAATCGAATACGAGGAGACCACCGATCTTGTTGGTGCGCTTCCCGAGTTGGATATCCTTTACATGACGCGTGTGCAAAGAGAGCGCTTCTTTAACGAGGAAGACTATCTGCGCCTCAAGGATAGCTATATCCTGACTCCCGATAAGCTCAAGGGAGCAAAAAACGATCTTTCCATCATGCATCCCCTTCCGCGTGTCAACGAGATTGCGGTTGCCATTGACGATGACCCGCGCGCGTGCTATTTTAAGCAGGTGTTCAACGGAAAGATCATTCGCATGGCACTGATCATGAAGCTTTTGGAGGTGACGGCATGAATATTGATTCCATTAAAAACGGTATCGTCATCGACCACATCACGGCGGGTCTTGGAATGGAGCTTTACCGTCTCCTGTCTCTTGACGAATTGGATTGCACGGTCGCCTTGATCAAAAACGTCGGTAGCCGTAAGATGGGGAAGAAGGACATTATCAAGATCGATGCTGCTCTCGACCTCAATATGGAAATTTTGGGATACGTGGACGAAAACGTTACGGTCAATATCATCCGCGGCGGCGAGATCGTGGAAAAGAAGCAGATTGCACTGCCCGAAAAATTGACCAACGTGATCTACTGTAAAAATCCCAGATGCATCACGTCCTGCGAGCAGGAGCTGCCCCATATTTTCCGTCTGACCGATCCCGATAAGCGCGTTTACCGTTGCCTGTATTGCGAAACGGCGGCGAAGAAGTAAACAGCGATTTTTGGAATATGAAATATCAAACAAGCACCTCTCAATGTGGGAGGTGCTTGCTTTTTGGAATAGCAAGATATAGGATTCGGGAACAATGGCGAACAAAAATAATGCTTTTTAATCATGTCTATCATTCCGAAAGCTCTATAATCTGTTTTTTGCGTGAGATGGCAAGTTGCTTGAAGGTTGCAGCACCCCCGTACGAGTGGGTTACATAGGTGACAACGACGTCGCTCTTTTGAAGCATCCATTGGTTTCGTTTGGAAATCGCAAATTTCGGCATTGCCGTTGCCATTTCATATGGGAAGATCGTGTGAGATTGATCAGCTTGCCGAGTGCTGTCCGTCTGTCGTGGCATATATGCCAAAACAATAAAGTAGCGGATATGCGGATATTTGGATTCTAACTGTGATAATACCGCTTGGACAAGACGGTCGAAGTTTCCGTGATTCCCCACATAAAACATATTCGCTCCCTTGTGTTCGATCAAGTCGATGAGGATGCTGATCAGATGATTTTGGATGCTGATTGGTGCATCCTTGTGTCCAAAAAATGTTACAGTCAAAATATTCTCCTCTTTTTTAATCAAAATATTATTATATATCCTAATGGGATATCTATGTTATTTTAACATATCCGAATCGGATATACAATAACATTGTAAAATATTTTTTGTGGACGGGGTGAATATTTTGATCGATTATGTAGCAATTGGTAAGCGAATTCGGGAAATACGCACGCAAAAGCACTTGACGCAAGCTGTTTTGGCAGAAATGTCGGGCATTGAGCCTTCCAATATTTCGCATATTGAGCGTGCGGCAACCAAATTGAGCCTTCCCACACTGGTGAGCATTGCAAATGCGTTGGAGGTCTCTTTGGATGAATTGGTTTACGACAGCCTGAAGAAGAGTACACATATTTCTGCTTCGCGGATCAATGATTTGCTTTCGGATTGTACACCGACAGAGCTGAAAGCGATTGGCGAAGTCATTAAAACAACTAAAACGGTTTTGCGAACGAAATGAGCAAATAGAAAAAGATCACTTGACCTTAATCGGTTAAAGTGATCTTTTTTCGCCGTCAAATTTTCGTAGTAGGGAAGGGCGCTTTACAATATTTTGGAGCATTTAGGGTCGTGGGTCCCTAAATGCTTGCGAGAGCTATTGTTTTGGCTTCGCTCTGAAGTGAAAGCGTGCGGGAGTTTGTACTGCATTGCGGCTTTCACCAAAACGCAGAGCACGAATGGGGGAACGGGATTGATCTGCCTGCGTCAGAGGGCGCAAATAAAGAGGTGGTGAAAGTTTTGAAGAGGTGTGGGGAAACTTTTTCAAAAGTTTCCCCGCGGAAAAAACCTTTCAAAAGTTTCCCCGCGAAAAAACTCTTTCAAAAGTTTTCTTCACACACCAATTTTTAGTTTCTTACGGCAGAAGTCTTGACTTTTTTCGATTTTTCTTGTATAATAATATGATGAGATATTTTTGGTTAAAGGATGGATATGATGAACAAACCAAGCATCCTGCCGCCATGTGGGGCGGAAGAGCAAAAACAAAATATCGAGCGGATGCGCGCGGAAAACGACCGTTATTTTTTGGAGACGGGAAAAAAGCGCGGCGCGTTCGTTCTGACCTTTGGATGCCAACAGAATGAGGCGGACAGCGAAAAGCTGGCGGGACTGTGCGAGGCGATGGGGTACACCGTTGTAAGTGCGCCCGAGGAGGCGGATCTGATCGTGGTCAACACCTGCGCGATCCGTGAGCATGCCGAGCAAAAGGCACTTTCCATTGTGGGGCAGTATAAGCATCTCAAGGCAAAAAATCCGTCTCTCGTCATCGCGGTTGGCGGCTGCATGATGGCGCAGGAGCATCGCAAGAACGATATCAAATTCCGCTATCCTTATGTTGACTTTGTGTTCGGTCCTTCCTCGTTGCACCGTTTCCCATCCCTGCTGCTTGAAAAGCTGGAAAAGGGAAAACGCCTTTATTGCCCGGAGGAGAGCGTGTTTGAGGTTGCCGAGGGGCTTCCCATCCGCCGCGAGAGCAATTATCGCGCGTGGGTTTCGATCATGTACGGGTGCAACAACTTCTGCTCCTACTGCATCGTGCCGTACGTGCGCGGACGGGAGCGTAGCCGCTCTCCCGAAAAGATCATCGACGAGGTGCGCGCGCTGGTAAGAGAGGGATACCGCGATATTACTCTGCTTGGACAAAATGTTAATTCCTACGGAAAGGACTTGGAAACGCCCGTCACTTTTGCGAAGCTCCTTTCAGAGCTAGATCGGATCGAGGGTGAGTACGTCCTCCGCTTTATGACCAGCCATCCAAAGGACGCAAGTCGGGAATTGATCGACGTCATGGCGGCGTCGCGCCACGTAGCGCACCAGTTCCACCTACCCCTGCAATCGGGGAGTGATCGCATCCTTTCCGCGATGAATCGCCGTTACACGCGCGAAAAATATCTGGACACTGTGCGCTATATGCGTGAAAAAATGCCCGACGTTACCCTTACCTCGGATATCATCGTCGGCTTCCCCGGGGAGACTGAGGAGGATTTTGAGGGGACACTTGATCTCTTGAACACTGTGCGCTTTGATATGCTCTATTCCTTCATCTACTCGCCGCGAAAGGGAACCCCCGCTGCCGAGATGGAGCAATTGCCGCAAAGCGTCAAGGGCGCGCGGTTTGACCGACTCCTCGAAACGCAAAACGCAATCGGCTTGGAGAAAAACCAAGCTATGGTAGGAAAAACGCTCACCGTTCTTTGTGACGGTGTCAGCAAAAACAACGAGGCGCTCTATTCGGGGCGCACTGAAGGAAACAAGATCGCCTTTTTTGAGGGCGACCCCAACGACACGGGATGCTTTGTCAAGGTGTTGATCGAGCGTGCCGATCCGTACGCTTTGTACGGTAAAAAAGCATAATGAAAATCTTATATAAAGCGAGGATATTACAATGGAAATTTTTGAACTGGCAAAGGCACTGGGCGACAAGCTGAAGGAGGACGAGCGTCTGGTCGCACTGGAGAACGCAAAGAACGCATACGAGCAGGACGCAGACCTGAAAAAGTATATGGTGGAATACGACGTGCAACAAAAGGCAATGCAAAGAGCCGTTGCACAGCCCGAGAGAGACATGCAGATGATCGAGAGCATCCAAAAGCGCATCGATACGCTGTATCAGCAGATCATCGATCATCCGGTGTTTGCAGAGCTTAACCGCGCGCAGGAGGAGGTCAACAACCTGATGAACGCGGTCAACCAGACCATTATGACGCAGATCACGGGTGAGGAGCCCTCCGGTTGCACGCACGATTGCAGCACCTGCGGCGGCTGCCATTGATCTTATTTTGCAATAAAGGAGCGTACACGCCATGACTCCAATGATGGAGCAGTATTTTGAGATCAAAAATCAATACAAGGATTACCTTCTGTTTTACCGTCTCGGTGACTTTTACGAGATGTTTTTTGACGATGCCGTCGTGGCATCCCGTGAATTGGAGCTGACCCTGACGGGCAGAGACTGCGGAGAAGCGGAAAGAGCGCCGATGTGCGGCGTCCCGTTCCATTCCAGCGAAGGGTACATCGGCAGACTCATCGAAAAGGGCTACAAGGTTGCCATTTGCGAGCAGGTGGAGGATCCGGCGCTGGCAAAGGGGTTGGTCAAGCGCGAGGTCGTTCGTATGGTCACCCCCGGTACGCTGATCGAGTCAAGTCTTTTGACCGAACAAAAAAACAACTATCTCTGTGCGGTTTGCATGGGGGAATTTGAATACGGTGTCTGCTTTGCGGACGCCTCCACTGCCCAAGTTTATGCCACCTCCTTTGACGGTGCGTCAATGGATGCGCGCTTGAAAAATGAGCTTGGCACGTATGCGCCCCGTGAGGTGATTTGTAATCTTGATCGCGTGCATATGGGAGAGATTGGGGAGTTTCTTACTTCTCACGGAGACGTGATGATCACCGATCGGCAATACGCGCGGTTTGATCGCGAAACGGCATTGGCGCGCGTCAAAAAGCAATTTGAAGACGGACTGCGCGAGGAGCATTTGGAAAGAACGGCGATGATCTCTGCGATCGGCGCGCTGCTTTCCTACATTGAAGATGCCGAGAAGAGCGATATTTCCTATATCAAGGAGCTGAACGTCTATTCGGACGGGCAGTATCTGGAGATGGATATCAATACCCGACGCAATCTGGAATTGACCGAATCTATGCGTACCAAAGAGAAAAAAGGCTCTCTTTTGTGGGTATTGGACAAGACGCATACCGCGCCCGGCGCACGTATGTTGCGCAAGTGGGTCGAGCATCCGCTTTTGAATGCATCCGCGATCGTGCGCCGCCAGGGCGCTGTCGAGGAGCTTTGCGGAAACTTTATGCTTCGCGAGGAGCTTGGTGAGGAGCTTTCGGGCGTTTTGGATCTGGAACGCTTGATCACCCGTATCGTTTACGGAAGTGCCAACGGTAAGGATCTGCGTGCAGTTTGCGCAACGGCATCGGTGCTTCCTGCTGTAAAAAAGCTGCTGGAGGGGCGTGAAAGCGAGGAGCTTCGCCGTATCCATGATTCGCTTGATACGTTAGAGGATCTTTGCGAAAAAATCGACCGTGCGATCGTGGAGGAGCCACCGTTTTCTCTGCGCGAGGGCGGCATCATCGCCGACGGTTATCACGAGGACGTGGATCAGCTTCGTTCGGTCATGCGTGACGGAAAGGGCTGGGTCGAGAAGATCGCGGAGGAGGAGCGCGAAAAAACAGGCATCCGCACGCTCCGCATCAGCTTTAACAAGGTATTCGGTTATTACATCGAGGTTACCAAGTCCTTTATGGAACAGGTGCCCGCACATTATATCCGTAAGCAAACGCTTGCAAACTGTGAGCGTTATATTACAGAGGAGCTCAAGGATATGGAAGCGACGATTTTGGGCGCGGAAGATAAGATCTGCGCATTGGAATACGAGCTGTTCCAGGAATTGCGCGGCTTTGTCGCACAAGAAAGCTCCAGGATTCAAAAAACAGCGGCTCTGCTTTCCGAACTGGACGTTTATCTCTCTCTTGCCACCGTGGCAACGAGAAACAAATACGTCCGCCCCGAGATCGCGCAGGACGATACGTTACTCATCAAGGACGGCAGACACCCCGTGGTCGAGCAGTTCGTCAAGGATACCTATTTCGTTCCCAATGACGTCACGCTGGACACCTCCAAGAATCGCTTGATGCTGATTACAGGTCCGAATATGGCGGGTAAGTCCACTTATATGCGTCAGGTTGCCTTGATTACTGTCATGGCGCAGATCGGCTCGTTTGTACCCGCAAGTGAAGCGCATATCGGAATTGTGGACAAGGTCTTTACCCGTGTGGGCGCGTCTGACGACCTCGCATCGGGACAGTCCACCTTTATGCTGGAGATGAACGAGGTCTCCTATATTCTCAAAAACGCAACGCGTAAGAGCTTGATCATTTACGACGAGGTCGGTCGCGGAACCTCTACCTTTGACGGTATGAGCATCGCGCGCGCCATCGTGGAATATACCAACAGCCGCAAGATCGGTGCTAAGACGCTGTTTGCGACACACTATCACGAATTGACCGTGATGGAAGAGGAATTCGACGGTATCGTCAACTATAATATCGCCGCCAAAAAGAGGGGCGACAGCATCACCTTTTTGCGCAAGATCGTGCGCGGCTCCACCGACGACAGCTACGGTATCGAGGTGGCAAAGCTGGCGGGACTGCCGAACGAGGTCATCAAGCGTGCCCGCGAGGTGCTGGCATCGGTTGAGGCGACCTCTCGCGCCGTCGCCGAGAGCGATACCGGTGCGAAAGCCAAAAAGAAACCCACAGAGGTCGATGACGGCATGATCTCCATTGAGGATTGCGTCAACGATCAGGTTATCGCCGAGCTTAAGGCAGTGGATCTCAATACGCTCTCGCCGTTTGAGTGTATGTCCTTTTTGTTCGATTTAAAAAAACGGCTGTAAGACGAATTTGTACGAAAGGAAGTGTAAGCCATGGGAAAGATCAACGTCCTGCCGTTTGCTGTGGCAAACCTGATTGCGGCGGGTGAGGTGGTAGACCGCCCTGCGTCCGTGATCAAGGAGCTGATGGAGAATGCCATCGACGCGGGTGCTGACCGCATCACGGTGGAGATTCAAAACGGCGGTGTCACCTTTATGCGCGTCACCGACAACGGTTGCGGTATGACCCCCGAGGATCTTCCCGTAGCGATCCGGCGTCACGCCACCAGTAAGATCCGCGAGGCGGCAGATCTGGACGGTATCCTGACGCTGGGCTTTCGCGGTGAGGCGCTTGCCGCCATCGCATCGGTGTCGGATATCCGCATCATCTCCAAAACGGCGGATGCGCAGTTTGCGTCAGCGCTGGAGGCACATGGCGGAAACATCGTCAGCATCACCGAGCAAGGGGGAAGCGTCGGTACTTCCGTCATCGTCGAAAATCTGTTTGCCAACGTTCCCGCACGCCGTAAGTTCCTCAAAAAGGATGTGACCGAGTCGATGGCGGTGACCGCGAACGTCGAAAAGGTTGCGCTTTCCAATCCGCATATCGCATTTCGCTTGATCATTGACGGAACTATCAAGCTGGAAACGGCGGGCGACGGAAAGCTCCAAAATACCATTTACGCGGTGTTCGGTAAGGACTTTGCCACCCGTTTGATCGAGGTCAAGAGTGACAACGACGGCATCGAGGTAGAGGGCTTTATCGGGCGAACCGATAACTTCAAGGCAAACCGCAATTATCAAAACTTTTTTATCAACGGCAGATATGTCAAGAGCAAGACTGCCATGGCGGCGCTTGAACAGGCGTATACCTCTTATATGCCTCCCGAAAAATTCCCGTGCTGTGTGCTTTACATCACCATCAATCCCGCGCGTGTGGATGTCAACGTCCATCCCGCAAAATTGGAGGTCAAGTTCTCCAATGAAAAGGCGGTGTTTGAGTCGATCTATTATACCGTTCGAACGGCATTGGAGAGCAATGCGACACGCCCTTCCATGGAGTTGAATTTTGCGACACGCGGTGCCAAAAAAACATTTGGAGCGGGACGTGTGTCCGATCAAACAGTTCCCGTACGCGAGGGGCGCGGCGAAAGCCTTGCATCGCGGCAGATCTCTTACGATCTGGAGGGGCGCACCCAGCCCCAACCGCAGATGCGCATGACCGCAGAGGAATACCGTGAGCGCTTTTCTTCCAATCCGACACCGAGTGCGCCCCAACGCGCGGAAGCACGTCCCGCAAGCCGTCCGCCGCAGCCTGTCGAGGTAAGCGAGCCTACGGTCAATAACAGCGGACATACGCCGCGCGTAGAGTTTCCTACCGAGCCTGTTTTTGGGTCTGCGCCGGAGCAGGTAAAACCTGTAACCGTCACACCCGCAGAGTCGATCAAGACACCCGCAGAGTCGGTTTCAAGCTCCACGGTTGCGCAAAAAAACAACACAGCGGACGATGGCGCGGTGAACACCGATATTCCTGCGGACGCGCCCCAAACGCCCCAAACGCCCCAAAACGCACCTGTGCCGATCCCCGAGAAATCTGTGCAGCCCAAACCTTCCTACCGCATCGTGGGCGAGGTGTTCCACTCCTACGTCATCGTCGAGGTGGAGGACAAAATGCTTTTGGTTGACAAGCACGCGGCGCATGAGCGCATCATTTTCGAGCAGCTCAAGGCGGGGCTGAAAACGTTGGAGGTCTGCTCCCAGCTTCTGATGCTTCCCATTGACGTGATGCTGACCAGCGGAGAGGTAGAAGCACTCAAGGAATACACCGATGAATTGGAGCGTATCGGATTTTCGCTCCGATTTGCGCGGAATACCGTGTCGGTAGACGCGATCCCCGAGGGTGTGGAGAACGCCGCGGTTGCCGATATGCTCGGTACGATGGCGGGAAGAATTCTGAACGCCACGGGAAGTGTTAAGCTGACACGTGACATCATTTTTGAAAAGGCGCTGTATCAGGCGGCGTGCAAGGCGGCGATCAAAGCGGGAAGGGAATACGCCGACGGACATATCCAATGGATCATCGGTAAGCTTATGGAGATCCCCGACATTACCTTCTGTCCGCACGGACGTCCCGTTGCGCTGGAGATGTCGCACCACACGCTGGACAAGCAATTTGACAGAACGGGATTTTAACCCCTTTATGTTTGACGGTCACACCTGAACTGTGTGAATCCGTTTCAAATGATAAATGATCAATCAAGGCGCGGGCTGTGTTCCCGCCACCGGAAAGGAAACAACAAAGAATGGAAAAGAAACAGTTTGAGGTTCTTACCACCGACGGGCGTGCCCGTCGCGGCGTGCTTCACACCGTCCACGGAGACATCCAGACGCCCGTGTTTATGAACGTGGGAACCTGCGGCGCGATCAAGGGCGGCATCAACACCATGGAATTGAAAAAGATCGTTTGTCAGGTCGAGCTTTCCAACACCTACCATCTGCATCTGCGTCCCGGCGACGGGCTGATCTATCAGCTTGGCGGTTTGCGCAAGTTCATGAATTGGGAAGGTCCCGTGCTGACCGATAGCGGCGGATTTCAGGTCTTTTCTCTTGCAAAGCTTCGCAAGATTACCGAGGAGGGCGTGCGCTTTCGCTCGCACCTTGACGGTAGTGCCGTGTTTATGGGACCTGAGGAAAGCATGCAGATCCAGTCGCATCTGGCGTCTACCATCGCCATGGCGTTTGACGAGTGCGTGGAGAACCCCGCAACCCACGAATACTGCAAGCAGAGCATGGAGCGCACCTATCGCTGGCTCAAGCGCTGCCGCGACGAGATGGATCGACTGAATTCTCTCCCCGATACGCTCAACCCCCACCAGATGCTTTTTGGTATCAATCAGGGCGGTACGTATGAGGATTTGCGTATCGAACACATGAAGATGATCTCCGAGATCCCCTGCGAGGGATATGCCATCGGCGGTCTTGCCGTGGGCGAGGAGACGAGTGAAATGTACCGCATCATCGATGCCGTAGAGCCTTATATGCCAAAGGACAAGCCGCGGTATCTGATGGGCGTGGGAACGCCTTGCAACATTCTTGAGGCGATCCACTATGGCGTGGACTTCTTCGATTGCGTCATGCCCACGAGAAACGCGCGCCACGGAAACGTGTTCACGTGGCACGGAAAGATGAACCTGACCAACGAGAAGTACGCGCTGGACGACCGTCCGATCGATTCGGGCTGTGACTGTCCCGCATGTAAGAATTACAGCCGCGCGTATATCCGTCATCTGCTCAAGGCAAAGGAGACGGTGGGAATGACACTGGCGGTGACGCACAATCTGTATTTTTACAACAATTTGACCAGAAAGATCCGCGAAGCGCTGGACGGCGGCTACTTTGAAAGCTTCTATCAAAAGTACCGCAACATTCTTGGCGAGAGAGTGGAAGATTAAGAAAAGTGACGGGGCTGTCGCGTTTGCGACAGCCCCGTGAAGAGTGTAGACCAAAGGCGTATAGTTTGCCAATATAAATAAACTTGTCAGTCGCTTTTTCTTTGCAAGTAGGAGGCGCAAAGAAAAAGCTAACAAAAAGAAACGCCATATAGGGGATTTCGCGCTCTGCAGGAGAAAGAATTCGCAAGCGAATTCGAGAGCACTTACGTGCTCTCCGAGGAGGGCGGGGAGATTGGATTTATCCAATCTCTCAACTCCCGTAGGGAGTTTTTGTGCTTCTCCACCCGCGCAAACTTTTGATAAAAGACACGCGCAAGCGCGCGATCAAAACTTTCGTCAACCTGACGAAAGCCGGTAGTTTTGTCTACAGTCTGGACGGGGCTGTCGCGTTTGCGACAGCCCCGTTGGTTTATGCTTGGTTGTGATATGCTGCTATAATGCTTTCAATGTTCGAACCCGATGCAACACCGTAGTAGGCTTGCGTGCTTTCCCAGTAGTCGGTGTTGAAGGAGTTCTTCGCGGCGAACATACCGCCCGAGTATGCGTTGGCGGGAGCGCTTCCTTCAAAGAGATCGCCCTGCTGTTCCCACTGCCCCGTGGAAGGATTGATCGCAAAGACCGCGGCATATACGGTGACATCACCGGATTGATACCATCTGTAATTGATATCCTCTGCCGTCAAGTACAACGTGATCTCACCGCCGTTTGTGGTCAAATCCTCGTCCTTAATCATGATGGTAACATTGGTCTCCTTGCCGTTGATGGTCAGCTTGAGCTTACTGTTGCCGTTTTCATCAGAGAAGAGTTGGTTGAGGAAGGTGGTGTCGGAAGAGGTTCCGTCCACAACATTTCCAATATAAGTGGCGTTTGCTCTGCCTGCATTGCTGTAATCCGCCATTTCATTCATCAGTGCCTGATAGCTTTCCGGCGTATTCATCGTTTCCTTAAAGAATCCGAGTGCGTCGTTGACCGCTACGTCGTCGATGAACTCATCCGAGGGAACAAACTCAAAATTGAGAATGGAATTGAGCACTTGATTGGAGACGTTTGTGCCGGTGTAGGAAAAACGGACGGTAAAGGTTTTTGAGGTCTTGGATGCGAGTTCATCACCTTTTTTTATGTCAGTTAACGTAAATTTGATGTTTTCGTTATCGTAGGTGGTTGCGCCTACCGTATAAAGAACGTTGTTGAATTTATAGAGGTAGGGGGTATTGTTATAGACGGTGACCTTGACGTCCACGGTAGAGGCGGAACTGTTTCCAAGCTCGACACGGCTGTTGAGTACCGTTGAGGTATAAGAGTTGACGGTCAGCCCTGTAGCAGGCGCGACATTGGAAATGAAAATGCCTGTTGGGGGGGTGATCGTGGCACTTCCTTCAACGCTTAGGGAGTCGGAAAGTTGGGCATACCCAAGACTTGCAAAGCAGAAGAGAAAGGAGAACAAAAGAGCCAATGAAATCTTGATCCATCGTTTCATCTCCGTTGTCCTCCTTTCAATAGGGGTGTTGTGTTACTTCTTTTTGTTTTTGTTGATGGTAAATACGGCAATGATCGCAGCACCCACCATCATGGCAGCTCCGAGGATCACCATCCAGGGGGAGCGACGCTTTTTGGAACTTACCTTAACGATCAAAGGCTCTGCCACGGGTGCGGGAGTCGCTTCTTTGACGGGAGTAGGCGTCTCTACGGGAGCGGGAGCGGGTTGCTCGTTGGTGATGACCTTGATGGGAGCGGGAACAACGACTCTCAACGGTTCCTTCACGGGAGCGGGCGTTTCCTCGATGTCCTTGTAGATTTCGTCGTAGTTGTCGACCTTGATCTCAAAGACGTAAAGAATCTTGGTTGCCGTGGGAATGAGGAATTGCGCACGGGTGCGGTCGATGTTTTCGTACATCAGAACAGGGGCTTGGATCGTGTCGCGGATTCCCAGCATTTCTTCGAACGTAGAGACGTAAAGGAGCTGATAGCCCTTGGTGTCAAACGGTGCGTTCAAGCGTTGGATATAAGATTTGTAGCTGTTGAACAGCTTCTTGACGCGAATGGTATAATTGACGTCGTGGTTACGGGTCAGATATGCATAAGCCACGAGGATTGCCGCGAGGATGATCTCTACGGCAAGCGCGATCAGCGAGACGATTGCAAAAATCGAGGGGTTGATGGCACTGCTGCAAGCAACGACCTTGGTCTCTGCCGTGGGAACGGTAGAAGTAATGGTAACGTTAGAGGTCTGCTTGTTCAAGGGGATATTGAGAGAGACCGTATACGTGTTGGCGTTATCGTTGGTGAACTCCTCACACGCGCTGATGACGTTGATGCGCATCGTTACGATCAAATTGCTCGTGGTGTTGACGAGCATATACGTGTCCAAAAACTCGCGGGACATCGTATTGTATTTGACGTAATCCACCATTACCTGTTCGCGGATGACGAGAGAGCTTTGGTTTTTGACCTCGACACGCGGGACGTTTTTAATGGGGAACTTAGGCTGATAGATCGGGACGTTGGTGTAGATGTCCGTGATCATCAGCTGTGCATCGATGCTGTAGGAGTATGCATAGGTTACGTTTTCGGCATTCATTTGCAACGTGTAGTCGAAATCCGCCAATACCTTATCAATCAAAGAGGAGACGTATGCCTGATCTCCATCGTGCCAGCCATTTCCGTAGAATTCGTTTTCCTTCAAAGAAACTTTGGAATCTACGTTGCTGTGCTCGGAATATTCGATGTAATAAGCCCGATCCAGCTTTTTGTATGTGATAAACGAAGCGAGGATGATGAGCGCCACCAAAATCATGACACCGCCCTGGATCCAAATGTTTCTGCTTCTTCGCTTTTGATAATCTAATCTGCGCTTTCTTTCAGATTCTGACATATTCAGTCACCTCCGTGTTAGTAAAAGAGCTCTCGGAGCCACAGCGTGGGGTAGCCGAGGTATGCAACCTTAAAATGAACGACACCCATGATGTCGGCGCTTGTGATATAACCTGCGTCGCGCCCGTCATTGGCGTCACCCTTGGTAAAGTATCGGATCTCGCCATTGATGCTTTGAATTTCAACCACGCGGTGTACGGTTGTGGATTTGTTCTTTGTAAAAATGAGGACCTGTCCTTCGTGGATATCTTGTCCGTCGTATTGTTCAAAAACGGTAATGTCACCTTTGTTGATTTCGCCCGTCATACTCTCGGTTGCAATGACGAGAGCGCCGAAGCGGAATTGGCAAGAGATCAGCATTACAATGGAAATCATAACAAGCATAACAGCTCCCACGCCAACGTATGCCCATGCGCTTGTCCGTTTGGTTGCATAGTGTCTCCGCTTTTGGTAGAGCGCGCGGATGAACCAATAGATCACAACGGGGACACACAGCTTTGCAAAGGAATAGAGCGAATCGGGAATGGCGGAAAGGAACGGAATTGCAAACGGGAACAGCGTAACGATCATGCGGTAAACAAGGATCGGATAGATGCCGTAGCGCTTGGAAAGGAATCCGTACAAAAAATTTGCGGTGATGGCAGGGAAGAGTGTCAAGCCGACAAAGTCCATCAGCTGTGGCACGTTTTTGATCTCATGGACGTTGCACAACAGAAGAAGGTCGGCGCACACTGCGATACAGTATGTCATCGCGCCCGCAAATTTGCTGTTTTGCGCAAGCATTACGCTTCTTATGATTTCGATTGTAATGATGACGGTAACGGTGGGAAGAAAGGTGCTCCAAAAATTGGTGGGGTTGAGCGTATCGCTGTTGGCGGTAAAGCCAAAAGATAAGCTCGTAAGATAATATAAAATGACGTAAAGAACACCGATGACCAACATCAAAAGCAACACCTCGCGCTTTTCAAGGGCGGGGATATCGCGTTTTCTTAAGATACAGGAGATTGTTACCGCGGCGACCAGCAACAGGATGGCAGCAAGAATCGTGCTGCTGCCGCCGTGTGGTAAAACAAGAGCCGCAAGGAGGATGACGAGCAGAGATACAGAGGCAACGTGTGCTATTCTTTTATCGTTTGCCATGTGTCATCCTCCTTTCGGCATTCATGTAATATGTTTTAAATGTTGTGGTGTTTGATTATGCGTTGGGGTTAGAGGTGGATGCAGTCAGCTCAAAGTTGAACTCCAAAGCCTGATCTTGAACTGCCGTCTTGATCTGTCTGATGGTTACAACATAATCAACGGTATTGGTTCCGGCGGTGGGATTAATCAGCGCGGTGTTGCCGGCGGCTCCTGCTGCCAAAACCGTGATTGAAAAATATTCGGCGATGTTGTTGTTGACGTTACCTACCGTAACGTATACGGGCAGGTCGTTTTCACTTTTTACCGTCAGGGTCACGACAACCTCTGTTCCAACCTCATGGAAGATGCCTTCGTTTACGGCAATGGTTACAGCATCTTTGGGCTGTGTTTCCTCTCCAACGGTTTGGTCGCCGATGGTAGCAGTTGCGCGAGCATCCTTAACGACCGCATTGGAGAAGTAAATGTCACCCTCAAATACCTCTTGCGAGTTGTCCGCATCGATGCTTGCAGTACCGCTGACAAAGAGTGTGTCGCTCAGGTTTGCGTAACCGATGCCGATCGTCATAGCAGCGACGAGCAGAAAGCATACGAGTACAATTCTTCTGTTTTTCATGTTGATTTCTCCTTTGAAGAAAAAATTTTATCTCATCAAGACCTGCTGCCAAGTCTTGCTTGATAACAGCACAGGGGCACCAATGGCGTCTGTATTGCCATTGACGCCCTATATAAATACAATATGTAGACTCCAAAAATGAATCGGGATTACAGTATAGCACATTTTAATGGACTTGTCAACTGTTTTTGTAGAAATAGTCAACCGACACATTATCTTTTTGTGGCAATTTACACAGTTCGATTCGCGAAGGGGAAACAAAAAGACCCGTAGCAGAATCAGAACTGAAGCGTGCGCATATGCGGTGCGTATCCATAGTCGATTTTGGCGCACGCTATGGCAAATTGCCGCAGGCGGCAATTTGCACAGTTCGATTCGCGAAGGGGAAACCAAAAGACCCGTAGCAGAATCAGAACTGAAGCGTGCGCACATGCGGTGCGCATCCATTGCTATTTTGGCGCACGCTATAGCAAAATTGCCGCAGGCGGCAATTTGCACAGTTCTGATTCTTTAAACAAGGGCAGCAAAAAAGCCTGATACCAAATGGTATCAGGCTTTTTTGGTGTCCCGTAGCAGAATCGAACTGCTGTTACCGCCGTGAAAGGGCGGTGTCTTAACCGCTTGACCAACGGGCCGATGGTAGCGGGAATTGGATTTGAACCCATGACCTACCGGGTATGAACCGGTTGCTCTAGCCAACTGAGCTATCCCGCCAACGCTTGAATATTATAGCACAAATGATTTTGTTTGTCAATACCTTTTTTGAAAAAAGATCAAAAATCTTTTTGTGTCTCTTTTCCTCCACACTTTTCATGCTTTTTTGCTCTTTTGCACGTTTTGATGCGCTGATGCAGTCCATTGAAAGCCATGTTGTTGCTTTTGTACAAATAAAAGATTGTTAAAAAAATGTTTTTCGACGGATTTTCATAAATGGATTGACTTTTGCATGAAATTATATTATAATGTAAACGGTATACGATTATTTTATTCGGCAAAGGGACTTCTTTTTGCCGAAAAACATTGAGAAAGGGAAATTATGTTCGGAAAATTGAAATACACCTTTCGGGGTGGAACACATGTGGAGGAACACAAGGACACCGCCACTCTCGCAACCGTTCGTTTGCCTGAACCGGCAACGGTGTCGATCCCTCTTTCCCAGCACATCGGCGCTCACGCAAAGCCCGTCGTGCAAAAGGGAGATGCAGTCACGGTCGGTCAGGTCATCGGTGTTGTAGAGGGAGGACTTGGATGCCCCGTTCACGCAAGCGTTTCGGGAACGGTCAAGGAGATCGTCACCCGCCATAATGCGATGGGCATGCCTATCCAGAACATCGTGATCGAAAACGACGGACTTCACACCATGTCTCCCGACATCAAGCCTTGGGGGAAGCCTCTTGAGGAAACGACCACCGAGGAGATCATCGAAATCGTCCGCAACGCGGGGATCAGCGGTCTGGGAGGCGCTACCTTCCCGACTTATGCAAAGATCCAGAGCGCGATCGGAAAAGCGAACACGGTGATCATCAACTGCGCCGAGTGCGAGCCTTACATCACAGCCAACCACCGCCTGCTTCTGGAGCGCGCACATGCCGTGATCCAAGGTCTTGAGGTCTTGATGCACGCCCTGAACGTCAAAGAAGGAATTCTTGCGGTGGAGGACAACAAGCCCGACGCGATCGAACTGTTGGAAAAGGCAACTGCCGATAAGCCCGACATCCGTGTTTGCACCATGAAGACGAAATATCCGAAGGGTGACGAGCGTCAGCTCATCTACGCGATCTACAAAAAGGAAGTTCCCGCGGGTAAGCTCCCCGCAGACGTGGGATGTATGATCGTCAACGCCGAAACGTCGGCGGCGATCTCCCGTGCCTTCTATCGCGGACTCCCCTTGGTCAGCCGTATCGTCACGGTAACGGGGGATTGCATCAAGGAGCCAAAAAACGTGCGTTCTCCCTTGGGAGCATCCTATAGCGAGCTGATCGAGTTTTGCGGCGGTGCCGTTAAGCCGATCAAAAAGCTGGTCAGCGGAGGCCCCATGATGGGTCAGGCGCAATGGGATATCAACGCACCCGTTACCAAGGGAACCTCGGCGCTTTTGGCGTTCTCCGAGGAATACGATCGCATCAACACCGAGCATAGCGCGTGCATCCATTGCGGATGCTGCGTACAGCATTGCCCGATGCACCTCATGCCAAATTATCTGGCACAGTACGCCCATGCGCGCGACTATGACGCGGCGGCAAAGATGGACGTGATGAGCTGTGTTGAATGCGGCACTTGCTCCTATAACTGTCCCGCAGGTGTGCAGATCGTGCAATATATCCGCGTGGCAAAGGGCGCGTTGCGCGCCAAGGCGGCAAAAAAATAAGATCCGACGGATCAAATACTGTCGAAAGGATAGCTTATGGATTTGAAAGAACAAAGTACACAGGCAGGCGCGCCCGCGCTTCTGACTGTTTCTCCATCCCCTCATGCGCGGCGCCGAATGAGCACCGCCACGGTGATGCTGGACGTGCTGATCGCGCTCCTGCCCGCCACCATCTGGGGAATCTACGTTTTCGGCTTCCGTGCGGCGCTCGTGGTGCTGATCTCGGTGGCAAGTGCGGTGTTGTTTGAGATGCTGACACAATTGATCTTACACCGTACGGTGACAATCGCGGATTGCTCTGCGGCGGTTACGGGTCTTTTGCTCGGTCTCAATCTCTCTCCAAGCGTACCGCTTTACATCCCCGTTGTCGGCGCGGCGTTTGCCATTATCGTGGTTAAGCAGCTCTTTGGCGGCATCGGTAAGAACGTGATGAATCCCGCACTGGCGGCACGTGTCTTTTTGATGCTGGCGTGGGCGGGAAGCATGTCGAGCTTTCCCGCAGCGTACGACCGCGGCTTTGACGCGGTCGCAAGCGCAACGCCTCTGCTCTCTCTGAAGGGAGGGGCTATGCCCGAGGGGATCGATCTGTTGGATCTTTTCTTCGGCAGACACGGCGGATGCATCGGTGAGGTTTCTACGCTGATGTTGCTCATCGGCGGCGTGTATCTGCTTTGCCGCAGAGTCATCCGCTGGCATATTCCCGTGGCAATGATCGGAACGGTCGCACTTCTGACCTTTTTGTTCCCGCTCCCCTTGGAGTCGGCAATGCAGGCAGGAATCATGGAGCGACTCACCTTTATGACCGCGTCCCTCTGCTCCGGAGGACTCATGATCGGTGCGATCTTTATGGCAACCGACTACGTCACGTCCCCCGTTACAAGCGTGGGCAGACTGATTTACGGAGTCGGATGCGGACTTTTGGTGGTATTTATCCGCTATTTCGGCGGCTACAACGAGGGCGTTTCCTTCGCGATCCTGATCATGAACGTCTTGGTATGGTATTTGGATATGGCGACCAAGCCGCGCGTGTACGGTAAAGCGCGCAAGGCGCCCAAACAGGCGTGAGAGGCGGTGCAATGATGGAAAAAACAAAGAATCATGCGGTATGGAGTGCCGCTGTCATTGGACTGAAGCTCCTGTTGATCTGCGCGATCATCGCGGGCATCGTTTCCTTCGTTTATGCGCTGACGCACGACACGTACTTAAAAAATCAGGAAGGGCAGAAGGCAGAGGCGATCGGTAAGATCTTCTCTTTGGATGCTCCCGTAACGAAGAAATTGGCGGAAACCGTTTACGAGGTGTATTCCGCCGACGGCAAGACCCTTTTGGGTTATTGCGTTGAGGTGGTGGAGTCCTCGGGCTACAACGGTGACATCACCATGATGGTTGGCTACGACACCGACAAACGCGTGAGCGGTGTGGAGATCGTTTCTCACAGCGAGACTCCCGGACTTGGCTCCAAGGTTGAGAGTGACGGCTACCGCAGCCAGTTTATCGGAACCGATAAAGAACTGACGTATGAAGAAATCGACGGCATTTCGGGAGCGACCTTCAGCTCCAAAGCGGTGCTGGCGGGTGTCAACAAGGCAACCGCGGCTCTTACCGCAGCACTGAAGACGAACGGAGGTGCAAACTGATATGAAAGGCTTTTTGAAGCAACTCAAAGAGGGAATTCTTGATAACAATCCCGTTTTGGTGCAGCTGCTTGGTATGTGTCCGACGCTTGCGACGACCACAGAGCTGAAAAACGCGATCGGTATGGGACTTGCGGCAACCGCGGTTCTCATTTGCTCCAATCTGTTCATCTCGCTCTTGCGTAAGTTCATTCCTCAGCAGGTGCGTATTGCGGCATACATCGTGATCATTTCGGGCTTTGTCACGGCTGTTGAACTGTTGATGCAGGCGTATTTCTTCTCGCTGTATCAGGCGCTGGGACTCTTTATCCCCTTGATCGTTGTTAACTGTATCATTTTGGCGCGCGCCGAGGCGTTCGCATCCAAAAACAAGCCTCTGCCCAGCCTTCTGGACGGCGTGGCAATGGGTCTTGGCTTTACCTTCGCGCTCTGCATCCTCGCGTTCGTGCGTGAGCTTCTGGGGGCGGGTAAGATTCTCGGAATGCCGATTCCCGTGTATTCCGAAAACCCAATGGTCATCTTTATTCTTCCCGCAGGAGCGTTTATGACGCTTGGCTTTATCATCGCGGTGGTGCAAAAGATCCGTAACAGCGTTGCCGATAAGGCACGCCTTGCAGAGATCGAAGAATTACGCCATGGGCATCACGATGAGGCGGCTTTGACAGAAGAAAATCAAACGGAAACGGAGGAGGTTAACGTATGAACGGCTTTGGAGCAATCCTCTCGTTAATGTTTACGGCATTGCTGGTCGAGAACTTCATTTTTTCCAAGTTCTACGGCTGTTGCCCCTTCCTCGGTGTATCCGAAAAACCCTCCACGGCACTTGGTATGGGCATGGCGGTCACCTTCGTTATTACGGTCTCCAGTGCCGTAACGTGGGCGGTCTACCATTTCCTGCTCGCCCCCTTCGGTCTGGATTATCTCAAGACCATCGCGTTTATCCTCGTCATTGCGGCTTTGGTGCAATTCATCGAGATGTTTTTGCGCAAATTTATTCCCGCGCTCTACACGGCGCTTGGAATTTATCTGCCGCTGATCACCACCAACTGCGCGGTGCTCAGCTCCGCACTTCTCATCGTGCAGGAAAATTACGACCTTTTGCAGGCAGTCTGCTTTGGTCTTGCATCCTCCCTGGGCTTTACGCTTGCCATCGTCGTGTTTGCGGGCGTGCGCGTGCGCATGGAGAATGCCGATCCTCCTCGTGCCTTTAAGGGATTCCCCTTGACGCTGATCACGGCGGGGCTGATCGCAATGGTATTTTCCTGCTTTTCGGGCATCAAGCTCTGAGGATGCCAAACATTTTACAGAGAGGTCAACGTACATATGCAAATTGAAATTTCTGACGTATTGATCCCCGTGGCGATCTTTGCGGGATTGGGCATTTTATTCGGCGTGGTGCTTGCCATCGCGTCCCGTGTGTTCGCTGTTAAGGTTGACGAGCGGGTGTCGCAGATTTTGGAGGTCCTGCCGGGCGCAAATTGCGGCGGTTGCGGATACTCGGGCTGTGCGGCTCTTGCGGAAGCGATCGTAAAAGGGGAAGCAAAGCCCAACGCCTGCAACGCATGCTCGGCGGCGGGTACCAAACGCATCGGTGAGATCATGGGAATGGAGGTCGAAGCGTCCGTTCCTTTGCACGCGCACGTGATGTGCTCGGGCAATTGCCATACGGCGGTTTACAAATACCGCTATGAGGGCGCGCAGGATTGCATCGCGGCGGAGAAGCTGGGGGGCGGCGACAAGGCATGCCCCAACGGATGTGTCGGACTTGGCACCTGCGTGGCGGCGTGCAAATATGACGCGATCCACGTCGTGGACGGGCTGGCGGTTGTGGATGATGCCAAGTGCATCGGATGCGGTGCATGCTCCGCGATCTGCCCCAAGCATATCATCGAAATGATCCCCGTGTCGAGCAAATACTGTGTAGAATGTAAATCCGTGGAAACGGGCGCGATCACACGCAAGCAATGCTCGGTGGGATGTATTTCCTGCAAGATCTGCGAAAAGAACTGTCCCGCGGGAGCCATCACGGTCAATGACTTTGTGGCGTCCATCGATCAATCCAAATGCACGGGCTGCGGCATTTGCGCTGCAAAGTGTCCGCGTAAGATCATCCACAAAGCAGATTGACGGTTTTGTATCTGCAATCGAATATGAAAAAGGAGCTGAGTCGATGACTCAGCTCCTTTCAGGTTGTAGACCAAAGACATACAGTTTGTTGATTTGCACAAGTTCGTTTATGCCGCTTTTTTCTTTGACACTGCAGGCGCAAAGAAAAAAGCTTGGCAAAAAAGAAACGCCGCAAAGAAAGGAATTTCGCGCTCTGCAGGAGAAAGAATTCGCAAGCGAATTCGAGAGCACTAACGCGCTCTCCGAGGAGGGCGTTGCCCCTCCACCCCACAAACTTTTGAAAAAGTTTGATCAAAACTTTCATCAAACTGACGAAAATCGGTAGTTTTGTCTACAGTCTGAAAGGAGCTGAGTCATCGACTCAGCTCCTTTTTTGAAAAACGATATCAATGATTAACCAAACAGCATGGAGAATTCTACGCTCTTCTCGTGACCGGGAAGGATGCGGAACATATTGGGTCTGGTTTCCAGATCCTCAAGCTCGCCGTCAACACCGGGAAGTCCGCACCAAGGCTCTACACAAACGTAGGGTGCGGTCGTCTGTGGCTTATGCCAGACACCGAGGTAGGGCATATCGGCATATTCCAGCGTCACAAAACGCTCGGATTTGTCGGATTTGAGAGTGACCTTATTTGCCACGCGGCTCATAAAGACAGCGTCGTGATCGAACAGATCGTGGCGCAGACGCAGGATCTTGGAGTCCTCCAAAAGTCTTGCCTTCTGTTTGCCCGAAAGCAGGTAACGCTCGGAGAGAATGAACTCATCGGGGTAGCACTCCTCGGAGAATTCCAGATAGTAGTCTTCAAACGCGCCCTTGCCGTCAAGAGGCACGTTAAATCCGGGGTGACCGCCCATCGTGATGGGGAGCAGATCCTCTCCCGTATTTTCCATATCAAAGCGGCAGGTCAGTTTAGATCCTTCGAGAATGTACCATACCTTGAGGGTAAAATCAAAGGGATAGACCTTTTTGGTCTCCTCGCTCTGCGTCAGCTTCAGGCAGATCGAGGTTTCGGTCTGTGCCTCTACCGTAAAGGTCGAGGGGCGGATAAAGCCGTGGACATTGATGTCGTAGACCTTGCCGCGATAGGTGTAGTGACCGTCCTGAAATCTTCCGCAAACGGGGAAGACCAGGGGCGCCTTAAAGCTCCAAATGTCGGGATTGCCGACCCAGATGTACTCGCAGTCGCCTCTCTTGACCGAATGAAGCTCGGCACCGAGATCGGAGACGATAACGGACAGCGCATCGTTTTTGATGGTGTAAAACATGATTTGTTTCCTCCGTGAAAATAATTTATGGTTTTATTGGATTGCAGAGGGAGTTGTGGGCTTTAGCGTGCGGCGGTAGATATAGCGGAAATAAATGATCTCCGCAATTCCCGTAATGCCCCAAGAGAAGGGGTAGAGCAGATAAATGGACTCGACCGTTCGGAAGGTGAGAAAGACCGTGGCAAGCCACAGAATCCGAAAGACAACGGAGCCCATGATCACGACGAATGTGGGAACGCCTGTTTTTCCAAGTCCGCGCGAGGCAGAAATGGTGTTGTCCATAAAAGCGGAGATGGGGTAGGAAAGACCCATGATGACAAGGCGTGTCATGCCCTTTTCGATGACTGCGGGGTCGGAGGTGAAGATGGAGAGAAATCCGCTTCCAAAGCCGACCAAAAAGACCGAAAGAACAGCGGCGATGCCAAAGGAGTAGGCAAGCGTCAGAAAATAACTTTTCAAGATCCGATCACGCTTGCCGGCACCAAAGTTTTGCCCGATAAAGGTGGAGCATGCGGTATAGAATGCGGTCATCACGTCAAAGACCAAGGCGTCGGAGTTTTGCGCGGCGGAGTTACCCGAAATAAGGATGGGGTCTCCAAGGCTGTTGACGCTTGCTTGGATAAAGAGATTGGCAACGTGAAAAAGCGAGTTTTGCAGTCCTGCGGGACAGCCAAGGCTCAATACCATTCGTGCGGTAAAGGGATCGATGCGAAGCAGAGAGAGGGAAAGCTTGTGTACGTCTTTCGCGCGGAGCAAAGCCCAGAGGATGAGAAGGGCGGAGACGTACTGCGAAATCACGCTTGCAAGCGCCACGCCTTCCACTGACATACGGCAGACAATAACGAAGAACAGATTGAGCAGAATATTGAGCACTCCTGCTGAAAGCATGAAATAAAGGGGACGCTTGGTATCTCCCACGGCGTTGAGTACCGCGTTTCCGTAGTTGTAAATGGCGAGAGCGGGCATACCGAGTGAATAGATGCGAAGATAAAGCACCGCACCGTCGATCAGATCCTCGTGCGTGCCAAGCAGCTGCATCAGAGGATAAGCAAAGACCGTTCCAATGGTCAAAAGCCCGACTCCAACCGCGATGGAGATCAAAAGGGAGGTATGTACGGTTTTGCGGAGGCTGTCGTGATCGCGCGCGCCGAAATATTTGGCGACCAGCACGTTGATGCCGCTTCCAAGACCGATGAGAAAGTTGGTCAGAAGCGTAATTAAGATCGCGGTGGAACCCACCTCGCCAAGCGCCATCGAGCCACGGTCGGAAAACTGTCCGACAACAGCCAGATCCGACATGTGAAAGAGGACCTGCAAAAGGTTTGAGGCGATGAGCGGGAGACTGAAGAATAGGATCTGCCGTGGGAGCGGACCGTGGGTCAGATCTGCCGTTGCTTTCATTCGGGGATCCCTCCCATTTCTTCCAACTCTGTCTCGGTATAAACGCGGATGCCGCTTTGCATAAGGAGTGACGCGCAGATGCCGTTCCCCGAAGTCAGCGTTCCGCTAAAGCTACCGTCATAGACCTCTCCCTTCCCGCAGGAGGGGCTTTTTGCTTTGAGAATGGCAACCGTGCAACCGTGCGCGCGTGCCGTTTCCAACGCTTTTTGCGCTCCCGCGTGATAGTTTTGGGTCACGTCACGCCCGTTTTTCATTCTTACGAAATCCCCTTGAATTTCGCTTGGTGTGCGCGGGGTGGGGAGTCCGCCCATGACCTCGGGGCAAACGGGAATGAGTGTGTATTGCTCTTGCAAAGAAAGAACCGCGGCGCTCGGCTTGCTTTTTCCGTCATAGCGGCAAGGAGTACCGAGCAGACACGCGCTGACCAAAATCGGTTTCATTCCGTTTACCTCCTGATGTCATCAAAAACGGGATGTCAGCCCTCTCCTTTGATGCGCTTCCAGTATTCGGCGGCGGCTTGCTCGGTCTTGTTGGGACCGGGGGTGTAGAAGCGCGCTCCGCGAAGATCATCGGGGAGATATTGCTGACGGACGTAGTGGTTTTCGTAATCGTGCGGATATTTGTAGCCCTTAAAGAGCGGACTTTGCAGATGCGTGGGGACAACGATGCCTTTTCCCGCCTGTACCGCCTCTGCGGCGGCATGCACCGCCATGTCGGCGGCGTTGGATTTTGGCGAGGTGGCAAGCAGGATCGCCGCGTTTGCGAGCGGAATCTGTGCCTCGGGCATGCCAAGCTCCTTTGCGGATTCACAGCAAGCGCGCGTGACAACAGCCGCCAGAGGATAGGCAAGACCGATGTCCTCGGAAGCGATGACCTGCAGTCGTCTGCATACCGAGAGCAATTCTCCCGAAAGCAGCAGCTTGGAGAGATAAAAGACCGCCGCGTCGGGGTCGGAGCCTCGGATGGATTTTTGCAGACAGGAGAGCAGATCGTAGTGCGTGTCGTCGTTAAAATTGCCAACCGAGGTGTCAAAGCTGTCTACGTGTTCCTTTAAAATCTCGGTGTCGGCGGTGTGATACGCGTTTTCAAACAGAACGATCGCGTGGCGCACGTCACCTCTTGCGGCGTGCCCGATATAGCGGCAGATCTCATCCGAGACCGTCTTTTCCAGCGCGTTTTCCTCGTTGAGGTATGCAAGCGCACGGCGAAGCACGGGCAAAAGGGATTCTTCTTTTACCGGCTTGAACTCAAAGAGCGAGGAGCGGGAAAGGATCGCGTTATAGACGAAAAAGTGCGGGTTTTCGGTGGTGGAGGCGATGAGCGTGATGCGTCCGTCCTCCATATACTCCAGGAGAGACTGCTGTTGCTTGCGGTTGAAATACTGGATCTCGTCAAGGTAGAGCAAGATCCCACCCGCGCCGAACATATTTCCCGTTTCTCGGATCACATCCTTGACGTCGGAAAGGGAAGCGGAGGTGGCGTTGAGCTTGCGGAAAGTCATGCCCGACATTTTTGCGATAATGGATGCCGCGGTAGTCTTTCCCGTGCCGGGAGGGCCGTAAAAGATCATGTTGGTGATCCTTCCGCCGGCAAGCATACGGCGCACAACGCCTCTTTCTCCAAACAAATGCTCCTGACCGACGATCCCGTCAAAGTCCTCGGGACGCAAAAGGTCTGCAAGCTGTGCGTTTTTCATGTCGTTCCTCGCTTTTCGCAACTGTACTTTATTTACTATTATAAATCATTGTTACGATATTTTCAAGGTCTTTTTTCGCTTTTTTTCGCAAGTCTTGCAAAGCATCTGCCAGTTGAGGGATCCTTGCACGACGGTTTTGGATCGCATCTTCGGCGCGCTCCACCAAAAGTGCCACCGAAAGCGCTTGCGGAGGGATGGCTTCCTGGGCGGCGAGATGTGCAAAGGCAAGCATTTTTTCGTCATGCGCATCGGGAAGCAGTCCGATTGCAGGGCAGAGCGATACGGTGGAAAGGATCATGCCGTGCAGTCT
>JAZQXI010000136.1:0-12279 GCA_045632805.1 Eubacteriales bacterium | reverse complement strand
GATTCTCTGACGCTCAAACTTTAGAGCGCAGACAGTACATTAGCTCCCGCCAGCATTTTGTGGACAAGGATTGCCAAGGCAATCCAACCCAAAATGCTCACGAAAGTTAGTTTACCAATGGCAAAACAACTTTTGCCTCTCCCCTTTGATGGAAAAGGCGCAAGCGCCGAGAGGGCGCTAATAAAACGCTCACGATATTTTCTTGTGTTTGCAAAAGGTGATACTTTTCGTTCGCCCTCTCCACTGCCTTACGGCAGTACCTCTCCCGAAGGGAGAGGCTTCGAAGTTCTTCCCCGCGGCAAAAAATCCGCATCCCTTACCATCGCAAAGCAACTCTTGCCTCTCCCCTCTGGGGGAGGTGGTTCGAGCGTTAGCGAAAACCGGAGAGGGCGCAATAAAACGCTCACAAAAGTTAGTTTACCAATAATGGTAAAACAACTTTTGCCTCTCCCCTTTGATGGAAAAGGCGCAAGCGCCGAGAGGGCGCTAATAAAAGCGCTCCAAAAATTAGTTTTGAGATAGCAAGATTTCATTTTTCGAGAGCTTCATTCCGCTTTTTACGGCAAACGGTTTCCGGAATCCCAAAGATTGATGATTTGCTTATTCTTTTTCTTGCTTGCATATTTGTAAGCCTTGTAAGCGCCGCTGTTTTGGCGTTCCTCGGCATAGAAAATGACAAAATCGCTTTGATCAATCATTGCGCAGTTTCGAAAATAAATGCTTTTATACCAACCGTCAAAGGATGGCATCAAATAAATAACATCCTCGTAATTCTCTCGTTTGAAATAGCGCACGGGTTTTCGCAGATGGCGCTCCTGCGCGACGCAATAAATCCTCTTGATGTCCAAAAGCGGATGGTTTTCTTTGATCTTTGTAACGATTTGATAACATAGGTCATCAAAATCTCCGTATCCGCCAAAATAAAAAGTGCGACAGCCAAGACCTACCGATTTCATAATCTCGGCAGTGGTTGTCGCATATAATTTGTCTGTGATCTCAATGTCGCGATGCCCGAAAAATGAGCATATTTTTTTATCATCCATATCAGCAAAAAATGAGGTGCCACCCCTTGCGAGGTGACACCGTAGAATACCTCTCGCATAGTTGTCACACCATCTATAACCCACTTTTCAGCCGATTATTGCGATACCGTATTTCTACCGAAATATAGTATGGCTGAAAAAAGGGTATAGTACCCCCTTAGCAGGTTATTATTCAGATGATGTGACACTTACATTATAGCATACTTTTTTGATTTTTTCAATAGAAAGAGGGAAAAATTAAAAAACGCATGTTTTATAACAATAACAGCCATATAAAAATTAAAATGCCATGCTTTCACGGGACGTCGAGGGCGCCGTCCCCTACAATAGAGTTTGCACTTTGTGGGTGTGTTTTTTTGTTTTCTCATTCTCCAAACTAACCTTCGTGACCACTTTGGGTAGCGAAGCGGCGCGAGCGTAATGAATGACACCACGGTGTGGTGTCAGAACGCGAGCGTGACCGAGCCGCAGCGAGAAGTGGTACCAAAGTGGTAGCGGGAGCTATTGTTCTGTCAGCGCTCTAAAGTAACAGCGTGCGAGAGTCTGTACAGCACGAACGCTTTCACCAAAACGCACAGCACCCTCGAAGGAATGGTTTGAAACGCAATCCTTTGAGGGTACTGTAAGAAGTAGTGAAAGTTTTTGAAGAGGGGTTAGGGGAGAAACTTTTTTCAAAAAGTTTCTCCCCTAAAAATCCCCAACAAACTATCTTTCGTGACCACTTTGGGTGGTGGTACCAAAGTGGTAGCGGGAGCTATTGTTCTGTCAGCGCTCTAAAGTAACAGCGTGCGAGAGTCTGTACTGCACGGAAGTTTTCACCAAAACGCACAGCACCCTCGAAGGAATGGTTTGAAATGCAATCCTTCGAGGGTGCTGTAAAAAAGCGGTGAAAGTTCTTGGAGAGGTTTGGAGAACCTTCTTTCAAGAAGGTTCTCCAAGAAAAAACTTTTCAAAAGTTTTCTCAAGCAACCACGCATCCTTTTTTCTCAATCATCTTTTCCTACGCACGTAAATACGAACAGCGAGAGGGATCGTGACGGCGAGGGGGATGAGGAGTGTAAACACAGGCGCCCAGATGGCTGCTTCACCGGAGGTAATGGAGAGGGTTTGAGAGGGAATGACGGTAGAGGGAACCGAGATGGGCTGATAACGCGTTTCGGTTGCCCAGTCCATGGCTTCTTTGGCGAGGCGGTAGTTGTCGCCGCCCGTGACAGTGTAGCCTTGGAGTCCAAGCGAGAGTGCAGAGGAGATCCAGACCACACGGGAGCTTTCACGCGAGGAGACCGCACCGCAGGTGTAGCGAGCGGTGGAGTTTTCCTGCACGGTTCCGTCGGGGAGCTGCAGACGGGCATTTTGTGAGGAGTGTATCCATGCAAGAGGCGCGGCACCGTCAACGGTTTTCAAGGTGATCGCGTGCGGCATCAAGAGGGCGAAAGAGCCTTCAAAATCACCCGTCGCTTCCAGATCGGAAACGGAGGCGTAGAAATTGTAGGAATATTCTTCCGTGTTTTGCGTGTTTTGTTCGCACACAATGTTCGCGGATTCTTCCGTAGAAAGTCCGTAGAGGGAGAGGATAGAGAACAAATTCGGCAGATCCGTGTAGGCACAGGAGGAGCAAAGGAATAGGTCCCCGCCTGCGTTCGTGTAGCGGAGCAATTCGTCGCGCTCTTTTTCGGACAGATCCTTGGTGGGCGAATAGAGAAGGAGCAGATTGCAGTCGGAGGGGATTTGCTTCAGACTTGCAAGATCTTTCAAAAGATAGCCGGAAGAGGTCAAAAACGAGGTCAGGGTCGTGTCGACCGCGCTCTTTTCACCGTTGAACAGATAGACCGTGGGAAGGTCGGGGCTTGTGACGTAATGAATGGCGTTCAGCAAATACGCATCCCCGTCAAAATAGGCGGAGGTCGACGTGGAGTAGTAGAGCGTAGAGCCGTACGTAATCGCGGTTTCGTCATAGGAGCCGATTTCGTTGGAGGTCATATAATACTCAAAGGCTTCCAGACAGTAGGCGTAATAAGAGGGGGAAAAGCTCTTTTCAAGGTCGGCGTTGTAGTAGTGATACAGGAGCGTGTTGTCGATCACGTAACAGCGCTCGTCGCAAACGGCGATAAAGCTGTGGTCGGAGAGAACGGCATCGGTGTAAAGAGCGGAAAAATCGGTATCCTGCTCGGTGTCGATGACACGGATCTGTAAGAGGTCGCTTTCATCGTCGTAGTTCTTCAAAAACGCAAAGAGATTGGGATCGGCGCTCTTTTCACCGCCCGCGCAAAGATAATAAACCGTGACGTCCTGTGTCAAAGCGCGCAACGCGTCCTTGGTAATGCCCGACACCACAAAGGTTTCGGTGTCGCGCATGTCGTGCGAGGCAACGGTGGAGGGGAGCAGTAGCGCTGTCACGGTTGCGCCCAAAGAGATCGCACAGGAAAGGATCAATGCAACGGTCGCGGATCTTCGCTTTTTCAAAGGCGCAAGCCAGCCGCTTTTTTTGGCTTCCCAAACGAACAAAAGCGCCAAAAAGACCAGCGTGAGCGCAAAGAGGCAAAGCGTTCCCGAAAAGGAAAAACGCCCGTGTGTAAAATCTTCGTAAAGGGAGAACGGGTTGATCGCGATCAGAGCGCGGTAGAGCCACTCGGGCAATGAGAACACACCCGCAAAGAGATCGCACAAAAAGAGCAATGCGGGAATCCCGATGCACAGGAGCGGGCGTAGCCACGTACGCTTGCAGGAAGAGACGATAAAGTGCGAAAAGACCGTGTGGTAGAGCGAAAAAAGAAGATACCCGAAAAACGCCGTGTAGGCAACGGGGAAATTAATTTCACCAAAGAGCGAGAGAAACAGGGGAGAAAGCCCCAGAACGGTCGCGGGGCTCAGCAGAAAGGTGAAAGACGCGAGCAGACGCGAGAGGGGAACGCTCCACGCGCGGATGGGTAAGGAACGGAGCCAAAGATCGGAGCCGTCATGCTCGTTCTTTTTTGCGGCGATCAGGATCGGAATCGGTAAGAGACACGCCGTGGGGAGTGCCAACGCGCGCAGCGTGTAGGAAATGTCGGAGGACGCCAATGTCAGATGAAACAACGACGTCAACGCTCCGCCAATGACAAGGCACGCAAGCAGCGTGATCACAGTACCGATGCTTCCAAATCGCAGCTTTAGTTCTTTGCGATAAAGGGCGTACATCAGCGGCGGTCCTCCTTTTCATCGATGTCAATGACTTCATAATCGTTGGAAGCGCGAGTCAGAAGTGTCCAGCGGCTCGGCTTTTTGTTTGGAACAGAGGTGGCAGACTCCTGCTTGGGGGTGGTTTTCCAATCGAGGGTATCCCATGCGGCATCGTCGGGGAGAAGGATCTCTTGCAGCGTGCCGCCGCGAAGCAGGAGAATACGGTCGCAGATCGCACGCAGCTCGGACGGGTCTTGCGAGTGTAAAAACACTGTTTTTTCACCGCGCAGTTCCATCAGCCACTGATGGATGCTTTGTACCTCTTTGGAGGGAAGATCGCGTGTGATCTCGTCCAAAAACAAAAATTCGGGATTGCCCAATAGTGCCTGCGCGATGCCGAGCAAGCGCGTGTCGTAGGTGGAGAGCTTGCGGATCAGCGTTGAACGCTTTTCTTCTAAGGATGCCCACTCCAACAGCTCCCCGACACGGCGGATGGCACGGTTGTATTCCATGCCCTTACATTCCGCAACCGTCAAAAGGTATTCAAGGGGAGTCAGATCGGGGGAGGGGTGATGTGCGCGGGGGAAATATCCCACCGAGCGGCGTGCCTTCAAGGGTTCGCGAACGGTGTCGATCCCGCCCAGCAAAACCGCGCCCGCCAAAGGAAGAGAAGCACCCGCAAGCAAAGACAGAAGGGTAGATCCACCGGAATTTTCGTCACCGAGAATTCCGTAGATCTGCCCGTTTTGCAGTTTGAAATTGATATCATGAACGGGAGACATGCCCCGCGTGTTTCCGGAAAGAGACTTGACCTCGACCAATGTTTTTCCTCCGCAGATGTTTTCTACATGATACAAAAGGGATGTGTTATGGGGTTGAACGTGAATTGAAGATTTGATGAAATGCGAAATGCGCGCGAATGCGCTCAAAGCTCGATTTCCGCGTCGCCGTCTTTCATCACGATGTTTTCGGGTGCGCAGATCTCCCGCATCCACTCGCGTACGCGAACGGTGAGAAAGATTGAGGTATCGAAGCCTTTTCCATCGATATCGTTATCCCAGAGCCAATCGGGGGCGCACCAAAGAGCGGTGGACGGGCAAATTGCTTCGTAAACGGGACGGTCAACACCTTCCTGCCCGTGATGTGCCATTTGGCAGACGTCGCATTTCAGGCTCTTGCCGTAGCGAGCGACAAGACGCTCACCTGCCTCCACTCCCGCGTCTCCGAGAAAGAGTACGGTCTTTCCGTTTTGGAAAAGGCGCAGGATCGTGGAAGAATTGTTGACGATGTTCTCTGTGACCGTATCGTCATAGGTTTGAAGCACTTCAAAGCGCGCGTCACCGAATTTGTAGATGTCTCCCGTGGAAACGGTGTGACAGATGTGCGCGATACGGGGCAGAAGTGCGTAAAAGTCACGGAGCGTTGCCGCCGATCCGGGCTCGTATTTTTCAAGGTACTGTACCGACGGGAAGCAATAGTACACTCCGCCGCAGGAGCATTCGTCCATGCGGTTTTCAAGGATCTCGACCGCGGCGTTGATATGATCATCGTGCGCGTGTGTCAAAAACCACGCGTCCACGTGTGGCTTGCGAGAGCCGCTGACCTTTTTGAGCATATCAAGCAGATGGTCGGCATCGTCGCGCTGACCGCCGTCGATGACGATGATCCTGCCGTTTTTGGTGGTTATGATAAAGCTCATGATCTGCCAAAAGCCGGTGTTCTTTAGCATATAGATCGCATTTTTCATACTTGTTCTCCTTGGGTAATCAGCTCTTTTTTGAATTTGTGAAGCTCAATCGCGGTGCAGATAAAGTGCGCGGACGAAGTGATGATCCACGTTACGGGAAAGGCGATATACAAAAGCGCCAGCGCCTGCAAGGGTTCCAGCATCGGGCGGAAGTACGCAAATATCGTATAGATCCAAACAATGCGGAGCAGACACGAGCCGATGAGAGAAACGCAGGTTGGAAGCATGGATTTACCAAGCCCTCGCATCGCGCCCGTACCCACCTCCATCAGTCCGCACAAAAAGTAGGTCAGCGCCATAATGGTGACGCGGATGTTACCTGCCTCAATGACAGCGAGATTGCCGGGGGCGTAGATTGCGAGCAGCTCGGAAGAGAAGAACCAGACAGCGATGCCGACGATCAGACCGATGACAACGACGAGGAACGCGGCACAAAAGATGGATTTCTTGATGCGATCGTATTTGCGCGCGCCTCTGTTTTGTGCCACAAAGGTCATGGAGGAGTGGTAAAGCGCGTTTTGCGAGCAGTAGACGTAGCTGTCCAAGTTCTTTCCCGCCGCGTCGCCTGCCATAATGACGGGACCAAAGGAGTTGATCGTGGATTGGATCAAGACGTTTGCGATGGAAAAGAGCGAGCTTTGAAGACCTGTGGGAACGCCGATGCGAAGGATGCGGACGACCTTGGACTTCTCCATGCGGAGCTGCTTGAGATCGATCCGACAAGGACCTTCCATCCGCATCATGTAGATGATGATCAAGGCGCAGGAGACCCATTGTGAAAGTGCCGTTGCGGCACCCACGCCAACCGCGCCCCAGTGAAGCACAATGACGGCAAACAGATTGAACAGCACGTTGGAAACACCCGCCACCGACAAAAAGATCAGGGGACGAACGGTGTCACCCTTGGAGCGCAGAATGGATGCGCAGAAGTTATAGAGCATGCAAGCGGGCATACCGCAAAAGTATGCGCGCATATAAGCGGCGGCTTCGGGAAGGACGTCGGGGTCGCTTCCCATCCAAGAAAGGAACGTGGGAGCGGCAAGCATGCCGATCACCGTAACGAACGCGCCGGAAATCAGAGCAAGCACTATAGAGGTATGTACGGTCGAGCGGATGTCGGCTTCATGCCCGGCGCCGATATCGTGCGCGACACAGATGCCCGATCCTGCGCCAAGACCCATAAAAAAGTTGATCAGAAGGGTGATGAGCGAGGAGCAAGAGCCTACTGCTGCCAAAGAGTTGGCACATGCCTCGGGCGACTCTCCGCCCCAGCGACCGACCACCACCATGTCGGCGGTGTTGAAGAGAAGCTGGAGGATCGAGGTTGCGATCAGAGGGAGCGCAAAGAGCAGCATTTGAGGGATCAAAGCGCCCTCGGTCAGGTTTTTTTGCTTTTTTACAGACGTCATGGAACGTTCCTTTCAATGCGGAATGCGAAATGTGCAATAAACGCACAAACTGTGTTTTTCATGCTGAAAGAACTCCGGAGCCTCCCGCTTTTGGGGAGGTGTCACGGCGAGCCGTGACGGAGAGGGCGAGTAAATGCGGAAAGAGGCTTTACACCATTTCCTCGGGATGAAAGACCTCGTCAAAGCGCTCGGCAGTCAAAAATCCGAGCTTGACACAAGCTTCCTTTAGTGTGATGTTTTCTTTGTAAGCCAATTTTGCGGTTTTTGCCGCGTTTTCGTAGCCGATGTAGGGGTTCAGCGCCGTGACCAACATCAAGGAAGCATCCAGATTTTCCCGCATTTTTTCGCGGTTGGGGCGGATGCCGCACACGCAGTTGCGGTCGAAGGAATCGATGACTTCGGCAAGTAGGCGCACCGATTGGAGATAGTTATACGCCATCACGGGCATAAAGACATTCAGCTCAAAATTGCCTTGAGAGGCGGCAAGACCGATCGTTGCGTCATTCCCCATGACCTGTGCCGCAACCATCGTCACAGCCTCGCATTGCGTGGGATTGACCTTTCCGGGCATGATCGAGGAGCCGGGCTCGTTTTCGGGGATGAAGATCTCACCAAGACCGTTTCGAGGTCCCGATGCGAGAAAGCGCACGTCATTTGCGATCTTCCAAAGATCCGCAGCCAGCGTTTTGATCGCACCGTGAGAGGCGACCAACTCTCCTTTTGAGGTCAGCGCGTGGAATTTATTCTCCGCCGTGACGAAAGGGAGAGAGGTCAATTCCGCAATCTCATGGGCGACCAGAGTGTCGAAGCCCGTGGGCGCGTTGAGGCCCGTTCCCACAGCCGTTCCGCCCAAAGCAAGGGCAAAGAGCGGATGGAGCGACGAGAGGATCATCTCGCGGTCGACTTCAAGAGACGCGCGCCAGCCGGAGATCTCTTGTGAGAATCGGATGGGGGTGGCGTCCTGGAGATGGGTTCTTCCACATTTGATCACGTCGCGATTTTCCTCTTCCAAGCGCGCAAGTGTTGCGATCAAGCGGTCAAGCGCGGGAAGGAGTGACTCCTTGACGCTCACCACCGCCGCAATATGCATCGCCGTGGGGAAGGTATCGTTGGAGGATTGCGACATGTTGACGTCATCGTTGGGGTGCAGGAGCTTTCCCTTCGCATGCTCGTTTCCGTACGCGGCGATGACCTCGTTCGCGTTCATGTTGGACTGCGTTCCCGAGCCTGTTTGAAAGACCACGAGCGGGAAGTGATCCAAAAGTGTTCCGTCCAGGATCGCGTCACACGCATCGCAGATCGCGTCGCATTTGGCGTTTGTCATTCTTTCGGGACGGAGCGCAAGGTTTGCGCGCGCGGCGGCTTTTTTCAGGATCCCGAACGCGCGGATGATCTCCTCGGGCATCATCTCATGCCCCGCGCCAATCTTAAAGTTTTGACGGCTTCGCTCGGTTTGCGCTCCCCAATAACGGTCGGCAGGGACCTTCACGTCTCCCATCGAGTCTTTTTCAATTCGGAATTCCATTGGTTTTACCTCGATATATTTGATTTGTTTTTGGAGAATTTTATCTCCGGCAACCGTCAATCCATCGTTTCGATGATCCAAGCTCCGCCTTTTTTGATCTCGATCAAGGCGCAGTTGCCAACGATCTCGTTGGAGATGGTAAGCCCTTGATTGACACGACGGAGCGTGTGATTTTTCAAGGGATATTTGCAGCCTTCGATCGTGACGCCCTTGACCTGCTCATCCGCCGCGATGACGGCAAAATAGCGGTACTGACTGTGGGGCAGGATGACGCCGCTGTTGCGAATAAAACGGACACGGTTTTTTCCGCTGGTAATGATGGCGGAGACGTGTCCGTCCTTTTGCTCCCAAAGATTCTCAAGGATTGCGAGAAAGGCGAGGGTATGATCAAGCCGCCCCTCAAGCCCCCCGATCATCACGATCTCGCGGACACCGCGGCGAAGAGCAAGAGAGACGGCAAACTGTGTGTCGGTCTCGTCCTTTTCCGCCGGAAGGCGGAAAAGCTCAGTACCGTCGGGCACGTCGGGATGGGTGAGCGTATCGAAATCGCCGACCATAATATTGGGAGTGACGCCGAGGCGTTTTGCCAACAGCGCTCCCGCATCGGCTGAAATAACAAGATCGTCGGCGGTCGGTTTTTCAAGCACCAGCTCGGCATAAACCTTGCCGCCTGTGTAAATAAAGGCACGTTTTGTGTTCATAAAAACTCCTAATGCGGGGCGCAGAATGAACGCGCATGCTGTACTTTCCACCGATGAAACTAACTTTTGTGACCACTTTGGGTGGTGGTACCAAAGTGGTAGCGGGAGCTTTGGTTCCGTCTGTGCTTTAAACTTTAAAATTCAGCAGAGTCTGTACTGCACGAGGACTTTCACCAAAGCGCACAGCACCTTCGGGGGAAGATGCTTGATTTTTCTGCGATAGAGGGCGCGTATAAAAACGCGGTGAAAGTTCTGAAAGGGGTCCGGGGGAAACTCTTTCAAGAGTTCCCCCCGGAAAACCCTCGTTACTTCTTCAACTCTGCCACCAAATCTCCAACAGCGATCTCTTTTTCTTCGCGTGTGGAGAGGTTTTTGAGACGGACGACACCGCGGGCGTACTCGTCGCCGCCCATGATCACGGTGTGCGTGTATCCGCTCTTGACCGCGTATTCCAGCTGCTTGCCAAACTTTTTAGAGCCGAGATAGACCGAGGCGGCCACGTCAGCGTCGCGCAGAGTCTCGGCAAGCGCGGTGTAGGCTTCGTAGGGAACGTCATCAAAGCGCGTGACCAAAGCTTTGACGCCTGAACCAAAGGTTTCGGGCACGAGGTTGTGCGTGACCAGGAAGTTTTCTAAGGTCACGTCGCCCATGCCGTAGCCAACGCCCGAGATGCGAGCGTTTTTGACGAACAGATCGACCAGATTGTCGTATCTGCCGCCGCCGAACATCGCGCGGTTGTTTTCGGGCGCGTTGTCAAAGACTTCGAACACCGTTCCCGTGTAGTAGTCGAGACCGCGGATG
This sequence comes from Eubacteriales bacterium, assembly GCA_045632805.1. Classification (GTDB taxonomy): domain Bacteria; phylum Bacillota; class Clostridia; order Oscillospirales; family CAG-272; genus UMGS1865. The sequence continues at coordinate 1,894 of JAZQXI010000136.1, read as the reverse complement.
ATACCAAAATCAAAAGTGCAGAAGCGGTCAAGCCCCAGCTTTTCCAGAGCTTCAAACAGCGCGCGCAATTCTTCAGCGCCCACAGAGTCGGGGCAGAGAGCGGTTGCGTCGGTGACGTTCATCGAATAGAGAGAATCGATCTTTGCGATCTGCTCGTCGGTAAGACCCAATTCGCGCATATCCTTTTCATAGCTTTCGCGCGTGACCTTGTTTTTGCGGTCGATGACCTTGGAAACGGCGCGGCTGCCCTCGGTGTCCTTACCCGTGATTGCCGCCACCACGTCGTTGAAGAAGCGGCGGTTGTTGATGCGGACGGTGAACATCGTTTCGTCAGCGCCGAACGCGCGCATGATGCGGATGGCGCTGGTGATGACCTCAAGATCGGCTTCAAAGGTGTTGCAGCCGAACACGTCTACGTTGAGCTGCCAGAATTCACGGAGTCTGCCGCGCTGGGTCGCTTCGTAGCGGTACATATTGGGGATGGAGAACCACTTCAAGGGGAAGGTCAATTCTCCCATTTTTGCCGCGACCATACGAGCCACGGTGGGGGTCATTTCGGGACGGATCGCGAGGGGACGGTTGCCACGGTCGACAAAGTTGTAGGTCTGCTTGTTGGCGATCTCCTCGCCGCTCTTTGCGGCATAGATGTCCAGAGACTCCAGCATAGGACCGTTGTACTCTTCAAACGCGGAGGTTTCCAGCTCACGGCGGATCACGCCAAAGAACCAGTTGCGCAAACGCATCTCCTCGGGGTAAAAATCTCTTGTGCCCTTGTAGGGCTGCATCGAAAGCTTTTCGCTCATGTTCAAAACCTCGTTTTTTTAACTTGTTATCCTATATTATAACAAATTAAAGTATCAATTGCAATAGCTTTGCGCAAAAAACGGGAATTTTTAAGGAGGATCATTGCTTTAAGATGATCACGGTTACCTTTTTATGATATTTTCTAAAAAGGCGTATGGTATAGGCAGTGCCGTGAGATTCACCATCCCAAAAAGCCAGCACTTCATCTGCATATTTGGCGATCTCCTCATTTCTCTTTAATGGAGCAGCTTTTTGGTACAGATGGTAATTAGGTAAAAACTCGGTAAGTTTCATTTTGTTTCTGTTAGCATATTCTTTGGCGAGTGTATCCACGCCAACTGCGCCCCCCGAAACAATTTCGCTGACTCCCCGGGGAATATAATCGCCTATTTTGATTTGCTTCAGTTTTCTCGATCCGATAATAGCCAATTTCATAATTACACCTCTCCTTGAACACACTTTGAATATATTTTGCGTTCACAATTAACATTATAACACAAAATAGGCGTAAAGTAAACACATAATACATTCAAAGAGGAGTTGTTATGGCTACAAAAAGCTTGTCGATCAGAATTGAAGAAGAAATGCTGGATAAATTGCACGTGATTGCGGATTATGAGGGCAGAAGTGCGAACAGTCAGATACTGGTGTTGATCCGTGATCTAATTGAGCAATACGAAGCCAAGCACGGAGAGATCAAAACGGGGAAACGAGCGTAAAAGATTCGTTTTATCATCGTTTGTCGCAAGATAATGACCGCTACGGAGTTTGGCGGATTCAGAACCGAACTTCGGCGGAGTCGAGATGCGGTACGTTATATGTTTATGCCACATTTCCGCCTCGTCTTGCAAAATGCGGGGGCATTTTGCGTGCGGTCGAATCAATCGCCATAGTACACCCCAAAAAAGAACAGATGCCATGTGGCATCTGTTCTTTTTTTGGCGCACCATGGCGGATTCAGAACCGAACTTCGGCGGAGTCGAGATGCGGTACGTTATATGTTTATGCCACATTTCCGCCTCGTCTGGCAAAATGCGGGGCATTTTGCGTGCGGTCGAATCAATCGCCATAGTACACCCCAAAAAAGAAC
>JAZQXI010000135.1:0-28427 GCA_045632805.1 Eubacteriales bacterium | reverse complement strand
AACTAACGAGTTTCATCGGTTTGAGGAAAGTTTTGATCAAACTTTTTCAAAAGTTTGCGGATTCCAAAGGCAGAGCCTTTGGTCGTGCTCCGCAGAGCGCGAAATCTCCTTATCGGCGTTTCTTTTTGTTAGCTTTTTCTTTGCGCCTTTGGCTACAAAGAAAAAGCGGCTAACAAATTTATGCAATATTATCAATCGGATGTCTTTGATCTACAACCTTTTTTGGAGTGTCTCAAATGCGTTGGCATTTGAGACACCACCTTTTCTGAAAAAAAGTTCTTTGTAACCTATTGATTTTGGATGAAGAATATTATATAATATTAGTAAGATTATATAGTGGCGTAGTGTTTCTTTCTGAAAGGAGAACAACACATGGACAGAGTTTCCAAGCATAATTACTATCTTGATATCGCGCAAACGGTGGCGGAGCGCTCGACCTGCTTGCGTAAGATGTACGGAGCGATTATCGTCAAGAATGATTCCATCATCTCAACGGGTTATAACGGCGCTCCCAGAGGAAGACGAAATTGCTCCGATATCGGGCATTGCATGCGGGACAAGCTCAACATTCCGCGTGGGGAGCGATATGAGCTTTGCCGTTCGGTCCATGCCGAGGCAAACGCCATCATTGCCGCGCCGCGTGAGCAGATGCTTGGAGCAACTCTGTATATGGTCAGCGTCAATGCAAAAACCCATGAATTGGAAGCGGGAACCTCTTCCTGCATGATGTGCAAGCGTCAGGTAATCAACGCGGGAATCGCGTACGTTGTGGTTCGGGATACCAAAGAGGAATTCCGTGTGATCGACGTTAACGATTGGATCGAAAATGATGACTCGCTCACGGGCGTGTTTGGATATTGATTTGAAACGAGGGGTTCATGTCGAATATGACAATGGAGCGGCAGATGCCGCAAAAAATGGAAAACGACGTTTTTACCAAACGCCGCGTTTGCTTTGTTTGTACGGGGAATACATGCCGCTCTCCTATGGCAGAGGCGGTTGCCAATGCGATGGCAAAGGACGAGGTAAAGAAAGGCGCTGAAGCACGCCTTGAAGCCTTTAGTCGAGGACTTTACGCATTGGAAAACGATCCGATATCCCACGGCGCCGTGCGCGCTTTGGAGGAGGCTGAAATCCAAGCGGTGGAGGGGCATGACTATCACAAGCATACCGCCCATTCGTTGCTTGCCGATGAGGTGGATTCCTTTGATCTTTTGATCGGTATGACAGGGAGTCACGTAATGGAGATGATGATGCGATATCCGCAGGCGGCAAGCAAGATCGTTTGTATGCCCAAGCCGATCTCCGATCCTTACGGTGGGAGCGACGCGATCTATTTGCGTTGCCTTGCGGAGATCACGGAGGGCGTGCGTATGCTTCTGTTTTCGGAGGACATCACATGAAAACAGAACGGATTTGCGAAGCGCATCTGATGGAGATTGCCGACCTGGAGAGGGGTTGCTTTCATGATCCTTGGAGTGAGAATGCTTTGCGGCTTTTGATCACAGAACAGGCAACAGGTGCGGTATGTGTAGATGAGGACGGGCGTGTGTTGGCATACGGGGGTATGCTCTGGGCGCCCGATGAAGGGCAGATCACCAATATTGCGGTGTACCCCAAGGCGCGGCGTCAAGGATTGGGAAGGGCTGTTTTAAAGGCGTTGATCCGGCAGGCAAAAGACAAGGGCTGCCATATGCTCTCTTTAGAGGTGCGAGTTTCCAACGAAGCTGCCATTTCGCTTTATGCGAGCGAGGGCTTTGCTGTGTCCGGGCGACGTAAGAATTTTTACCGTTCTCCCACGGAGGATGCGTTGGTCATGCTTCTGGAGTGGGACGAATAAGTCAAATCGGATTTTTATTCAAAGGACAGATTTATGTATATTTTAGGAATGGAAAGCTCCTGCGACGAGACCTCTGCGGCTGTCGTGGAGATGGGGGATGGCGTTCGTGCCATTCGCTCCAATATCGTCGCGTCGCAGATCGACGTGCATCGTTTGTACGGAGGCGTTGTGCCCGAAATCGCAAGCCGCGCGCATATCGAGGCAATTTCACGAATCACCTATCAAGCCATTGAAGAAGCAGGCATCACGACGGCGGATATCGGTGCCATTGCGGTCACGGCGTTTCCGGGACTTATTGGCGCGCTTCTCGTAGGCGTTAATTTTGCAAAATCAGTGGCGTATTCTCGCAATATTCCGCTTGTAGCGGTCAATCACATCCACGGACATGTGGCAGCCGCATATCTGGCACACCCCGATCTTGAGCCGCCCTTTTTAGCGCTTGTCGTGTCGGGAGGACATACTTCGATCTACTGTGTCAAGGATTATACCGATTTTGAAGAGATCGGAGGCACACGTGACGATGCGGCGGGCGAGGCGTTTGATAAGATCGGACGTGTCATCGGCATGCCGTATCCCGGTGGCGCGGCTTTGGATAAGCTGGCATATGAAGGAGATCCCAAGGCGATCCAATTGCCGTCACCTGCTTTGAGCGGAGACACATTGGACTTTTCCTTCAGCGGTATTAAGACGGCAACGCTCAATTATCTCAACAGCATGGAGCAAAAGGGAATGGAGATCAACCGCGCAGATGTTGCGGCGGCATATACCGATAAGATCGTCAAGGCAATCGTTTCAAAAGCGGAGCTTGCCTTAAAGCAAACCGGCATGAAAACGCTGGTGCTGGCGGGCGGTGTGGCGGCAAATTCACATTTGCGTGCGGCGCTGGAGACCATGTGCGCGCGAATCGGTGTTCGTCTTGCAATGCCAGAGCGCGCTCTTTGCGGTGACAACGGAGCCATGATTGCGGCGGCGGGATACTTCCAATATCAAAAGGGAAACTTTGCCAATACCTCACTCAACGCATCCGCCTCCGACGACGGCATTTAAAAAACTTGTCAAGCCCTTTTTGAGAAAAAAAGCAAATTCGGCGTTTTGAACGAATTTTCAAAACTTTTTCCCCAAAGCGGAGTTTTCCGCTTTTCCACAAGAGTTTTCCACAGGTTGTGGAAAGGGTGGGAGATGCGTTTAAGTTGTTGAAAAAATACCGTAAAAATCCACAAAACGCAGATTTTTCCCGTGTTTCTGTGGAGAAGTCTGTGGAGAATGTTGAAAAACTGCTCCAAATGAGGCTGTGGAAAACTTTTTATGATGGGCTTTGACACATTTCGACAGGGAATCTCAAAATTCGTCAAAACCAACAAAATCGACGCTTTGAGCTGCTTACACAGCGCTTGAAGCTGTTCGCGGAAAGGATAGAAGATTATGAATTTGGACAATCATTTGCACCCCGAAAACGAAGTAGAGGAGATCGACCGCCCGTTTGTTTCGAGCGCAGTCATTCGTCGCTTGCCACGCTATTTTCGGTATTTGCGCGAATTGATCCGACAGGGGAAGATGCGCATCAGCTCAGGGGAGTTCTCCGAGATGATGGGATTGACCGCTTCTCAGATCCGCCAGGATCTGAATTGCTTCGGTGGCTTTGGTCAGCAGGGATACGGCTATAACGTCAATTATCTCTACGCAAAGATCTCGGAGCTGCTCGGCGTTGGAGCGGGTTTACAGGCGATCATCATCGGTGCGGGTGACCTTGGTCGCGCGATCGTTCGATCCTCTATGTTTGAAAAGAGAGGAGTGGACGTCATTGCGCTCTTTGACGTCGATCCCGCGTTGATCGGTCGAGAGATCGGAGAGGTTCCTGTGTATGATATGAAGGATCTGGAGAGCTTTTGCATGAAGCACACGGTCGATATGGCGGTTCTGACGCTTCCCAAGGAGTGCGCGGAGGCAGAATCCGCAAGACTTCTCTCCGTCGGCGTGCGCGGATTCTGGAATTTTACGGGCAAGGAGCTTTCCTATACGCCCGAGCAAGCCGTCATTGAAAACGTGCATTTGGGGGATTCTTTGATGAGTCTCAATTATGAGATTTGCCGACAGAAGAGTGCCGATATGCATCGTAACAACACAAGGAGCGACGAGAAATGAAATTGAATTTTCAACAGGATGTGCTGGTGCTTCCCGCATCGGTGCTTTCCTGCTGTGCGGATGCCAATGATGCGGCAATGCGTGTGCTGTTGTGGCTTGCATCTGACCTGTCTTTGGCGGAAAAGCCCAAGCAACTGGCAAAGCTGGCAGAATGTGATCCCAAATCTCTCAAATCCATTTTGCAATTCTGGAAAATGTACGGTGTTTTGTCTGATGAAACCGAGGATGCGGTTGCGGCGATGGCTAAGATCGCAGAGCCTGTACATAAGATTGAAAAAGAGAAAACGGACGAAAAATCTGCCCAAAAAGAAACTAAGACGCATTTGCGCCGTGCGGACGAGCTTCCCAACTATACCTCGGTTGAGATCGCGGAGCTGTTGGAGAAACGCGCAAGCGTACGTGTATTGGTGGATGAAGCGCAGCAGATCTTGGGTAAGATCTTCAATCCTACCGAGGTGAACATTCTGATCGGAATGCTGGATTATCTCGGCATGAGCGAGGACTGCGTGATGCTGCTTTTGGCGCATTGCAAGCGGATCGAAAAAACAGGGATGCGTGCGATTGAACGCTATGCGATCGTTCTTGCCGACAAGGGTATTTTGAGTACCGATGCAATGGAGGAAGAGATCCGCCGCGCCGAGCTGATGCACAGCTTTGAAGGGCAGGTGCGTACGCTCTTTGGTATGCAGAAACGGTCATTGACCACACGCGAGACCAAAATGCTGTCCGCTTGGCTTTCCTTCGGCTACGATATTGACATTGTGCGCGAGGCGTATGAGATGACGGTCAATGCGACCAATGAGGCGTCCTTGCCGTATGCCAATTCGATTTTGGAGCGTTGGAATTCCGAGGGCTTGCACACCTTGGAGGAGATTCGTTCTGCGAATGAGGCGGAAAAAGCCAAAAAGGCGGCGAAGAAGGGAAGCACGGAGCTTGGTAACAGCTTTGACACCGATGATTTCTTCGAAGCGGCACTCAAACGCAGCTTTCATGATGCGTAAAAATACAAACGGAGACATGACGTATGGGATATAACAAGGATAATTTCAAGCGCATCCGTGCCGAGTACGAGACCAAGACCTTTCGCGCGCAGGCGGAGGCGGATGCGAGGCGAGAGGAGCTTTACGGTACGGTTCCGCAACTCAGGGAGCTTGATGCGCAGCTTTCGCAATTCGGCTTGCGTATTATGAAGACCGCTTTGAACAGCGGAGAGACCGAGCAGGGAATCGCGGCACTCCGTGCGGAAAATGAGCGCATTCGTGCGCTTCGTCGGACTCTTTTAACTCGTTACGGCTTTCCCGAAGATTATACCGAGCCTCGCTACGAATGTGACCAATGTCGGGATACGGGGTACGTAGGGATCAAAATGTGCTCCTGCATGCGCCGCGCTCTTGTTGCTGCGGGGATGCAATCGTCCGGACTTTCGGGACTCATGAATAAGCAATCCTTTGCAAACTTTTCATTGGATTATTACGCTGCCAATCCGCAGGAGGCACGTGTGATGAGTGACCAATATCGCTATTTGCAGGCATATGCCAACAGTTTTTCAATGGGGGAGGATGGACGCGCTTCTTCAGCGAGCTTGCTGTTTGTTGGCGGAACGGGACTTGGAAAGACCCATCTTTCCACCGCCATTGCGCGCGTGGTGATCGAGCGTGGCTACGACGTTTACTATAACAGCGCCGTGGGAATGCTTTCGGATTTTGAATTCCGACGCTTTGGAAACGGCGTGGCAAGCGAGAGCACGGATGATACCGCACGATATACCGATTGTGATCTGTTGATTGTGGATGACCTTGGTACAGAGGTGGTGAATCAGTTCACGCTGTCCTGCCTCTATCACGTGATCAATACGCGTCTCAATCTCGGTCGCCCGACCATCATCAGCACCAATCTTTCGTCGGGAGAGATCCGTAAGCTGTACAGCGACCGCATCTCGAGCCGATTGATGGGCGAATTTCGTGTCGTTCCCTTTTACGGAACCGATGTTCGCAAGCAAAAATTGCAAAAAAACTGAGATTTTCAGAAAAAAGCTTTAAAAAAATCCAAAAAACTATTTACAAAAGCACAAAAAAAGTGTATAATATAAGTGGAAAATTTTATCAGCGTCTAAAAGACGCCGATGAATCAGGAAGGAACGGACTATCATGAGTTGCAAGGATTACAAATCTACACAAAACGAACAAAAGGCAATGAAGAAGGATTTCCTCACTGCGGCATGCGTTGCGGCAGATGCAGTCATCAGCTCCATTTCCGGAGCGAAGCTGTTCAAAAAGCTCGTAGGCGAAGTTGCTAAGCAGGCACCCGATGCAATGAAGGCAGAAAAGCTGACGGGTATGGTTGGAACGGGCATTTGCTCGAGTGTCCTTTTGAGCGGAGATTTTATTCCGACACTTGCGCAGGCGATCGATCGCGCATGGGCAAAGAAGAATCCTTGCGACGAGGAACCTGTAGAAGAGGTAGTCGAAGAGGTCGTTGAGGAGCCGGCTCCCGTAGTGGAGGAGGCTGTTCCCGCCGTGGCTATTGTTGAAAATGCCGATGAGGACGGAGACGAGGATGAGGATTCCTTTGCGGGTCTCAATCTCTCCGGTTTGAACTTTATCGATGCCAAGGCAGAGCCTGAAGCGTATGCCGAATTGTTGGCAGGGGAAGCTCGCGGTGAGCTTCGTTTGGTCACTCGCTACCGTCGCAGCTTCCAGTCTCGCTTGATCCAGTCTCAGGGAGACGTGCAGGCGTACTATTCCGAGATCAAGAATAAGCTCCTGTCTTATAAGGGCGTCAAGGGACGTACCAGCTGGGGCAATGAGTCCTTCAATAAGGGTAGAACCTATCTGGCAAAGGTCAATGCCAAGTCCAAGACTCTGTATCTGTATTTGGCACTGGATCCCGAAATGGTTGCTTCTCTTGAAGAGGGTAAGTACAATATCGAGGATATGTCTTCCAAGAAGAAGTACGAGAACGTTCCCGTGCTGATCAAGGTCAAGGGACCGCGTAAGCTCAAGCATGCACTGGAGTTGATTGATATGCTTTGCCGCGATCAGGTACAGCTTCCCGAGGTTAAGAACTTTGAGGCTGTTGACTATACAGTGCCGTATCAGTCCACCGAGGAGTTGGTTGAAACGGGCGCTGTCAAGATGATGGTTGCAGGTATTCCTATGGCTGACCTTCCCGTTGAGGAATTGACGATCGTTGATTTGACGGGCGCGGCTCCGCTGTAATGTCAAAAAAATACATCAAAAAAATCGCATAAAGCAAGAGACACGGTAGATACTATCACCGTGTCTCTTTTATTTTTTGTCAAGGAGGGAAGAAAGCATGGCAGAAGCACTGAAAAGCCGACAGACGGCACATCTGTTGCAGGCGGTTTATAAGAACGTCAAGATGGCAAGCGATTCCATTTTGAATCTGATGCCCAAGGTGAACGACCCGAAGCTGAAAAGCGATATGACCGTACAACTGAGCACCTACGAAGCGTTTGCCTCGCGCGCCGCCAAGCTGTTGGCGGAGGAAGGCGTCAAACCGATGGAGGAGGGGGTCGTCACCAAGATGTCCTCCAAGATGGGGATGATGATGAATACGATGCGCGACAGTACGTCCTCACATCTTGCTGAGATGATGGTAGAGGGCGCGACGATGGGTGTCAACGATATGCTAAAGCAGATCCGCGAGTCCGAAAACACCACCGCATCCGAGGCGTCTCTTCGTTTGGCGCGGGATGTTTGCAGTTATGAGGAAAAGACCGTAAACGATCTGCGTGACGCATATTTGCGTACCAAATAAAATAAAGGAAGAAAAGATATGGCACAAATCACATGCAAGGAGCTTTCCGCTCTTTCGGATCTTTTGACCATGGAGGAAAACATGGTTGCAAAATGTCATTTTTATGCATCGCAAACCAACGACAGCGTGATCAAAAATCACTGCGAACAGCTTGCAGGACGCCATCAGCGCCATTTTGATGAGCTTTACGCAAATTTGAAGTAAGGGGGCGCCGATATGGAACAGAATATGAAGCACAGTATGACCGAGCAGGAGATGATGACCGATCTTTTGTCGAGTGAAAAGTTTATGACGAGTGTTTACAACACCTATTGCTGTGAGGCTGCGACCTCGTCGGTCAAGAGCACGCTGATGAATCTTTTACAGGATGAGCATCGCATGCAGGAGGAAATCTTTGGGGAGATGAGCTCCCGCGGCTGGTATCAGCTTGAAAAGGCAGAGGAGCAGAAGCTCAATTCCACCAAGCAGAAGTTTTCCAAGATGGCAACCGTCTGACCCATATGCGCAAAGGAGCCTTGCATAAAGTTGTGCAGGGCTCCTTTATCGGTTCAAATATAGATTTTCGGATTAGGGAATCAAGGTTTCCAAAATTTTGCGTTCCAAAATCGCACCGTCAAGACGGAGAGAATCGGGTAGTCGGCGAAGGAATGCGGATTCACTGTTCAGATTTCCACAATAGCCAAAGTCTTTGATGGTTTGTTTGAAATCCGCCCAATCAATGCGTCCCGTGCCGATTAGCAGGTGCATATCTTCCTTAGGAACGGTGTCGTGAATGTGCGTCACGCGAATGCGATCGCCAACCTGCGCAAAAAAATGCGATGCAAGCTCTCGTTGAGAGAAAAGATGCCCCGTATCAAAGCAAACCATCAGATTTTCGTCTCCGACCTCGTTCATCATCCGTGCCATTTCCACACTGTTCGTAAGAAATCCAAAACTCCTCGGCATATTTTCCAAGCATAGAGTCGTTTCCGTAGCGCATTTGCAAATACGCTTGAGATAGGAAATATTCAATTCCCACATATGGTTTTCTCCGTCCGGATCGGCAATGTGATAATCGTAAACGAACGGATGGATCACCGTGTAGGGAATGTGAAGTACATTTGCAACTCGGATACATTGCTCTATCGTGCAGATGATTGCTTCGATTTCCTCCGAAGTCTTTCCCATAGTCCCTCCGGGCATTGGAGCATGGCATTGGTGAATGGCAAGACCGTAGGACTTCGCTTCTGCCATCCAAGCTTTGACCTGTTCGCATGCGCTTTCGAAGCTTCCTTTAAAAAGCTCTGCGTCTATGGTATCATCCATGTCGATGGCTTCAAAACCTGCCGCGGCAAGCATCTCGCAGGTTCCCGTATCGTGAATGTATCCACTGTGACTCAATAACATATCAATGCCTCCTATGTTTGCCAGGATTGGTTTTAGGGGATGTGTTTGCAATTATTATATAGGATTTGGCGGGGATTGTCAATAGAAAAATCCGTTTTTTGAAGAAGAAATAAGCAACGGGAATCAGAACCAAAATTTGCGCCTCTGTCATGCGGATATAAGTGATTATGCGGTGATTTTTGCGCAAATTCAGGCAAATTGCAGGCGCTTTGCAGTGGTTCATTCTTGGGTCACCTGCTCCACAATACAAAAAGGGCTCCACAAGGAGCCTTTTTGCATTGTGGAGCAGGTGACGGGAATCGAACCCGCGTATTCGGCTTGGGAAGCGGACACTCTGCCATTGAGTTACACCTGCGTTCTTACTTACCACAATATTATAATACAAAATGCGCGCGATGTCAAGTGGATCACGCGCATTTTTTTTGAAAAAATTTCGTGCCGATTCGATCATTTTTCCGCCGTCGATTTCTTCTCAAAAAACTGTGGTAGCTGTGCCAGCACGATCGCACCGAACACCAATATACATCCAATAAGCTCCTTGGGAGAGAGTGTATTGCCAACGATCAACCAGCCGCCAAGTGCCGCAAAAACGCTTTCCAGACTCATCGAGAGGGAAGCCACAGCAGGCTCTGCATATCGTTGACCGACGATCTGCAAAGTGTAACCGACACCGCTGGACATGATTCCAAGATACAGAATCTGCGGAAGTGCCGCTAAGATGTTCGCCCACACGATCTCTTCAAAAATCAAAGAGAGAAGAAGGGAAAGCATACCGCACACCAAAAACTGGAGCATTGAGAGAAGGACACCGCCAATGGAAATTCCGTAACGGTCCACCGCAAGAATGTGAAAGCTGAAGCTGATGGCGCAAATGAACATCAGAATGTCACCGAGATAAATGTTTTCGATCCCCTCGGAGAGGCTTAAAAGATAAATGCCGATCATAGAGACTCCAACTGCGATCCAAACGGGGATCCGAATCTTCTTGCCGATGAACACCGAAAGAATGGGGACCAGAATGACGTAAAGCGCCGTCAAGAATCCACCGCGCGCTTCACTTGCGGCGCCCGCAGGGTAATTGGAAAGACCGAATTGCTGAAAATTGACGCTGACGGCAAGAAGTGTGCCGCACAAAAGTCCGCCGATGAGCATCTCGCGCTTTTGTGTGGGTTCTTTTGGAAAGATGGACGTACCGTTTTTGAGCTTGATGGCAAGGAGCAAGAGCGCAAGAAATGCCGCACCGATAAAGGAGCGCAGAGCGTTGAACAAAAAGGGAGGCACCAGATGTGCGGCACCCGTTTGGGCAACGAATGCCAGCCCCCAAATCAGTGCCGCAAGACACAAAATGGCGCTGCCCTTGATATTTTGAAGGATTTTCATACCACAATTCCTCATTTTTTACGAATACACGCATTATACCATAGTTTGAAGAAAAAAGCAACCGTTTTTTAAGAATGTGAATTTTTTTCGCAGATCGCCGTCAATCTCTTGAAAAAAGAAGGAAAAAGTGATATAATTAAATGTAAAATTTTGAAAAAAAGGGAAAGGAGGGAGTTCCTTGTCACAACTGACAAAAAGGGCGATCGTGGAAACAACGCTTGCCATGGCAAAACAGAGACCGATCGGTAAGATCACGGTACGTGATATTGTGGAAGCATGCGGTATTACAAGGAACACCTTCTATTACCATTTCCATGATATCTATGAGGTGCTGGAGTGCGCCATTGAGGTAGAGCTTAAGGCGTTGCGCGATACAGGGGAGACGGACCCCGAAAAGGCACTGTTTTCATTGGTGGATTTCTTTATTTCCTACAAAAAGGTATGGGTCAATCTCTACAAAACCGTCGGGCGCGATCAGCTTGCTGCCTATGCGTCAAAGCTTTTGCGTGAGATGCTGATTGAGCAATTGCACGCGGAGGCGCGGGATATGGAGGTGGAGGAGTCGGATTTTCGCCTGCTTTGTACCTTTTATGAAGAGGCTTTGCTGGGTGTCTTTTTCCGTTGGATCAAGGAGGACAGCGGAGATCATACCCCCGAGGAGCTGGCGGCGACGATCAGACGGATGCACGTGATTTTTGAAGGTCACATTCGCCTTTCTTTGCAAAATTGCAGTCGAAATCCGTCGAAAAAGCTCTGATTTTCTTGTGACAATTTGCCTCTCATGCCCAAAAAACGGACAAGACGAGTGCTTTGTATATGGACTTTATTCTTCGAATTTTGTAAAATATTGCTGATGAAAACGATCAGCGGAAAGGAGAAATGAATATGAACCAGCATTTCGATCAAAAGCCCAACGATGCCATCGTAAGAAGTGCCAAGATCATTCACCTGTGTTCTGCCGTTGTCTTTTTGGCGGCAGGAATTTTGGTGGCGCTTGTTCCCGAGCTTGACGGTTTTGCGCTTTTCGGCAATATTGTTGTCGGCATTGCCAGCATCATTATCGGTGTAGCGGGGATCTACGGTTATTTTTCAAACGATATGTACCGTCTGGCTTTTCAATCGGATTTTGCTCTGGGAATTTTCAATGTCATTTTAGGCATTCTGCTGATCATCAACCCGGTGCAGCTCTCTGTGCTTCTTCCCACAGCCATCGCAATTCTGACGTTGCTTGACGGTGGAAACAAGTCTCAAATTGCCATCGAGGGTCAGCGCTTCGGCATCAACAAGTGGTATCTTGTTCTTCTGTCGGCGCTTGTCGAAATGGCGGCGGGAATTGTTCTCATCATCCTGGCATATCACGGTCTTGACGTGCGCGCATGGATGGGTGTTGCCATGGGAGTGGTTGGTGCTACCAACTTCTGGACGACGATGTATACCGTCCGTATCCGGGGAAATCATCAGAATTTTACGGATAAATGAGGAAAACACCATGAGAAACATCCAAGTGCTGACCGATTCCTGTTCCGATCTTTCGGGAGCGTTGCTCGAACAGTATGGCATTGATTACTGCCGTATGAATACTGTGCGCGGTGGTGTAGAGACCCCCGCATCTCTGACGTGGGAGTACTATTCTCCCAAGGAACTCTACGATGTGATGCGCAGCGGCGAGCGTGTGATGACGACGCAGGTCCCCACCGAGGAATTCAACCGTGTGTTTAGGCACTATTTGGAAAAGGGCAATGATATCGTTTATATCGGTTGCTCCACCAAGCAATCTGGTTCTGTCAATACAGCGACCGTGATTGCAAAAAAGCTGCTGGAGGAGTATCCCGATGCAAGAATTTCTTGCATCGATTCTCTCAACGCCAGCATGGGGGAAGGCATTCTTGCGATCCGTGCGGCAGAGCTTGTAAGAGCTGGCAAGGATTTTGAGAGCGTAGTCAACACGGTCCTCGCGTTGCGCAACAATGTTAACGAATATATCACCGTGCATTCTTTGGAATACCTGCGCCGTGCGGGACGCGTGAAGGGAAGCGCGGCATTCTTTGGAAATTTGATGGGAGTGAAGCCGATTCTGATTGCAGATGCCGACGGCGAGCAGACTCCGATCAAAAAGGTGAAGGGACGCGTGAACTCTTTGACCGAAATGATCAAGCTGATGCAATCAAGCATTACCGAGCCGGAAAATCAAGTGATCTATTTGATCCATGCCGACTGTGCCGAGGAGGAGATCGCCTTCTTCAAGAAGCAGATCGAGGAAACGATTGGATGCAAGGAAGTCATCACGCTTTGTATCGGTCCCATCATCGGTGCCAGCATCGGCCCCGATGCCATTGGTTTGATTGCATTTGGTAACGAAGTGACTTATCGTGTAGGAGCGGCAAAGTAATGGCAACGAACAGACTGGACGGTACAATGTATGCATCTATGGTTGCGGCAGGAGCGAATAATCTGCACGACCATGTGGAAGAGGTTAACGACTTGAACGTATTTCCCATTCCCGATGGGGATACGGGCGAAAATATGATGCTTACCATGCAGGGCGGCGCTCGAGCGGCAACGGGGGAAGAGGATCTTTCCGAGACGTCTGCGGCGGTTGCGCGCGGCATGCTGCTTGGTGCAAGAGGTAACTCGGGTGTCATCCTTTCGCAGTTCTTTGCAGGACTTGCCGAAGGATTCCACACCTATGGAACCGCAGACGTACACGCTTTGGAAAAGGCGGTGGCTTGCGGTGTCGGATGCGCCTTTGAGGCGGTTGTGACTCCTACGGAGGGAACCATTCTGACCGTTTTGCGGGATGCCTGCTCCTATGCGGGAAACTGCAATTGCGAGAGCATTGAGGCGTATTTCGAAGCTTTTATCGGAGAAGCAAAGCGTTCGCTCAAGCACACACCCGATCTGTTGCCCGTTCTCAAGGAGGCGGGGGTCGTGGATTCGGGCGGCGCGGGACTCATCTATATTATTGAGGGGATGTATGCCGCGCTTTGCGGAAAAGCCCCCGAAGAAGCATTACGTACGGCAGCACCGCAGGCATCGGTGATTGATCCCGAGCTTTTCGGTCCCGACAGCGTGATGGAGTTCGGCTATTGCACCGAGCTTTTGCTCCGCTTGCAGAACTCCAAGACAGACATTGCTTCTTTTGATGTTGGTGTGATTACGGAGTATCTGCAAAGCATCGGTGACTCCGTGGTCACTGTTAAGACCGATAGCATCGTCAAACTGCACGTGCATACGATGACTCCTTACAAGGTGTTGGAGTTTTGTCAGCAGCACGGTGAGTTTTTGACGGTCAAAATCGAAAATATGATGCTTCAGCACAATGAGACCGAGGCAAACGGTAAGGCGATCTCCGCAATGGCGGAGACGGCAAGAGAAAGACGTCCTTTTGGCATTGTCACGGTTGCAATGGGAGATGGGATCTGCGACGCTTTCCGCGAGATGGGTGCCGACGAGGTGATTGTCGGTGGGCAGACTATGAATCCCAGTGCCGAGGATTTTCTGGACGCGTTTGATCGCACCAATGCCGATACGGTGTTTGTGCTTCCCAACAACGGCAACGTTCTGTTAGCGGCGCGTCAGGCGGCACAAATTTATAGAGGAAGCAATATCCGCGTGATCCCGACTCGCACGGTCGGTGACGGGTTTGCGGTGCTTTCGATGCTGGATCTTGACAGCCAAGACGCGGATGAGATTGAAGCCGCTATGAATGATGCGATGCAGGATGTGATCACGGTAGAGGTTTCCAAGAGCATTCGCGATGCCGAATTGAACGGTGTCAAGGTGCAAAAAGGAGACTACATCGGCATTCTGGGAAAAACCATTCTGGCGGCAGACGCCAACCGCGAAACGGTTGCCAAGGCATGTATTGAGGCGTTGGAGCTTTCTACGCATGCATTGGCATTGATCATCAAGGGGAAGGACGCATCACAGGAGGAAGCCGATCGCGTAGCGGCATCCATTAAACAACAATATCCGATGGCGGAGATCTGCCAAACGGACGGCGGACAGGATATCTACGATTATATTCTGGTTGCCGAATAATCAATGGGCTGTTTTTTGATAAACAGCCCTTTCCGAGAATAGAAAGGATACTTTCATGAAGAAGAACACATGTCCGGAGTCCTCGCCGCACGTATTTGAGCGTCCCGAATTTACCAAGGAGATGAAATCTACGCATAAGATCTTGGCACCGGATATTTTTCCGATCCATATGGAGCTGATCAAGCAGATCTTTGCGATGTACGGATATGATCTTGAGGTGCTTAAGAGCCGCGGAAAAAAGGTGATTGACAAAGGATTGGAATATATCCACAACGATATGTGTTATCCCGCAATCTGTGCCAGCGGACAGCAATTTTACGCACTGACCAGCGGGGAATACGATCCGCACAAATGTGCGCTGATTCAATTTCAAACGGGTGGCGGTTGTCGCGCATCCAATTACATCTGGCTTCTTCGGAAAGGACTTCATAACATGGGAATGGATTACGTTCCCGTGATTTCTTTGAGCTTCACCGGTATGGAAAAATCGAGTGGCTTCCGTATTACACCCATGATGATCGCAAAGGCTATGGTCGCGATCATTTACGGAGACATGCTGATGCTGCTTCGCAATCAAGTGCGCCCGTATGAAAAAACACGGGGCGAGACCCAAGCTGTTGTTGAAAAATGGTATGGAATTCTCGGTGAGCAGTTCAAGCACAATAAAGGTCTGTTCGGAAAGAAATTCCGCAAGAATTTGCAGGACATGGCAGAGGATTTCCACAAGATTGAGCGTTTGAACGTCAAAAAGACCAAGGTTGGAATCGTAGGTGAAATCTACGTTAAGTATTCTCCCTTTGGAAACAACGGACTTGAGGAATTTTTGGATTCGCAGGATTGCGAATATATGGTTCCGGGCGTGCTCGGATTTTTCCAATTTATGTTTGACAATAAACAGACCGATTACCGTTTGTACGGCAAAAGCTTTAAATCGGCACTGATTTCCAAAGGGGGAAGCGCTTTGACCGCTAAGATCGAGCGTACCTTTGGAGAAGTGTTGGCACAGTACCCCGAGTTTTCGGCGCCGACTTCCTTTGCTCATATCCGCGCGCTGGGGGATCAGTTGATCGGACGCGGTGTTAAGATGGGCGAGGGATGGCTCCTGCCTGCCGAGGCAGCTGAATTGATTGAAAAGGGCTACAGCAATATCATCTGTGCCCAGCCCTTTGGGTGTTTGCCCAACCACATCGTAGGCAAGGGAACGGTGAGAACCTTGCGAGAGATGTATCCGAGTGCAAATATCTGTCCCATCGACTACGACGCAGGTGCATCCAAGGTCAATCAGGAGAATCGCATCAAGCTGATGCTGGCGCTGGCAAAGGATTCCGAGTATGCCGCGCAACACGAATAAGAGGGTATTGGATCTATGAAACGAATTGGTATTGATATCGGCTCCACAACCATCAAGGGCGTGGTGTTCGATGAAGCGGGAGCATTGCTGTATTCCAGCTATGAGCGGCACAAGTCGCAGGTCTCTCAAAAAATGGCGGAGCTTTTGCGCGCCGTTGCAGAGAAATTCCCGAACGAGAAGATGCTTTTGGCAATTTCGGGGTCTGCCGGCATGGGTATGGCAAACGATATGGAATTGCCCTTTGTGCAGGAGGTTTACGCAACACGTCTGGCGGTGAAGGCACGTTATCCCAAGACGGATGCGGTGATCGAGCTTGGCGGAGAGGATGCAAAAATTCTGTTTTTGACCGACGGCATGGAGATCCGTATGAACGGTACCTGCGCGGGCGGTACGGGTGCTTTTATCGACCAGATGGCGGAATTGATGAACGTTTCTCCCGACCGTATAGATGAAATGGCGCACGCGCGCGAAAAGATCTACACCATCGCTTCCCGTTGCGGTGTGTTCGCAAAATCCGATGTTCAACCGCTGTTGAATCAAGGCGCGAGACACGAGGATATCGCCGCAAGTATTTTTTATGCCGTGGTCAATCAAACCGTTGGAGGCTTGGCGCAGGGTAGGCGGATTGAAGGAAACGTCCTTTATTTGGGTGGTCCTTTGACCTTTTTCTCCTATCTGCGCGCGGCGTTTGACGACGTGCTGAAGGTGACGGGAATTTGCCCCGAGCAGTCGCTTTATTTCGTTGCTGTCGGAGCGGCATATTCCGAAACGGCAAAGGAGACCGATCTGTTATCTCTTGCCGACCGTGCCGAGCATTATTCCTCGTCACAGGGCTATCTTGGTTGCGCACCGCTCTTTTCTTCCAAAGAGGATTTCGCGGAGTTCGTTTCACGCCATGAAAAGGATTCGGCAGGAATTCGGACGCTGACCGCTCCTGCTACGGAGATGTACCTTGGTATTGACGCGGGTTCTACCACCGTCAAGGCGGTGCTGTGTGACAGGGACGGAAATCTTTTCCGTACGCTCTACACACCAAACAGCGGCAACCCCGTTCCCATCATTAAGAACTATCTGGAAGAGCTTTACCGTGATTATCCCGATATCCGTATCGCGGGCGCGGCGGTCACAGGGTACGGTGAGCAGATCATCCGAAGCGCCTTTCACGTGGATTTCGGCATTGTCGAAACCATCGCACACTACACGGCGGCAAAGCATTTTTGCCCCGACGTGGATTTTATTTTGGATATTGGCGGACAGGACATCAAGTGCTTCCGCATCAAGAACGGAGCCATCGATAATATTTTCCTCAACGAGGCATGCTCATCGGGCTGCGGATCCTTTTTGCAGACCTTTGCGGGGGTGCTTGGATATTCGGTCAAGGAATTCGCGCAGTTGGCGCTCTTTGCCGATACCCCCGTGGATCTTGGCTCACGTTGTACCGTGTTTATGAACAGCTCGGTCAAGCAGGCGCAAAAGGACGGTGCCACGATCGAAAACATTTCGGCAGGACTTTCGATCAGCGTGGTCAAAAACGCGTTGTATAAGGTCATTCGCTGTGCGGACCCTGCACAATTGGGTGAGAAGATCGTCGTGCAAGGCGGAACCTTTCTCAACGACGCGGTTCTTCGCGCGTTTGAGCAGGAGACGGGCAGAGAAGTGCTTCGTCCCGCTGTGGCAGGGCTGATGGGCGCATATGGCGCGGCACTTTACGCGATGTCAAAGGCTTCTGTGGGAAGCGTCAGCACGCTTGTAAATCGGGAGGAGCTTGCCGCGTTTACGCATCACGTACAGGCAATTACCTGCAAAGGATGCAACAATCGATGCCGTTTGACGATCAACACTTTTTCAAACGGCGAAAAATACATCGCGGGTAACCGATGCGAAAAGCCGCTTGCCACCAAAAACAAGCAAACGGTCTATAATCTCTATGATTACAAGCTGTCCTTGCTTTCCAAGTACCGCAAAAATGAGCGGGAAGCCGGGAAGAAAACGATTGGTATTCCCATGGGGCTCAACCTCTACGAGCTGTTGCCGTTCTGGCATACGCTCTTTACAGAGCTTGGCTACAATGTCGTGGTTTCGGGAGAATCCAATCATAAAATGTACATCAAGGGGCAGCATACCATCCCGTCCGACACGGCGTGTTATCCTGCAAAGCTGATGCACGGACATATGGAGGATCTGTTCGAAAAGGACGTTGATATCGTCTTCTATCCAAGCATGACCTACAATTTGGATGAACATCTCGGTGCCAATCACTATAACTGTCCCGTTGTGGCATACTATCCCGCTGTTATCAAGCATAACGTCCAATTCCCCGAAACAATACGGATGATCAATGGTTTTGTCGGATTGCATGATCCCAAGCTTTTCGTCAAATATTTTATCCGTATGATGGAGGAGAACGGGATCAAGCTCGTTTTTTCCGAAGTCAAGCGTGCCGCGCGTGCGGCGTACCGCGAATATCACGGTTATATGCAAGCGGTTCGGGACAAGGCGGACGAATATCTTGCAATCGCAAAGCAAGAGGATCGGCAGGTCATCGTGCTTGCGGGCAGACCCTATCACATGGATCCCGAGATCAACCACGGTATCGACCGACTCATCACCGACCTTGGCGCGATCGTGGTGACGGAGGACTCGATCTGCCACCGCGCGGGTGCAATGGAAACCACCGTACTCAATCAATGGACCTACCATTCACGTCTTTATAATGCCGCGCGTGTCGTAGGGGAGACAAAGGATATCAAAATGGATCTGGTCCAGCTTGTCTCCTTTGGTTGCGGAGTGGATGCCGTAACCACCGACGAGACCCGTGCCATTATTGAGAGCTACGGCAAGCTCTACACGCAGATCAAGATCGACGAGATCACCAATCTCGGTGCGGTCAAGATCCGTCTGCGCAGCTTGTTTGCAGTTTTGAAGCACTAAACCCACTAAAAAAGACACGAAAAGAAAGGAACGAAAACCATGTTTTTACTTCTCTGTGCCATTTCTGCCGTTTGTGCCTATCTCCTGGGAGGAATCAACGGTGCCATTATCCTCTCTCGCGCGGTTTATCATGAGGATATTCGCTCTTTGGGAAGCGGAAACCCCGGATTTACCAATTTCAAGCGACTCCACGGCTTTTGCCCCGCAACCTTTGCCGTCATGGCGATCGATATCTTCAAGACCATCATTCCTACACTCACGTTTCGTATTCTCTTTGAGCAGAATGGATTTTCCGCACCGTTCGGTGCTGTATGGACGTTGCTGTTCTGTATGCTCGGTCACGTTTTCCCGCTTTGGTATGGATTCAAGGGCGGAAAAGCCGTGCTTGCATACCTTTCGGGCATCTGGTTTGTGGATTGGAGAATGGGACTTATCTGCTTCGGCATTTTCGTCATCATTCTTTTGACCATCAAGTACATGTCGCTGGCATCCATGACCTTTGCGTTCACCAGCCCCATCGTGTTGGCGATTCTCGGTTGCCGCGATTGGATGGTACTTGTCACGTCGGCAATTTTGTCGATCCTTGTCATCGCGCGACATTGGCAGAACATTCAGCGCTTGTGCCGCGGAACGGAATCCAAATTTACACTTCGAAGCAAAAAGAAGGCAGAATGATCTGCCACAGGTTGTAGATCAAAGGCACACCGTTTGTTAATTTGTACAAACTCTTTTATACCGCTTTTCTCTTTGACACCGCAGGCGCAAATGAGAAGAGGCTTCGCAAGCTCAGCCGCAATTGCAAGCAATTGCAGCTTGGCAAAAGAGAAACGCCGTGAAAAGAAGAGAATTTCGCGCTCTGCAGGAAAAAGAATTCGCAAGCGAATTCGAGAACACTGACGTGTTCTCCGAGGAGGGCGGGAAGATTGGATTTATCCAATCTCTCAACTCCCGTAGGGAGTTTTTGCGCTTCTCCACTGCGCCGCCTTTTGATAAAAGAAAATGCGCAAGCGCATTGGGCGAAAACTTTCATCAAACTGACGAAAGCCGGTAGTTTTGTCTACAGTCTGAGGCAGAATGATCTGCCGTTTATCCCCCAAAAAGGACCGTTTGTAAAAAAAACGGTCCTTTTTAGCTTGGCTTGTGGTATAATAGAATTACCAAAGGACGGTGAAGGAAATGAAAATTGAATTTTTGCAGGATCTTGAGCAAACCGATCCCAAGATCGTGGTGGTTGCCGCGGAAAAAGAGGGGCGCGCAGAGATCCTCTTGAACGATTTGGAACGCATGTGGGGAGACACGGTCACGGCGTATGACGGCGATCGCGTGCAGATTTTGAAGCAGGCAGAGATTCTTCGGATCTATGCCGAGGGGGCACACGTCTATTGCCAAACGGCAGAGGGAAGCTTTCTCTTGCGCGCACGTCTTTACGAGATCGAACAGATGTTGGATCCGCAATGCTTTGTGCGCATTTCCAAATGTGAGATCGTCAATATCAGAAGAATTTTGCGGCTTGACGTTTCGCTTGTTGGAACAGTTGGCGTCGTTTTGGAGGGAAATATCAAAACCTATACCTCGCGCCGCTATATGCAAAAGCTCAAGGCGGCTTTTGGAATCGAAAGGAGGGAAAAGAAGTGAAAAGTTATCATGTTTTGGGAAGAGCGATCATCGGCTTTGGCGTTGGAACGGTAATTGGAAACATCATCACGTTGATCATTTCCTACGCGCTTGGCGGCGAGAGGCTGATGTTTATTCCACAGCTTGCTGATTGGTTTTCAAGCGAAGTCAATGCCTTTTTGGTACAGTTTTTGCTCTGCGGACTGATCGGTGTGATGTTTGCCGAGGCAGGGATCTGGTTCTTGGTGGAACGGTTGAATTTTCCCGTAAAATGTCTCTTGCATTTTGCCACTACGGCACTCTTTTATCTCCCGTTTTTGTGGCTTTGCTATTTTCAGAATGATCCGTGGCTCCTGTTTGGAGCACTGCTTGGAAACGTGCTGATTACCTACGTGATCACGTGGATGACGTCCTATTTTTTGATCCGCGCGGACGTGGATTCCATCAATCGGCGGATCGAACAGATCAAAAAGGAGGAACGGGATGGAAGCCATTCGAATTGAAGATTTAACGCGCAGCTTTTCGGGACACGTGGCGGTGGATCATCTTTCCATGAGTATTGAAAAAGGGGAGCTGTTGGCGCTTTTGGGACTCAACGGTGCGGGAAAGACCACCACAGTGCGTATGCTTGCGGGGCTGCTTAAACCCGACAGCGGTGACGCAATGCTCGAAGGAAAGAGCATTTTACGGGAACTGACCGACGTCAAGCGCATCATCGGTGTTTCTCCGCAGGAGAGTGCCACTGCGCCAAACCTTACCGTATATGAAAATCTGGAGCTGATCGCACGATTACACGGCTTGACACGCGAGAAAACGCGCGAAAAAATCGAGGAGTTGGAGGCGGCATTCTCCTTGCAAGAGGTGAGAAACAAGAAAAGCCGACATCTCTCGGGCGGTTGGCTTCGCCGCCTTTCCATTGCTATGGCGCTTGTCAATGAGCCAAAAATTTTGTTTTTGGATGAGCCGACGCTGGGGCTTGACGTGCTGGCAAGGCGGGAGCTTTGGCGCTTGATCGAAGGCTTGCGCGGCAAGGTAACGGTCATTCTGACCACGCACTATATGGAGGAAGCGGAGGCACTTGCCGACCGTGTGGCGGTGATGAAAAACGGACGCCTTTGCGCACTTGGAAGCGTGGAAGAATTAAAAGCACAAACAAACGCGAGCAATCTTGAGGAGGCGTTTGTCAGCTTGGCAGGGGAGGGGAGCGTATGAAACGGACGTTGATCTGGTCTTTGCGTGTGACGCGTGAAATTCTGCGCGATCCGCTCTCTTTGGCGTTTGGTGTTGGCTTTCCCGTGGTGCTGTTGCTTTTGTTACACACGATACAAAGCAACGTGCCGGTTCCTATGTTCGTTCTCTCGGAATTGACACCCGGAATCGCGGTGTTCGGGCTATCGTTTTTAGCGCTTTTCTCCGCGCAACTCGTCTCGCGTGATCGCGCGACCTTTGTGCTGGGAAGAATGTTTACCACGCCCATGCGCTCCCGCGATTTCATTTTGGGGTACGTTCTTCCGCTCCTTCCCATGGCGCTCTGCCAAGGTATCATTTGCTATGCCGTGGCGCTCTTGCTGGGATTGAGCTTTTCACCGTCAATTTTGCTCTCCTTGTTGAGCTTGCTTCCCGTTTCCTGCGTGTATATCGGCATCGGACTCTTTTGTGGGAGCATGCTCAGCGAAAAAGCGGCAACCTCGTTTTGCGGGGCACTTCTGACCAACCTTTCGGCATGGCTCAGCGGCACGTGGTTTGCGTTAGAGCTTGTGGGTGAGGGCTTTGTCACGTTTGCCAATCTCTTGCCGTTTGCACGCGCGGTGGAATTGGGTCGTGCGCTGCTTTCGGAAAATTGGAGTGAGGCGTGGATTCCGTTGGTTTTTGTCGCAGGGTGGGCTACAGTCCTTTTGACAGCGGCAACACTTGCGTTCGGTCACAAAATGAAACAGTAAATACACAAAAGATCGCTTCGGTAAAAGCCGCGGCGGTCTTTTGTGATTGTTAAAAAATAGATTTGAAAATGGGTAAAAAATACCGATGTTTCACCTTGACTTTTTTAGTATTATAGTGTATAATAATATCGCATTTGCACGACTGACGGAACTGCGGAGCACCGCAAGGGAATGCAGATGTTTTTGATGCCGACCGTCTGGGCAAATTTGTGTAAAGGAGAAGATATTATGGAAAACACATTTTGGAACGGATTTACCGAAGGCGATTGGCAGTCAGAGATCAACGTGCGCGATTTTATTCAAAAAAATTACCGCGCATACGAGGGGGATGCCGCTTTTTTGGCAGGCGCTACCAAACGCACCCAAAAGCTGATGAACAAGGTTCAGGAATTGTTTGCAAAGGAGCGTGCCGCCGGCGGTGTTCTTGATATCGATACCAACACGGTATCCTCTCTGACCAGCTATGCCCCGGGATACGTAGATCATGAAAACGAGTTGATCGTAGGACTTCAAACCGACAGCCCGCTCAAGCGTGGGGTCAACCCCTTTGGCGGTATGCGCATGGTGCGCAATGCCTGCGCGGCGTACGGATATCAGCTCAGCGATAAGGTGGAGAAGGAATTCCGCTTCCGCACCACCCATAACGACGGCGTTTTCCGCGCTTACACCGAGGAGATGCGCGCGGCAAGAAAATGCCACATCATTACAGGACTTCCCGATGCCTACGGGCGCGGAAGAATCATCGGTGACTATCGCCGTGTTGCGCTCTACGGCATAGATCGCCTGATCGCGGAAAAGAAAAAGGACAAAAAGGCGCTGGCAAACGGAAACTTCTCGCCGGAGCAAACAAGACTCTCCGAGGAGCTTTTCCAGCAGATCGCATTTTTGGGTTACATGAAGGAAATGGCGGCAATGTACGGCTACGACATCAGTTTGCCCGCATCCAACGCGCGTGAAGCGATTCAATGGACCTATTTTGCGTACCTTGCTTCCATCAAGGAGCAAAACGGCGCGGCAATGTCACTCGGACGTGTCAGCACGTTCTTCGACATTTACATTGAGCGTGACCTTGCAAACGGAACACTTACCGAGAGCGGGGCACAGGAGCTGATCGATGATTTTGTGATGAAGCTTCGTTTGGCGCGTCATTTGCGCACGCCTGAATATAACGAGCTGTTCGGTGGAGATCCCATGTGGATCACCGAGAGCGTTGGCGGTATGGGTGAGGACGGAAGAACCCTTGTTACCAAGAGCAGCTTCCGTATTCTCAATACTCTCTATACGCTTGGCTCCTCGCCCGAGCCGAATCTGACGATCCTTTGGTCCACCGCGCTCCCCGAGGGCTTTAAGCGCTTCTGCGCCAAGGTTTCGGTGGATACCGATTCGATCCAGTACGAAAACGATGACGTCATGCGTCCGCTGTATGGCGATGACTATGCGATTGCGTGCTGCGTATCCGCGATGAAGGTGGGCAAGCAGATGCAGTTCTTCGGAGCGCGTTGCAACCTTGCAAAGCTTCTTTTGGTTGCCATCAATGGAGGATATGACGCAACAAGCGACATGAAGATCGGTCCGCAGATGCCCGTTTTGGAGGGAGAGACGCTTGACTACGAAACGGTCATGAAGCGTCTGGATATCTATCTGGAATGGCTCTCCCGCCTCTATGTCAATACGATGAACGTCATTCATTATATGCATGATAAGTATGCGTATGAAAAAACGCAGATGGCTCTGCATGACACCGAGGTTGGACGCTTTATGGCGTTTGGCGTGGCAGGATTTTCCGTGATGGCGGATTCGCTCAGCGCGATCAAGTACGCAAACGTCCGCCCCATCAAGAACGAAAACGGATACATCGTTGATTTTGAAACGACGGGCGAGTTCCCGAAGTACGGCAACGACGACGACCGTGTCGATAGCATCGCGCAGGAAATGGCACACAAGGTCATTACCGAATTGCGCAAGACACCTACTTACCGTGACGCGGAGCATACGCTGTCGGTTCTTACCATTACTTCCAACGTTATGTACGGCAAGCACACGGGAGCAACTCCCGACGGTCGCCGTGCGGGAGAACCGTTTGCGCCGGGAGCGAATCCCATGCACAACCGCGAGGAGAACGGCGCATTGGCGTCGCTTAACTCCGTGGCAAAGATCAGATATGAGGATTGCCGCGACGGTGTTTCCAACACCTTCTCGATCACGCCCGAGGCACTGGGACGTGATGCGGACGAAAGAGTCGGAAATCTGGTTTCGATTCTCGACGGATATTTCGCAAAGAAGGCGCATCATATCAACGTGAATGTGCTGAATCGTGAAACACTGATCAAGGCATACGAGGATCCCGATGCGTTCCCGAACCTTACCATTCGCGTGTCGGGCTATGCGGTCAACTTCCACAAGCTCTCGCGTGAGCAGCAAAGGGAAGTCATCAGCCGTACCTTCCACGAGGTTATGTAATATGCAAAACGAATCCGTAACAGGATCCGTACATTCGATCCAGACACTCGGCACGCTTGACGGGCCGGGTGTCCGCTTCGTTGTATTCCTGCAAGGCTGTCCCTTGCGGTGCGGATGCTGTCATAATCCCGATACTTGGGCGCGCGAGGGCGGACAGAGCATGAGCGCCGAGTCACTTGCCGCGCGTGCCGAACGGTATCGGGCGTATTTTGGACACGAGGGCGGTGTGACGCTTTCGGGCGGAGAACCGCTTTTGCAAGCCGAGTTTTCGGCAGCATTTTTTACCGAAGCGCACAAGAGGGGCATGAACACCTGCCTTGATACGTCGGGATGCCTTTTCAACGATGCCGTCAAAGCACTTTTGGAAGAGACCGACCGTGTGCTTTTGGATATGAAATATTCCACCGATTCGCTCTATAGCGAATACGTGGGATGTGGGATCGACGTACCGTTACGATTTTTGGAATATTTGAACGAAAATGGGATTCCTACCACGTTGCGGCAGGTCGTGATCCCCACGCTGAACGACAACGAAGAAAACGACACGTTCTTGCGGGAGCTGATCAACACACATCCCTGCATTGACAAGGTCGAGCTGTTAACGTTTAAAAAAATCTGTACCGTGAAATATGACCAAATGGGAATCCCGTTCCGCTTTGCCGATATCCCCACGCCCAAGCGCGATGAGGTCGAAAGACGGCAGGAGCGGTTAAATAAGGTAAACAAAAAAGGAAGTCGATGACTTCCTTTTTTGTTTATACCATTTCCTTATAAACTTCATTTTTGGGCACGCCGCGATCTTTGGCGGCTTGCTTGATGGCGTCCATTTTGCTCATGCCAAGGGCAATATAATGTTCCACATGAGCGGGAATGGAGAGCGACGTCCAAAACGCTTCGCCGGTAGCCGCCCTTTGCGCGCCTTCTACCACCAGCACGGATTCGCCCCGCGGTGCGTTCTCCTCATGATAAGCCACCGCCTCGCCAAGCGTCATGCGCAAGACCTCTTCGTGCGTTTTGGTCAATTCGCGGCAAAGCGCGATGCGGCGCTCGTTTCCAAAGGTTGCGGCAAGGTCGGAAAGAGTTGCTTTGAGCTTGTGCGGCGCTTCGTGAAAGAGCATGGTGCGACGCTCGTTTGCCAGAGACGCCAGATGCTCGCGGCGTTCGGATTTGTTGGTCGATAAAAAGCCTTCAAAGGTAAAGCGACCGGTGGGGAGACCCGAGAGCGTGAGTGCCGTAATGGATGCCACGGGGCCGGGGATCGAGGTTACGGGAATGCCGCGAGATGCGCAAAGCGCCACCATATCCTCGCCGGGATCGCTGATGGCGGGAGTCCCCGCATCTGTGATGAGCGCGCAGGATTGTCCGCTTTCCAGCATGGATGCGATCTGCTCACCGCGTTCGCGCTTGTTATGCTCAAAATAGGAGATCATCGGCTTGGAAATGCCGAGATAGGAGAGCAGGCGCATCGAGTTGCGTGTGTCCTCAGCGGCGATAAAGTCCACCTCGGACAGCACCTTGATCGCGCGCTCCGAAAGATCTGCCAAGTTTCCAATGGGGGTGGCAACCAGATAGAGCATTCCCGCCACTACGCGGTTTTTTTCGGTCGCGGCGGTATCAATATGTTTTACCGAGCTCATAAAAAGCTCCTTTCTTGTTCCGTGATACTCCTATTTTACCATGAGAGGAGTTTTTTTGCAAGGGCTTTTCGCATTTTTGTGCAATGCCGCATACACTATGCATAAGAAATCGTAGAAAGCGTGGAGGATGATATGGCAATCAAGATTTACATCGATCAGGGACACAACCCCGAGAGCCCGAACGCGGGAGCGGAGGGGAACGGGTTGCGTGAGCAGGATATTACCTATCGCGTGGGGCAAGCTTTGGCGGATCTGTTGCGCGCCAATGGAAATTTTGAGGTGCGGCTTTCCCGTCCGACGCCTACGACGTCGTTGGGGACGACCAACACAACAAGCCTTCGCGCGCGGGTCAATGATGCCAACGCATGGGGAGCGGAATATTTTATCAGTATCCATACCAACGCGGCGGAAAGCCCGAGCGTCAGCGGAGTTGAGGCGTTTGCGTATTCCCGTCCGTCGTCGGCATTCTCACTCGGAGAGGACATCATCGAGGGAATCTCGGATGCCACGGGCCTGCGTGATCGTGGGATGAAGGTGCGACCGGGGCTTTACGTGCTTCGAAAGACCGCCATGCCCGCCGTTTTGGTGGAGCTGGGCTTTATTTCCAATCCGTCGGATGCCGCCTTGATGAACGAAAACCCCGAGCTGTTTGCGCGCGGGATCTATAATGGGATATTGGACTACTTTGACCTAAATTAAACTATTATCACAAAACTAACGACTTTCGTCAGTACAGTGAAAGTTTTGATCAAACTATGTACTCATGCTGCGATTTTGTGTTTTGCAAGACTCTTTAGCCGCTTTTCTCTTTGCAGGAAGGAAGCGCAAAGAGAAAAGCTAACAAAAGAGAAACGCTGTTTAAAGAAATTTCGCGCTCTGCGGAGCGCGACCAAAGACGCTGCCTTTGGAATCCGCAAACTTTTGAAAAAGTTTGATCAAAACTTTTAATGCAAAGTTTGTGCGAACATAGAAAAAACTCCCACAAGTACCAACGTGCCTGTGGGAGTGTGTTGCTTTATTATTGATCGTCATCCAGCTTAAGCACCGCCATGAACGCCTCGGGAGAGACCTGCACGGAGCCGAGCTGGCGCATCTTCTTTTTACCTTCCTTCTGCTTTTCCAAGAGCTTCTTTTTACGGGTGATATCACCGCCGTAGCACTTGGCAAGCACGTCCTTGCGCATCGCCTTAACAGTCTCACGCGCGATGACCTTTGTGCCGATCGCCGCTTGGATCGGGACCTCAAAGAGCTGACGCGGGATGTTATCCTTGAGCTTTTCCGCAATCTTGCGGGCTCTGCCATACGCCTTTTCCTCGTGAACGATGAAGGAGAGCGCGTCTACCTGCTCACCGTTGAGCAAAAAGTCCAGCTTCACCAGCTTGCTGGGTTCATATCCGAGCAGCTCGTAGTCAAGCGATGCATATCCGCGCGAGCGGCTCTTAAGCGCGTCGAAAAAGTCGTAAATGATCTCGTTCAGCGGCAGATTGTAATGAAGCTCCACACGTGTGGTGTCAAGGTACTTCATGTCGATAAATACGCCGCGTCGGTCCTGACAAAGATCCATAAGCCCCCCCACGTAGTCCACGGGAGTGATGATGTTCGCCTTGACCAATGGCTCGTACGCCGTTTCGATTACATCGGGGGAGGGGTAATTGGTCGGATTGTCGATTCGAATCGTCTCGCCGCCTTTGACTTTGATCTCATAAATAACCGAGGGGGCGGTGGTGATCAGATCAAGATTGAATTCACGCTCCAAACGCTCCTCAATGATCTCCATGTGTAAAAGCCCCAAAAATCCGCAACGGAAGCCAAAGCCGAGTGCTATCGAGGTCTCGGGTTCAAACAGGAGAGCGGCATCGTTAAGGCGGAGCTTTTCCAATGCGTCGCGCAAATCTCCGTAGCGTGCGCCGTCGGCGGGGTAAATA
>JAZQXI010000134.1:0-9002 GCA_045632805.1 Eubacteriales bacterium | reverse complement strand
ACATACGGTGTTCTTTTATCAGCTTTCCTTGTCAAAGCTTCGTTTATATTGCGAGAGTTGCATTTCTTCCTTGGATTTGAGGCGTTCGAGGATCGCCATGTTTTCGATCATCAGCTTTACGATCTTCTCCAAGGTGGAGTTGGGGGAATAGTCCGCAACGCAGACGTAGTTGATACGGTCGTCCTCAACCAAGGGCTTAACGTGCTCACTCTTACCGGAGGGGTAAAGGGCAATCGACTTGCCGCCCTTTTCCTTGACCATCTTCATGCAGGGAATATCGGTCATTCCGTCGCCGATGTAGATCATATTTCGGTAGTTGATGCGGCGGAGACTGTCATCCTGCAGGCGGTTGAGGTTGTAGTCGTCTGTTACGTCAAGAATCCCCTTGGAAATGCGGTAGATGTACTGCGTTTTAAGGGTATAGTTGATCGCCAGCGCAGGCCAGAGCGCTTCACCCTTTTCGTCATACATGTAACGGCACGCATAGATGCGTGTAAAATACTTTGCGATGGGTGTACCCTGAATGATCTCATAGGTACCGGAAGAGATGATGTAGTGCTCAATATGCACACCCATGGATTCGCCAAAGGCGTTGATACGGTCGAACCAAGATTGTACACCCTTATAAAGCACGACGTTTTCGCCGCACTTTTTGAGGTATTCCTCGGTCAGGGGAATGCCTTTTTCCTTGCATTTTTTGATCATGACGAACATATACGCCAAGATCTTTTCAACCTGATAAAGCTTTGTGATCTGAGCGGCCTCCCCCCAGAAGTCATCCGAGTTCATGCCCAAATTTTTGATAAAATCATATTCCTGCATGTCGGTGGTGCAAAGTGTTTTATCAAAATCGTATAAAATTCCAATTGTTGTTTTTGCCATAACGTTTCCTCGCTTTCTACGATCTTTGCGATTCTTTCGATTATATTGTAGCATAAACGAGAGAAAAAATCAATAGCAAAATCAAAAATGGGGGTGGGTCACGGGCAAAAACGCCTTTGACTCACCCTTATTTTATAAAAAATCAATAAAGCTTATATTTCAATCTCAGATTATCCGCGATCATCGCAATAAACTCCGAGTTTGTCGGCTTTCCGCGGTTGTTCTGAATGGTATACCCAAAATAAGAGTTGAGTGTATCCACGTCACCTCGGTCCCATGCAACCTCAATCGCGTGACGGATCGCGCGCTCGACACGGCTGGTTGTAGTTGCGTATTTTTTTGCAACAGAGGGGTAGAGGATTTTAGTAACCGAATTGATGATGTCACTGTCCTTAATGGTCATCAAAATCGCTGTACGCAGATACTGATATCCCTTGATATGTGCGGGAACACCGATCTGATGAATGATCTGCGTAACCTGTGACTCAATGTCAGGACCTTTTTCCACCTCTTGCATTGCGGCAACGGGAATCTCACGCTGTCTGTGCGAGACGATGCTTTGAATGTGTTCGGAAAGGCTTGCAATGTTGACAGGCTTGAGCAGACACAAGTCCGCTCCGGCTTCGGTCGCTTGAATAAAGATGTTCTGGCTGGAGACCGAAGAGACCACAATAAATGCGGGTTTGCGGGCATCCGACCAATCCATTGCGTGGCAGGTGCGAAGAACGCCGATACCGTCGAGCTTGGAAAGCCAAACGTCCAAAAGAACGACATCGGGATGCGCGTGCGAGATCTTGAGAACCGCTTCCTCACCGTTTACCGCTTCCTCTACGTTGAGATATCCGGCACGGAGCAAGCCTTCGCGCAGATTGGAACGAACAGCGGGACTTTCATCAGCAATCAGTATTTTCGTTTTGTATTCCATAAAGCAATTATCCTCCCAATATGGTAGTAATTTTCTTGACAGGAATATTTTACCATATTTTGGAAGATTTTGCAAGTATGAAAAGACGAAAATAGTTCCCAAACTTTTGGGGTAAAAACTGGTAAAATTTACCAAAATGATGAAAAATGATTACTTTTTGGAGTGTTGGCAGGGTTCTTTGAAGAAATCTGTCAAATCCATTTCATATCTGCCGTCGGGATTTTTGGAAAAACCGATGGCTTTGACGAGTACTTCGTTGTCGTATTCCGCGTCGAAATAGGCGCGGTGAACGCCGCAAAGGTCGATGAAGTTCAGGGCGGCGCGTCCCATCACAAACATCGGCTCAAATTCATATCCCGTAGGCGCGTGTGCAAAATCAACGATTCTTCCGCCGTTTGCATCCATCGTAAATTGGCAGATCCCGCGCAATTCACCGTCTACGAGCGCTTGATATGCCAGCATTTCGGTACGAAAGGGTACGCCGCAACGTACGCAAAGCGCCTCTTGCTCGTCCTTGGATTGAATGGGTAATACTTCCAGCATGATGTTTTCCTTCCTTTATTTATTAGAGGGCTTTAAATATGCCACTTCGTCGGGGGTCAGCTCCCGCCATTTACCACTTGGAAGATCCCCCAAGGTCAGCTTTCCAATGGCAACGCGGCAAAGTCGTCTGACGCGCAAGCCTACAGCCTCGCACATGCGGCGGATCTGTCGGTTTCGCCCCTCAAAGAGGTGCATCTCCAGCGTG
Organism: Eubacteriales bacterium; assembly: GCA_045632805.1. Lineage (GTDB taxonomy): Bacteria > Bacillota > Clostridia > Oscillospirales > CAG-272 > UMGS1865. The sequence continues at coordinate 6,447 of JAZQXI010000134.1, read as the reverse complement.
TCAGCCGTTAATTGATGAACGGTGACGGGTTGCAGCACGTAGCCGTCCAACACCATGGGAGCGTTCAGACAAGCGAGCTGTTCCTCTGTTGGGGGAGTGCTTAGTGTGACGTGATAGATTTTCGGAATTTCATGACGCGGATGTGTCAGATGATTGGTAAATTCGCCGTCATCCGTCAGCAGCAGCAAGCCTTCCGAATCCATATCAAGACGACCGACGGGGTAGACACGTGTGCCGATACCGCGCACCAGATCGGTGACGGTACGGCGTCCCTTTTCATCTTTGGCGGTCGTCACGTAACCGCGCGGCTTGTTGAGCATGATATAGCGATGCGGTTTGTCCGCGCGCGCCTCAACTCGCTTGCCGCGATATTCCACGATATCGGTTTCGGGGTCTACGGAGTCACCGACCGATGCCACAACACCATTGACCGTGACGTTTCCCTTGGCAATTTCGGCTTCGGCTGCTCTGCGCGAGAGGATTCCCGCGTCCGAAAAGAATTTTTGCAGTCGCATGATGACCTCCTTTGTTTGATCGTTCCTTGTTAAGTAAAGATTCCTTGTAAAAAGCCCCAAAATCCGGACTTGTGTTCTTCCTTTTCCACCGTGTAAAGGGCATAAAGCGGCACTTTTGCAATACATTCTTGGGTTCCATCAGCGTTTGTATCACAGTAAAAGACCGCATGACCGAGCAACATTCCTTCGGTGACTCCCGCATACTCAAAGCGGCGGCACTCCAGCGCTTGCTCAACGTCTCCTGCCAAAGCGGGAAGCGTAAGGGTTACCGATTGAGAGTTTCCCAAAATCACGTAATGCTCCTTGCCGCCCACGATCGGAAGGGAGTAGACGAGATCTCCGGCTTCACAAAGCGTTTGGGAACGATATTGGGAAAATCCATAGTCTAACATTTCGGAATGATCGTTCCAATCGTCAGGGGCATTGAGCGTTACCGCGATCAACGTGACTCCGTCTCTCTTTGCCGCGGAAACCAACGTTCGCCCGCTTTTTTTGGTAAAGCCGGTTTTCATACCGATACACCCATCATAAAAGCGGAGGAGCTTATTGTGGTTAACCAAAAGACGCATGCTGTCGGTTCCTGCGTGCGGAATGGTGGTTTTTCGCGTGGCACAAATGGTGGAAAGAAGCTCGTTTTCAAGCGCGGAACGAGCAATCAATGCCAGTTCGCGTGCGGTGGTATAATGCTCTTCGTCATCCAACCCGTGCGGATTGGTGAAATGTGTGTCGGTTAATCCCAAGGAGGATGCTTTTCGATTCATTTCTTTGGCAAACGCTTCAATGCTTCCGCACAGATCAATCGCGATTGCCGCTGCCGCATCGTTGGCAGATTCCAGCAATAGGGCATAGAGCAATTGCTCCAACGTCAATGTTTCGCCTTCCGTAAGATAGATCGAGGAGCCTTCAACTCCTACCGCCTCGGGGGCGACCTTTACGATGTGTGTGGGCGATGCAAGCTCCAGTGCTACCAATGCGGTCATCAGCTTGGTGGTGCTTGCCATCGGCAATCGCGTGTTTGCTTGCTTTTGGTATACTATGTCACCGCTTTCCGCTTCCATCAAGACCGCACTTTGGGCGGAGACGGTAGGGAGAGAGGGCGGGTGAGGGGAGCCTGCCGTTGTTTGTGCTGCTGTTTGAATACCCACGCCGCACATGCAGACGCAGAGTGTGAGAAAGAGGAGCAAACACCGCTTTTTGCAGGACATAATAATACCCTCCGGAAAAAATACATTTGGTTCATGTATATTTTTCCGGAGTGTATTTTATGTCAAGCCTGACAGATTATTTTACGCGTCCGCTCTCCAGAGTCTTTTCGGAGATCTTTCCGCGCTTGTTTGCAAGACGGGAGGGAGCAGCCTCTGCGGATTCTACCTCGATGGGAGCATTCTTTTGCAGCTTCTTCAGCTCTTTTGCTTCCTTCTTCAGACGCTTCTTCTCTTCCTTGGTCAATTCACCGTCGTTCTCCAAGAGCTTCTCGGTGTCGTCAATTGCCTGCTCAGCAGCCTCAGCAGCTTCCTGTGCGAGCTTAAGACGGTAAGCCTCTTCGAGGTCATTTTCCACTGCCGCAACAGCTTCTGCGTTGTCTTCCTTTTCCTCGGGCCAGAAGATATTCTTGATACGGCTGATCAAATCGGGAGTCGAGTTGATGATATCAGCAACCTGTTCGATGGGGGAGAGCTTCTCGGCAACCATGGGGATCATGTCCACAATGCCGTCGGGAGAAACGGTCAAAAACCCAACGGGAGTTACCGTAACACCGGTTCCGCCGCCACCGCCGAAGTTCTTGGGAGCGCCTTCCTCGCCCTTCTTTGCGGGAAGATCCAAGCCACCCGAAGCAAAGCCCATAGAGACCTTGGAAATCGGAATGATAACCGTTCCGCTGGGGGTGATGATCTGCTTGCCGACAACGGTGTCAGCGTCGATGATCGTACGGACTTGGTTCAGCGAGTTGCTGATGATTTCCTTGATGCAAGATTCGTTTTCCATAATGATAATCCTTTCATGTATGTGTTATATATTATTTTTATTTTTGAAAACTTAGGTTAAGCGACGTCGTGGCTGTCAGCCTCGCGGCTGTTTTTTTCACGGATCGCGGCTTTTTGGTATGCGCGGGTTCTTTCTTTGTTGAAAGAGAGCAACATGCCAAGCCCGATTGCGATGAGTCTGCGGAGCTTGACCGAGCAGGCAATATCAATGTCCGCATGGCTCTTACCCGAAATATAATCCGGTTCGATGCTCATCTCTCCTGCCTTGCGGCGGATGTGGTTGAACTTTTCTTCGATGAAGTTGAGAATGTAGGATGCTGATTGCAGGATTACTCCGTAGAGGATCGCTGTTTTTGCGGCATCCTCAGCGCCAACCGTAATGTGCATGCGGCGTACACGAATACGAAGCTTTCCGCGTGTTACGGTATAGAGCTTTTTCAACAGTGCCAAAATCATCTCCAGATTTTCCTTGAGATTGGGGTTGGCGACCCGTTTTTCTGCGGCAAGTGCTTTTTTCTTTGCCTTTTTGGCGGCTTTCTTTTCTGCCTTCAAGCGTTTTCGCTCTGCGCGTCGCGCTTCCTTTTGCTGACGGCGAAGCTCACGCCTGAGCACTGCCTCGGGATTGCGGCATTTTGAGAGGTTGCGCGGCTCTTTTTTCTTGGGCTCTTTGTCCGAGACCAAGGTAAAACGGATTCCGCAAACCGATGCGACCACCCGAAGCTTTTCCCGACAAACGATTCGGACCTTTACGCTTCCGAATAGAATGACGAGTACCAAGAGTGCTACGACCGCCAAGGCGATCCATAATCCTATCAATTCGATTCCTCCTTTTCATCGGGTGTTTGAGGTGGTTCTTGCGGGGTTACACCGCTTTCATAAATGACGTCGGTTTCTTCGCTGTCCACAGGCTCTGTGTATTCTGCAGGAACTGCATCCTCGGAAATCTCAGCGGCAAGCTGCTCGGCTTCCTCACTGTTTTCAGCGTTTTCTGCCTGTGCCGCGGCGACACTCAATGCCTCGGTTTCGGGAAGCTCGTCAAGCGAGTTGATCCCAAACACGCGTAAAAATTTATCAGTCGTGACGTAGAGCATCGGACGTCCGGGAGCATCCAAGCGTCCTGCGGCTTCGATCAAGCCCTTGTCCAAGAGGGAGTTGACCGCGTAAGAGCTATCCACACCGCGGACGAGATCAACGTAAGAGCGTGTAACAGGCTGATTGTAAGCAACCACTGCCAGCACCTCCATTGAGGACGCGGAGAGGTTTCCGCCTCGACGAATGCCAAGCGCTTCGCGGATGTAAGGGGCATATTTTTCTTTGGTAGCCAATTGGCAGGTGGTGGGGTAGAGCAGGAGTTGAATCCCGTGGTGGGTATCCTCGGCGGCAAAATGCGCCGACATTTCCTTGACCATGGTCTTGACATCCTTAACGGTCAGTCCCAGCACCTCGGCAAGCTTATCGTACCGCATGGGGTATCCCGCGGCGTAGAGGATCGCTTCAATCGCTTGCTCGATCTCCTGCGCGCTGGTCAATTGTTCAAGCCCCGCGGCGGCTTCTTTCTTTTCTTCCATAATATATAGGTCGGATTCCTTTCTCGTTTTATGTAGGATCGTCTGGCAGATCCTTTGCCTGCTTTGCCATCGATCGGATGATCTCGTTCATATCAAGACCGATGTCGTCCAAAAGATCCTCGTCATCCTCGGAGAGCTGATTGTCCAGCATCTCGGCAACCTTGGCTTCTGCTTCCAAATCGCTGTCATCCTCGGGCAGAAGGTCGGCAAGGGGTTCTGCGGCTTCCGCTTCCTCCTTGGCGCGTCTGCGCTCCTCCGCACGGCGTGCGCGCTCCTCGGCACGGGTACGCTTCTTTTCCGCCAGCTTCTGCTCGCGGATGATGCGGCGCTGTTCGCGGTGCATCTCTGCCTTGGAGGAGAGGGGGATTGGCTCGTCACTGTCGGTGGCAGGTGTGTAGACCTTTTCGGTTTCTCCTTCCTCGGGCGGCTTTTCGTTGACCACAAATCGCGTGTTTACACCGTGGATAACGGTGTAGGAATCGGGATCTTCGTCGATCAGGATCTTTCGAACCTTGATCAATTCAAGAATTCCCAAGAAGATCGCGATCATATCCGAGAGTGAAACCGCGTCGTGCAAGAGCTCCTGCATCGAGGTGTCGCGCCGTTTTGACATATGGTGAAGAATGCCGACGATCTTGACGTCCACGGGAATGATCGGCTTTGCCACAAGTGGAGCAAAGGTCTGTTTTTCCGCGCGGGGTCTGCTTTCGTTGGCAGCGATGATGCGACGTACTGCCGCACACAGACTCGTTACCTGTTGATCGGCAACGTAGGTGGTATCGATCGAAATTTCATCGGTATCCTTGACCATGCGTCCGCTGTAAAGCTGATAGAGCGGTGTCATTTTGGCAACCGCCTGCTTTGCCTGCTGGTAACGCAACAGGGCATCTGCCAGGTCTGCGCGGGGGTCTTTTTCATCCTCATTTTCTTTGGGCAGGAGCATGCGGCTCTTGATGAGCATCAGTTCACTTGCCATGACGATAAATTCGCCTGCGACCTCCATGTCCATATCCTGTGCCGCCTTGATATATTCCAGGTACTGGTCACAGATCAAGGAAATGGGGATGTCAATGATATTCACTTTGTTTTTCTGAATCAGCATTAAGAGCAGGTCAAGAGGACCTTCGAACTGATCCAGCCGATAAGTGACTGCTTCCATGTAAGAAAGGGATCCTTTCTGTCGGTGTGATTAAAATAAGAAACGGTAATACGCAAAATCAATGTGCGGAATGTCGAATACGTTCCTGAAAAGGTCGAATGCCAGATAAGAAACGCGTCCGCTCAAAAAATCCGCAATTGCGGAGAACGGCGAAAAACCGAGGCGCGAAAGAACCATAATGGCAATCAAAACGCCGAACATGATTTGCCGTTCGTAACGCATCATGTTGAAATAGATGCGGGGAGGGAGAAAAACGAATGCGATAGGGGATCCGTCAAAGGGGGGGACGGGAATGAGATTGAATGCCATGAGCAAAAAGTTATACAATGCACTCAATTCAAAAAAGATACTTGCGATAACGACGCAATTGATCAAAAAATCATTGGCATCGGTTGCGGCGAGTTGGATCCACCACACACGTAAGAAACCGCACAAAAGCGCACTGAACAGTCCCGTCAAAAGGTTTGCGATCGGACCTGCGGCGGCACAAAATGCCATGCCGTACTTGGGGTTGCGGAAGTTTCGCGTGTTGATCGGAACAGGCTTTGCCCAACCGTAGCCGAACACCATCATACAAAGAAAGCCAATGGGATCGAGATGCTTTAAGGGGTTGAGTGTCAACCGTCCGAGGTTATATGCGGTGGGGTCACCGCATTTCCATGCAACGTATCCGTGCGCGGTCTCGTGAATGACCAGTGCGAACAGGATAACGGGAAGGGTGAGCAGCAATTGAATGATGACGTCCTTAAAATCGCCGCCCGATAGAAGCGTAGAGAGTAACATCTTACGGGAATTTTCTCACTTTCTGTAAAAAATCAGTTGAGCCCTGTGTATTGATAAATCTGATTCCACAGCTCGGTCTTGCCCTCATTTTTGAGCGAGGAATAGAAAATGATAGGAGTGTCCGCAGGGATGTCGGGGTGGTTGCGGAGTGCTTCTTCTGATTTTTTGCGCTCCGTAGCGTTGAGCTTGTCGCATTTTGTGGCAACTACCAAAAAGGGAATGTCAGCTTGCCGCAAAAAGGAGAGCATCATTTCGTCATCCGCCGTGGGACCAACGCGGCTGTCCACTAACTGAATGACCAGCTTTAAGAGATCGACGTTTGGATTTTTTGTGAAATATCCGTCGGTGAGTGCCGACCACTGTGCTTTATCGGAGGGCGCGCGTTTTGCAAAGCCGTAACCGGGAAGGTCCACCAAAAACAGCTTTTTGTCAACGTC
>JAZQXI010000133.1:0-54664 GCA_045632805.1 Eubacteriales bacterium | reverse complement strand
ACTCCTTAGCCGCTTTTTCTTTTGACCGTGTAGGCGCAAAAGAAAAAGCTAACAAAAAGAAAAGCGCCGAGGAAAGTTTCGCCCTCTGCGGAGGGCGAGGAGGCTTACGCAGCCTCCACTGCGGAAACTTTTGAAAAAGTTTGATCAAAACTTTTCCCAATTGGTAGCATTTGAAAGGATATCTAAAGTTCGGCGCCAACGCAAAATGCGTTGGCGCTCCTGTTTTTTATTGATCCAGCTCGTCTGCACGGTATGCGCGTGACCATGCGCTCTTTCCCTCTTCGTCCACCACCGTTACACGAATGTACGGCATTCTGCGTGTAGGATAGTTCCGTGTTTGCTCCAGATATTCGGTCAGATCAAAATCCGCCTCGGTCAAAAGAACCCCTCCGTCCGCATTCATCCTCTTGTAAAAGCGGCGCTCACTGCCAATCGCGATGGAAACCGCCTTTGAGCAGGAGACGTGGAGCTTTCCGTCCTCAATGGAGATCTCGTAAATTTCGGGACCCGTGGATGCATACAGGTCACCGTTCTCCAGCGCTTGCATCACGTCGGCATACTCCAAACGGTCAGCGCCCACCATGATCCAACCCCCAAAGCAGTCGCTCAACTTGTGCGCGTCGTCCGTTGCAAGCGGAACGACCACCTCACCTTGATGCAACAGATCGTCAAATGGCTGTACCGTGTCTACGTGCCCGGTTCTCACACATCCCGTGTTATGAACCTCGACACCCCAAAGCCCTTTGAGCGCGGCATAGTCGGTGTAATCCTGCAGTGACCAAACGGGGTGATTGTAGGAAACAAGAAAACCGTCCTTGCGCGCCTGCGCAATAATGCCGTTGATGCATTCCACCGTGTACTCACGCGGATAGTGATAGCGGAACTGCTCCCGATTAAGATGCTCCTTAATGTGCTCGATCCGCTTCCAGATGCGTTCCTCACAGAAAACAGAACTGACCGTGTTGTCAGGATCCTTTGCAAACAGATTGAGGTGGTAAGTGCGGTGCGAATTTGGCACAGCGCCGTCTCCCTTCTCACCAATGGCAATCTCAAAAGAGGTAATCGGCAAAAAGCTCTCATCACGCAGTTCGGGGTGTGCTACGATTCCCTCGTGATCGGTAAACGCCACAATCGAATATCCATGCGTCTTGAATGCCTCCTTGGTCTCCTCGGGAGTCATTTGACCGTCGGAAAAATTGGTGTGCATATGCATATTGGCTTTATAGTAATGCTTTTTTTGCGGAAGCAGATCATATTTCATGATCGATTTCTCCTTTTCATTTTAACAATATTCGCACGGTTAAATTCTGCAGATCAACTGCTCCAGGGGTGTGTAGCCCGTCGGGGAAAGCTTCAGCGATTGATCCGCCTCACAGCAGGCTTCCAGCGCGCGCTGAAGGCGCTTTTCTCCAATCTGCCGCAAACTTTTTTGATAGAGTCCGACCTTGAATTCATGAACCTTTAGCACCGACGCGATCTCGGCATTGGGAACGCCCTCTTGCGACATGGATCGTACGGCAACCATATCACAGATCACGCGCGTTACATCACCCATAATGATTAAAGGATCCATTCTGCGGAATCGGTAATCCGCCAAAATCGCAAGCGCCACCTCGTTTTTGCCTTCCATAATGGCATTGGTAAACGCGAACGCGTCATATTCGTTGGCGGCGGTACAAACAAGATGCATATCCTCATCGGTGACAGTCGTGCGTTGGTGGGAAAGAACGTAATAGCTCAATTTATCGATTTCGTTTGCCAGAATGAACATGCTATGTCCACAGTATTCGGGAAACCGCGTACAAAAGGCACCGTCCGCCTCAACTCCGTTATGAGCAAAATGCTTTTGCACCCATGCGGCAAGCTTTGCCGTAGTACAGCGATCGAATTGCACGGGGGTCAAATGCTCCGCGAGCTTGGAAAGTGTTCCGGACGGCTTTTTGGGAAGATATCCCGGATTGAGACAATCCGCCGCAACAGTAATGATCAGCACATTGTAGTCGTAATCTTGCAACGCTCCCAGCACCTCACACAACTCATCCAATTCATTTTGGCGCATGGTGTTGAAGTTCAATCCCGAAAGCGTGATCAGCTTTTTATCCGCCATCATCGGCATCGGCATAAGTGCATCCAACAGCTTTTGGGGTTCAAAATCCATGGCATCGAGCTTCATTTCGTTAAAAAAGGCATACGTCGGATCCGGGCAAACCGATTCTCTTACCTGCTTAACGGCAAAGCTCTTGAGATAGTCCTCATCGCCAAAAAATAAATATCCCGCACGCAAGCCGCTTTTCATCTCCTTGCGAAAATCCGCTTCCTTTAACAGATCCATGATCTCCCCCCCTTTTCAATCTTTTCTATTATTATATCATTTTTTTGCCAAGCCGTCAAGTAGATTGTTTGTGTTTTGGAACAAAAGACGCCACGCATCCAAAAGGATACGTGGCGCTTTTGTTTTTCGCCGCAAGCGGCGTATTGCTTCTTTTAGTTCGCGATACCGGAGTGCTCGATACCCTGTACCAGGAAGTTCTGGCAGAATGCATACAGCACAACCAGCGGTGCAATGATTAACAGACCGCAGGTGTTTCGAATCGCGGTTTCGTAAAGCTGAGTTCCCGCATAAGACGTCTGCAACGACAACGGAATATCACCGACCAGGTTGACCAAAAGCTGACTGGAAGTATTGTTTCCTACATTGATCAAAGAAATGTAGAAGTCATCCATCCACTGCCAGCAGAAGGAGAACAGGAATACGGTTACCATCATCGGGATCGACAACGGGAGAATAATGCGGAAGAAGGTGTGGAACGTGCCGCAACCGTCCATGTACGCAGATTCTTCCAATTCATCGGGAATACCGCGGAAGAACTGACGAAGCAGGAAGATATACAAACCGTTCTTAAATGCCAATCCGCATACCGACAGGATCACCAACGGTGCATAGGTGTTTTCAAGGTTCAAGCCGCTTTGTCTGATGTGCATCAAAATCGGCTCACCGATGTCATCGGTTCCCAGTGTGATGGAATCGGGAAGAATGTTGAAGTTTTCAAAGAATGCCGCAACGCCTTCGCCAATATCCTTGACATTCCAACCAAAGAACTCAATTCCGCCGCCCTTGAGCAAACGAACGATTCCCAAAATATCAAAGTTACGGAACTCCAGATACATGGAGTGACGCAGCGTTTGATGAGGGACGATCATCGTCAGCATAACCAGCATAAAGATCAGATTTCTGCCGCGGAACTTGAATTTCGCAAAGCCGTAACCGATCAGACAGCAGGTAAAGGTCTGCAAAACTGCAGTAGTGAAGGAAAGCAGGAAGGTGTTTCCAAACGCTTGGAAGAAACCGATCTCCGTCAAGAGTCCTCGATAGATATCAAAGGAGACATTTCGAGGAATCATATGGACGGTGACGTCCACGAAATCCTCAGGTGCCATGATGGATCCCAGGATCTTTGTGATAAACGGCTCCAGAACGATATAAGAAATACCGATCATCAAAATGTACCAGAAGAGCTTGACAACAACCTGCTGAAGGAAATAGAAGGACAGGAACTTTTCTTTAAATCTCTGCTTAAACGGGGTACGCTCAAACTCAACACGAATCTTGTTTTTGGTTTCCCGCTTAATGACAGGCTTACTTTCCATGTTTTGTGCGTTCATGTTTTCTCCTCCCTTCTTAATCATTCTTACGCTGATAGAATACGAATGCCGACATGACCGCCGCAATCAAAGCAACGACCAAAATTACGATCAGGAAGTAGATCCAGGACATTGCCGTACTCATCGTACGGTTATCGCCGCCCAAGCTGAACACCTTGGAAACGTACGACATTGCGGGATTACTGTCAACCGTAAAGGAGTCGATCACCGTATACACAGCATTAACCAAAATCATCGGGCTGATCATCGGGAAGGTAATCTTCCAGAAGGTTTCCCAAGAGGTTGCACCGTCGATCTTACAGGACTCGTAAATGGCAGGAGAGATCGACTGCAGACCGGTCAAGAAGATCAACATCTGTACACCTGCGCGGTTTACAATATTGAAGATATTATTGATGATGATTGCAATATATTCAACCAACTCCTGACCAACCGCCATGTTTGCAAACAGTGCCTGCAAATCCATGCTCGAAACCATTTCACCGGCACCACTTCCGCCAAGCTCACCCGAACCGTCATCAATCGATCCCGATTGCATGTTCTGATAGTTGACGTCCAACGCCTGAATCGATTCCATAATACCCGTGGAAATAATGACGGGCACGAAGAAGATCGAACGGAACGCTGCACGTCCCACCATCTTCTGGTTCAGCATGACTGCCATGAAGAGTGAGAACAGAAGAATTGCGGGCAAATCAAATGCCAACGCACCCAAACCCGATACCAAAACCTCAACAAAAGTTGTTTGCGTTTCGGGATGGGTATAGGTCAAAATAGCGTCCGTGTAGTTTTGAAAACCTACAAACTCCATAACAGTCTCACCGTTCACCACGTCAAGCTGGCTGAAGCTGAGCTGGATGGATTGGAATACCATGGGAAGGTAGATCAGTACAAAACCGATGATAAACGGAAGTACGAAGATCCATCCCGCGCGTGCCTTGCGGCGATCAAGAGAGGCGATCTTTCTGCGTCTCGTCTTTGGAGCAGACATCGAAACAGAGTCATTGATCTTTACATCATTTGTCATATTCTGTTACCTCCCTTTCTCAAGCATTTGCATTTTCGAAAACTACGATATATTCGCCGCTTTCAATGGTATAAACAACACCGTTGTACACAACGCGTACAGAATAGCTGTTGTAGTTCAGAATAAAGGTCTTATAAGCTTCCTCACCTTCACCGTAAGTAACTGCAACGATACGGTTGTTATCCACAACATGGGTATTATCCGTTTCGGTCTTACCTGCATCGGGCTTGGAATCCTCAAGATTTTCTTTCTTGCTCTCATACAGCGTATACAGGGTTTCCATGTCGAAGAGGTAGTTTGCGCACGCCTTGCGAAGTGCTTCGATATCCTGAACCGCATAAGCATTTTGGACAAACACAGTATCGATCAGTGCTGCCGTTGCGGCAAAGACAGAAATCTGTTCGTCATCGCTGAGAATCAGCATTTGTGCGTATGCGTTATACGCCTCATCGATCAGAGAAATATAAGGAGTCGCGTTGTTCAGGTAGGTCTGCATTTGTGCCACGAGCGTTGCTCTGGTCTCTTCGTCGGAATCATAAACAGGAGTATTCTGCATGATCTCCAACGCCTTGGGCATCGCCTCTGCCAATGCATCGGCATCTGCCTTCAGGGCATTCAGCTCGATCGAATAATCCAGCATTGCCAGCACCTGTGCATAGAACTCGCTGACCTGCTCTACAACTGCCTCCAAAGCCTTGTCATATGCTTCCTGTGCTTGCTGTACGGGATCGACAGGAGTTTCTGCCTCGCCTTCTCCCTCGCCGCCGTCAGCATTCTCGCCTTCGGCAGTTGCTTCTGCAGCATTTTCGGCGCCCTCTTGGTTTTCACCCGCCGCAGCCTCTGCATCCGCTTTTGCCTTTGCAAGAGCCTCGGTTGCCGCATTGAGTGCTGCCATAGCTTGCTCGAAATCTGCGTTTTGAGAGCACAGTTCATATGCCTTAACAATGTTTTCGTTGAGCGTAGTGAGGTCACTCAAAATCGACTTCATCGTTCCCTCTGCTCCATGCAACAACGCCCATGCGTCTGCCGCGGAAACAAGATTGGAGGTGAGTTCATTGCCAAGCTTTTCGCTTTCAAGACGCTCTGCTTCCGCAAGCTTATCAGCGATCTCCGTTTGAAGCTCTTTGAGGTCAAGCACACGCTCACCAGTGATAAAGCGGTGGTCAATGATCTGCATGGTCTGAACGTCCTTCAATGCGGCGTTCAGCTCCTTGTAATACTTGACAACGTCCTCTTTCCAAATATCATAACGAATCGAATAATACTGGCTCAAAACACTGTCGCTCTTCAGCTTTTCAGTATTTTCATAGGACAGAATAAAGTAGACACTGGAACCGTTCTCGATTGCACGGAGCATTGCGTAGTTCACGTCACCTTCTTCATTCAAAGGTGTACCCGCAAACTGGACGTAACCGTGCAATACCGCTCCGATAAACGGAACAGATGCACTGGATTCCAAATAACGGCTGGAGTCCAGATCCATATTCAAAATATGGTTCACATACTTCCAAGTATAGGAATTACCGCCATCCGTCATAATGTCGTAGCCCTGCTCTTTGATATAAGCAAATGCCTCTTGTGTGAACTTCTTACTGTCCTCACGGAGATAAGGATCTTCTTCATCAAAGTCAGAGTTCAACGCCGTACCCAAAGACGCCACGGAAATCGACTTGATTCCGTATTCGCCATAGTTGGAGAGCAGCTCGGTATAGAACTTGCTGTAGCGGGAAGGCGAAAGCGCCAACTGATAGAAGGTCAGGAAGGTTTGCTGAGTCGGGCTGTACTGTCTGTAAGAGGTATAACGGTTATCAATGGTCTTGATCGCATCATCATTCAGAATAACCGCATCGAAGAGCGTATTCTCATGAATGTACGCAAAGTCAAAATCGGGATAAAGCCCCAGATGAGAACCATCCAGACTTGCATTGATACGCGTAGACTCGTTGACCAGCTTTTTAAAGCCTTCCTTACCGCCAACGGCGTCTTCCCAATTCAATGCCGACGGGACCTCATAGTACATACCGCCGTTTGCGAAACCGGTCATCTTAAAGTTGATGTTCTTAATATCCTGCCCTGCAAACTCTCGATACATTTCCAAAATGTTATCAAAGCTCGTCAGAGAAGTCATCAGGTACATCGGAATGGTTGCCACAGTCTCCTGCGTTTCAAGAGCGCCGAAGCTCTCCAGATACAGCGGGATATCCTCTTTTACATCTGTCTTCTCCAAGCGTTCCAGAACACCTGTATAACCCAGATAGTCACGGTAAGCCTTTGCCATACCGATCCAAGAGGAAGTGGTGTAATAGGTATAATCGGGATGTTGCTTTTGAACTTGTGCGGCAATATCATCGTCGCAAAGCATCACGTAGCGGATCAGAATACTGTCCGTATACTTTCGGTCGAGCGGAATATCGGACATCGAACCGCCGCCCGTTGTGGAAAGATCATACGTATCATTGGGCTTAGGGTCGAAATAGTTTCTCATCGTGCAGTATTTGTGTTCCACACCGCCGCTGAGCAGTTCCAAGGAACTCAAAGAATCGCCCGATTCGATCATGGCAAAAAAGCCGCGCTGATATTCTGTGGGAGCATCGAAGTTGGAGCTGATCAGAACAGCGTTCATCTCTTCCAACTCTTTCATAATCGTGCTTACGCTCTTAACGGTTGCGGAAACTCTTTGAAGATCGCTTTGCACACCGTCTACCGAATATACATACTCATAGATCTTTTCGCTGGAAACAGCACCGTACACGGGGTAACGAATCACCTTTTCGTACTTCATTTGCTTCAGCGAATGGTAAACATAATCCTCGCCGTAAAGCTTACCGGATACCGTGACCATGTTTTCGGCATTTGCCATATATTCATAATCAAAGATTGCGCCGGAGCCATCCGGGAAGAATGCAGTTCCCTCTTGTGTGTAGTTACCTGCACCAAGGAAGGGCAAAATGCTGATCTCTTCCAAAATGAAGTTAGTCATATCGTAACGCAAGCCATTACAAGGCAAACGCACGGACATACCGTTTTGATCGGCATAGTACTCAAGCGCCAGCTTGAATGCGGGATAAAGCTCATCCTCTGCTACATACTGTGTGCGCTCATGATCCGCCTCAAGCTGCTCATACGTGTAATCAGTGAACTTTTTGATCAAGTCCTCCGACTTTTGAATATCAGCCGCATTGACATTTTCGCGGAACATATAGAATACAGGATAAACTCTCTTTCCGTTTTCCATCGTAACCAACGTGGAGTTCTTGCCAAGGAAGGTGTACTTGGTGTTTGCCAAGTCAATTGCGATATAGTCCTTCTCTGCATTCAAATCAACGCGGTTATAACGGTTCAGGAATTGCTGATACTGAACCTCGGTCAATTCGCCAAGCTCTTTTGCCTCAAGCATCGGCTGAAGCACATGCTCTTGGAAGTCCTCTTCAAGAATCAGCTTCGGAACCAGCTTTTTGCTGTCCTCACGTCCGATCGTATACTCAACACGGACACCCTTCTTGATCTGCTGAACCTTGATCTGCTCATTGATCGCAGCATCCTTAAAGCTGTACAGATATTTGGGGTTCGTATCACCGACGACCTTATACTTAATGATGATCTGCGAAAGTGCCTGCAGCTTGATATCATCACTGGCAATGGTTGCCACATCATACGGGTTCGTGAAAAGGATGTTGCCCGTGTATACATCACGGCATGCAACCTCACCTGTTTGAGCATCTGCATACAACTGATACTTTCCGGATTCATCCGTATACATCAGCTTCATGGATCCCAGCTTTTCTTCGGGCGTTTTGTATGCATAACCCAAATAGTGCTTTTCAATATCACTGACGTTTGTATCAGTATTTGTCGCCTCTTCAGCCCCCGTGGGAAGCGTGAGAAGCATTGCAAAAGTACTGAGCATAAGGGTGACAGCTAAGAGTGTCGAAAGTATGCGTTTTGTAATGTTCATTTCATATCCTCCTATCTGTCGTTATACGCGGTACTGGATCTCTGTAATGATGTTGGTTACAAGGCCGACAAGCTTTGTAAGCAGCATACTGAACAGAAGCACCAGGAACACGATGAATGCCATTGCAATAATGGTACCGACAATGGTAATCAGATTTTTACCCAAGGAATAATCGTGGGTAACCATGGTTCCGAAGAAGAGCAACAAGCCCACCCAGATAAATGCAATAACACCAACCATGGAAACGATTGCCGCCTCGGTAAGAGTGACCCAGTTGGACGCAACGGTTGCGGGAATCTGCAACAGGATCAGGGGCAGGAGCGCATAAGAGGTGGCGATAAAGATATCTTTAAAGCTACCCTCGCCCTCAAACAAAGTAGTCAAGCACCAGTTTGCAATTACAAAGAGGAACAACGGGATCAGCACCGAGATCGCGGTCGACCAAATGGTGGTCATCTCTCCCGTAGGATTCATGACGTAACCGCGACCAATGCTCTGATAGAACATTGCAACGATAGTCAATGCAACAAATACGAGAGACGCGCGAACGGAACCGCGGTGCTCATGCTTCAGGTCATAGAAACCGTCAAACGGATGGAAGATCAAATGGAAGCCGTACAACAATTCCTGACCAAAGGTCTTTCTTGCCTTACCGTCCGTGGAAACACGCTTGTTGACCTTTGCTGCCCACGCCAAGAACTTGATCAGCAAAACGATCAATGCAATGATCACGATCACAATCGGAATCAACCACGTAGACATCCATTCCTTACGAACCATCTTGTAGGATTCAGACCAGTTTTCGGTATCGTAAGCGTTTTCGTAATAATGAAGTGCTTCTTCGTAGTCTGCGCTACGGTACAGTGCATTACCGATACCGACGTAAGCTGCGTCGAAGTTGGAGTTTCTCTGCAAAACCTTCTCCCAGCAATCAATTGCGTAGTTGAAGTCCAGCGAGTTTTCCGCCGAGATCGCTTCGATCAACAAGTCACCGTACTCGGTGCGGTCATAAACAACAATGCAGTTTGCCTGTGCATCAAGCAACAGCATCTTGTCGCCTTGATATGCGATGGAACGCAGATTCTTGATACTTCCCAAAAGCGTACCCATGTCACCGAACGCGAACAGAAGGTTACCGTTATAGTCATAGGTATAAACCTTTTGACGCATGGTATCGATGATCGACCATGTCTTTTCGGGACCGACTGCTACGTCCACAATACTGGAAACACCGGAAATCTGAAGGTCGGGATCGCTTACCACACCAAAGATATCAACCTCACCTGCCGGGGGCCAGAAGCCGTTACGTCTCATAATCTCGTCACCTGCGGGATTGAGAAGCTTAACAGGCATATACTTGCCTTCCTTGGATTTGCTTTGAATCGCGCCCTTGACAGAACCTTCATCGATACTGTTGGTGGTAACATAAACGAAGCCGTCGGGGGTAATTGCAATACCGTTATAAACGGTGGTGTTCGTATCAACGATTTGTGCTCTCTGCTCGGCAGTCTGGAAGTTTCTCCAAATGATTTCCCATGCGGAAAGCGTAACTGCCTGTACACCGATGAATCCAACAAAATCACCGCTGGAATTCATGACGATGATACCCTCATTGGTCGTATCCGAAACGACGTAAATTCTGCCGTACTGGTCTACTGCCATTGCAATGGGGTGATAGGAAGAGTTGGAACCGAAGAGTTGGCTTTGAGGTGCGTCCAGCTTCTGCTTGAATTCGCGTGTCAAACGGTCAAACTCGACCAAACGAGCGTTACCGGTGTCGCAAACCCAAATCGAAGATTCCGTAACAAACACGCCTTGCGGCTCTGAGAAAACGTTATCGTTGCCCTCGAAAATGAAGCCTGTCAGTTCCCCATCCGATTCATAGTAAGGATTGAGAATGACGATACGGTTATTTCCGCTGTCGGCAATATAAACGTTACCGTCAACGTCGGTTACGATATCGTTCGGCTTTTTCAGAGCTACATCCAACTGCATCTGCTTGGAGGTCAGCGAAATTTCCGCAGAATACGCATCGGGAGAATACAGTGCAGTACCCTCAATCGAATAGGTATACGTTTGATATGCGGAAGATGCCGATACTCCGATCATGGCAGCGGGAATGATCATAGAAAGGGACAGAACGATCAGTAATACAGATAATAATTTTTTCATACTGCCCTCCTTAATCCTTCATACCGCTGGAGCCCATCGTCTCGATGATGTTCGACTGTGTAATGACGAAGACCAGAATCGGCACTGCCATCATCAACACCGTTGCAGCCGCCGATGCACCCGCACGCTTGATACCGCCCGCGGTGATCTGACCGATTGCATAGTTGAACGATTTGAGCTGCTCGGAATAAATGTAAATCGAAGAACCCGCATTCCAAAGAGATTGGAACGAATAGATGATCAGCGTCAGCCATGCGGGCTTAACCATCGGCATTGCGATGATCCAATAAGTACGAATCTCACTTGCGCCGTCCAAACGCGCACTTTCAAGAACCGTATCGGGAACGTTGGTATCCATAAACTGCTTCATCAGGTACAGACCCAACGTATATGCCCATGCGGGAATGATAATTGCCCAGTAGGTATCGACCATACGGAACGCACTCATCAGCATGAAGCTGGTGATACCCGTGACGGTGGAGTGGAACATCAGAGAAGTACGAATCGTGGAGAAGATCGCTTTTCCGCCGGGGAACTTGATCTTTGCCAGTGCGTACGCACACATCGAAGCGATGAACAGATGTCCGAACGTACCCATCACCGAGGTAAACACGGTGTTGAAGATGTAACGGGAGAACGGTACCCACGAGTCGTTCATCAAGGTGAACAGATCGCGGAAGTTGTTAAACGTGGGGTTTTGCACTAAGAATCGAGGCGGATACATCCACAACTCATCCAAGGGCTTGAGAGACTGTGCGACGACGTATACCATCGGAAGGAACATGAAGATACCGAGGATGGTAAGCAATACGGTAATGCCCGCGTCTCCTCCCGCAGATCGGGATAATACGACTCTATGTTTTCTTGTTCTTAATCTTGCCATATTATGAACCTACCTTTGAGAGAACTTTCTTGACGACCATGTTCGCACCGATCATGACCGCAAACAGGACAACTGCGATTGCAGAGGAATAACCGATCTCGTAACGGGATCCACCGTAGTCCTCCAAGTGGTGCATAATGGTATGCGCCGCGTAGTCAACCGACGGGAATCCGCAAAGTGCGGTGACGACTCCTCCGAAACCGAAGGAGTTCGTAATCGCCATGACCGCACCGAACATCAACTGCGGTCTCATACTGGGGAGCGTGATGTACCAAAGCTCCTGCCAACGGTTCTTAACGCCGTCAACCGCTCCTGCTTCGTAAAGCGAGCGATCGACGCCCTGCAAACCTGCGATAAAGGACAGGAATGCGTGACCAAGAGAGGTCCAGAGGGCAACGACGATACACAGAGGCATAACGTAGTTGGCATCCTTAAACCACGTAATCGGCTCGGTAATAAATCCAAGCTCGATCAAGGTCGCGTTGACCCAACCGTAGGAGTCTGCCGAGAACAGGGTACCCCAGATCATAAATACCTGACCCGAAATAGAGGGCGCATAGAAGATCAGGGTGATAACGGAACGGATGCGGGGGGGAAGCTCGTTGATAAACCAAGCTACCAGGAAGGACATCAAGTAGGATGCAGGTCCTACGATTGCCGCGAAGATCAAAGTGTTTTTACATGCAATCAGGAAAATGTCGTCTGCAAAGAACAGATTGATGAAGTTTTCCAGACCTACAAAATTCGGCCACTGAAGCATGTTAAAGTCGGTAAAGCTGATTACCATGGAAAGGATGACAGGGACAATGGTAAACAGGGTGAAAATGAGAACATAGGGCAAAATCAGAAGATATGCAACCCAGTTACGCTTCATTTCCTTCCATATCCATTGGCCATATGTCATGTCTTTTCTTGCAACAGCCTTATATTGTGCCGTTTGTTTTGACATAGCTCTTTCTCCTCTATAGATTTTAATCGTGCTTAATAGGACTTAAATGCATTTGCTGCATCCTCCAATGCCGTAGCAAGGAAGTATACCAATTCCAATTCACTCAAGCTATCGATGGAATATCCGCCGTCTGCCGGCTCCATGGTCTGCTTGCTGACAATCACCTCGTAGGAATTGACCGTTACGGGTTCGGGGGAGTTGAGCTTGGTGATTTGCTTGGTCGGCTTACCGGCCTTTTCCCAAGCCTCAAGCATCACAGCCTTAAAGCCCTTTGCGGCATTCTCAAGCAATGCGTAATCATCGGGATCGGAGCTTGCGTTTGCCATTGCGTATCTTGCAGCTTCGATCAGGTCGGTGTTTTCATAGTCCTGATAAGGAGCTTCGTTATACTTTTCAATCAAAATGGAAAGTGCCTCGGTTGCCTGTGCCATTCTCTTCTCTGCAAGGTTCTGACCAAGCTCCAGCGTTTCCAGCTTGAATTCCTGACGCTTACGGGTAATCTCGGTATTGATGGTATTGATGTAACTGAGAATCTCCGTACTGGGGTCTGCACCCTCGTTGTATGCGGCGAGGAATGCGAAGTCGGTATAACGGCCGATGTAGTAATATCCGGGGTAGTTCTTTACAGCCGCAAGGTTATCAAACTGCTTAGCGACTTCTACATATTCATCATAAGTCCAAGGCATGCTGATAAGCGCGTTGCGGTTTGCGGTAGGATGCTTTGCGGAGTCACCGAGAATTGCGATCATCTCGTTTGCGTAGCTCTCCTGTGCCTCAGCACCCGTGTACCAACGCATGTAGTCCCATGCTTCGGATTGATGCTGAGAGCCCTTGATCATAACGATGGAGGATACGGAGGACATCGATTCGTTGTGAACCACACCGTTCTCATCCGCAGTTCCGGGAACGGGAACGAACGTCCAACAACCGTCAAGCTCGGTTGCGAAAACCTTCAATTGATTGTAAAGACCCGTGTAGGCCGCGAGGATGATCGGCATCTCACCGGTTCTGAAACGGTTTGCCGCATCGTAGGTATAGGGGAAAGAGTTCTGTGTAAACATGTTACACATCTTCTCAAATGCAGCCAGACCTGCGGGAGAATCGAGGTTGATTCTCATACCGTCGTCAGCCCAAAGGTCGCCGCCCGTTTGATATAGGAAGTATTGATAGTTGGTGTTCACACCGATTTCCATGTTGTTGGACTGCAGCTTGGTCTGTGCCTCGAACAAATCATCCCACGTACGAGGGATCTCAACACCGAGGTCAGCCAAAACGTCAAGACGCACAAACATCATCGTGAAGGTCTGGGTTTCGGGGAGACCGTAGTAATGCATTTCGTTATCCGCGTCGGCAATGCCGAGAACGGAGATTGCTTCGTCGTTGAAGTTCTCGAGGGTACCTTCAAAATCTTCCATATTCTCAAGAGGCTCCAGCGCTCCGCGGATCGCGTAGTTGATTACCACAGAGTCATCCAAACCGTGATAGACGTCGGGACCGATGCCCGCAAGAATGGAAGGCAGAAGCGTACCGCCCGCAACGAGCTTCAGGTCAACGGAAATGTCGGTCTTTTGTGTAAAGTTGTTGGTAGTGAGGTTACGAATGACGTTTGCCTGGTCACGTCCGTAAGGAACCCAAACACTAACGGTCTTGGAGGAATCCGTAATCACCTCGGTCGCGCCCATGCTGTTATAATCACGGAAGAAACTCTGAATAAAGCTGAGAACCTCATGCCAGAATGCCTGGAAGAAGTTAGGAGCCGCCTTGGGCGCCTCAGCCGTCGAAGGCTGGATCATAAGGTAGTCCAACTGCATCGGCTGTGTCTTTGCGTCGGTCAGGAAGGTACCGAGAGAACCGACGTAGCTCTTGAAGGTGTCCAGGTTCTTTGCAATGGGAGCACCGCCCTCCTGTACCATTCTCTCAAGCAGGTCAACCAGCTTATCACAGATACCCGTGTAAGTGGATGCCACACCCGCATTGTCGCGCAGGGATTGAGAAATGTTTTCCAATGCCTTCTTTTCCGCTACCATATTACGGAGCGTATCGGGAAGAACGCGGTAGAAATCGTAAGGACGGTAGTCATCGGGAGTGGTACCCGTGAGCTTAATGATATCCAAATAGCAAGTATTCAAAGTGTCCAGGATACGCTCGATCTCGCGGACCTGATCACTCATAGAACCGAGGGTAACCTGCAATCTGATCGTATAGGTAACACCCTTTTGGAAATAAAGCTGATAGGTTTCATCCGAAATATTGCCCTTGGAGGAAAGCTTGGTAACCTGCCAATCGGTTCCGTAATCGTAACGCAGGTTTGCCGCTTCTGCAAAGGGCAGACCGTTGTAGTAACCGAAGGAATGCTTCAAATTCAGTGCCTTTTGGTATGCCGCGGCACTCTCATAATTGGTAAAGACCTCAAGAGAACGGCTGACGTACATACCGTCAAGGTAGCTTTGCTTGAAGCGAGCGTAAATATCATACCATCCGCTGTTTTCAACCGCGAAAGAATACTCCACCCACTGACCTGCGGTCGACCACTTTTCGGTACCGATGGTATTCAGCACCATTCTGGTCGTATCCACGGGAGAGCAGAGTGCCGAAGTACGGTCCTCGATCGGGTAGATAACGTTGGTGGAAGTATGCAGGGTATTTTCCGCCTCCAGCTTGATCACATCGGTTCCCTGGTTGCTTCCAACCGCCGCAACAGCATCTTTATAATACTGGCTGTAGGCAATGGGAGACTGATAAGGCAGGAAATAGAGATCGGAAAGTGCCATTGGCTCGTTAACACTATCCAACGTCAGCTTCATGTTACCGTTTTCATCAGGAGTAACGACAAAGCCGAAGTAATTGCTATCATATGTCTTGCCATCCGCAGTAAAGCTATGGGAGAAGCCGTCGCTGTCGCTGAGCACGTACCGTGTCCAGTCCGGAGACTGCAGCTGGGTGGGACGGATCTCATTGCGGTTGATATCGTTTGCAAAGAAACGGAGCTGATAGGTCTCGATAAACGCGCTTACCTTTGCGTTGATTACCTCGGGTTGGCAAACGGTCAGGATCTGATCGTCCGTTACCGTATATTGCAGACCTGCCTCCTCGGCAGCCTTCACAATATCAGCAAGCGAATCGCCATTCTTAAGGGTGTAGGTTGCGATCAAGCCCTTCTTCTCCCCGGTATTGGTGCTTCCCTGCTGATAGGATGCCCAAATCTTGGAGAAGCGAAGAGCGCGGGATTCGCTGTAAGGCGCTACACCGTTGATGTAGAACTCACGTTCAATTGCAGAAGACTTTGCTGCGACCGGATAATAATCCAAGCCAATGCTGACAAGCGTTGCCACATCAATGCCAAGACTCTCAAGGGAGAGATCCCACGTCATCGTGCCGCGGCTGGGCGTATATACAGCAGACTTTTCAATTCCCTTGGAATCCTTCTGCACATATACGTACGCCAGATCGTCAACGTTATACAACTTATTGCCATCTTTGTCCTTTGCCGCTTTGACGTCGTCCAAAGAGGTAAAGACCTTTTCGATCTTACGAACCGCTTTGCCCTTGATCGGATACAGCTGATCTGCCGTGCATCCGCTTTCAAGCGCTTCCTCTTCGTCGGCGTAGGTCTTACCGAGGACATACATGGTCCAAGAACCCTTCATCGTGATCACGATGTTATCGTTCTCGAAGGTCCAGTTGTCGGTCAGTGCAACCTTAACCTCTGACGGCAGAGCCGCCGCGTTGGCAAAATTCTCCATTTGGTATTCCCGATAGGAAATCGTATCCAACGTTTCCTTGTAGTCGACAATCGACTTGTCGGTAAGCGTCTCATTGCCGGTGTCGGAAGCACCAACAGCAATAGAACCGCCACCTGCAAGACACATCACCGCCAGAACCAAACAAAGAAATCTTGTGAATGGTTTGTTTCTCATTTGCGTTTCCTCCTGCAAATCATTCAAACTTTTCCGCCCGTCTGCTGTGTTCAACCCCATTGCAGGAGCCACCCACAATAAGATCGGGATGCCTCGCGCGCTAACGCACGCGATACATCCACGGATAAACTCTCCCGGACGGTCGGATTTTGGGCAGAGTTCTCCTAATTTTATATATAATATCTTACCACAAATCCAAAATTCTGTCAAGTACAACCTTTTTACGGAAAAAGCATCAAAAAAGCATTTTTGAATCAAAAGTTTACCGATCGGACAAAACATTTTGTCAAAAAGTTTACAAATGATTTTCCCACTTTTTCGACCCCCAAACCCCGTTTTGACAAAAGTAAATAAAATTTACCTGTTTTTTGCTATTTTTATGTTCAACAGGCTGTTTTTTGTTTATTATTCCCATTGATTTTTGTCATTTTTTGCAACGCCCCTTCGAAAGTAAATTTTATTTACCTATTTTAAGGGAATCGGCGCAGATGATTTCACAAAACAAATCAACATTTTTCATGTGCATTTTGCACAATTTTGAAGCTTCATTTTCTACACCGCCGAACATTTAACAAACATGCCGTTCAAGAGTCTATAACCGCCTTTTTTTCTTTTCATTTCCCGTTTTTCAAGTTTTTTACAGTTATTAGACAAGTTTGTAAAAAAAACACTCCCCCGACATGCAACAAGTGCATCAGGGGAGTATTCTGCTGTATGCAATTATTTTAGGAAACCGTTTACGATATGCTCTTCGGCTTCCTTTTCGGAAAGCCCCAACGTCATCAGCTTGATCAGCTGCTCACCCGCGATCTTTCCGATTGCCGCCTCGTGGATCAAGGAAGCATCCACATGGTTGGCTTCGATCTGCGGAAGCGCCGTGACGCAGGCGTCATCCATAATGATCGCATCGCACTCGGTGTGTCCCGAGCATTTGTTATTTCCATTGACATGTGACAAAAAGCTCTGACGGCTGCGATCCTTTGCGACCGAGCGCGAAATGACGTGCGTGCCGCAATTTTCGCCGTTGAGATCCACCGTAAAGTTGGTCTCGGCAAACTGCTCACCGTGTGTCATGATCTTCTCACGTACGATCAGCGTTGCGCCGTCCTTCAGAGTCGCCTTGGTGTCGCGACGAGTGGAATCCACACCCTTGATCTGCGCGGTCTCCATCTCCATATAGCTGTCCGCTTCCATTTCGACCACAGTGGTAGGGTTCATCACGTTCTGACCGTTGCCGTCCCCTTCTCCGTAGTGCTTTTCGATATACTTCACCCGCGCGCCGCGTCCCACGAAAAAGCTGTGGATACCGCTATGCTCACTGGTTTTGCTTCCGCTGTTGTGGATGCCGCATCCCGCAACGATGGTGATATCACAATCCTCACCGATGTGGAAATCGTTATACACGACCTCCTTAAGTCCCGATTGAGACAGCAAAACGGGGATATGCAAGCTTTCGTTTTTGGTACCGGGCTTGATATAGATATCGATTCCCGGCTGATCCTCTTTTTTGACGATGCTGATGTTTTCGGAGTCGTTTTTACCGTGCAACTGACCGTTAATACGCAAGGAATATGCCCCCTGCGGTACTTCGTGAAGATCGGCAATCTGCTCCAGAAGGTTCTTTTGAATCTGATCCATCATTTACGCACCTCCTCTAAAAAACGGCATCCGACCTGCGCATTCAAAAGCTCGGGAAGGATCTCGTTTTTCGCACCGTATGCGGACACTCCGCCGTTTGCGATGACAATAATCTTGTCGGCAATGTCGAGGATTCGCTCTTGATGGGAGATGATCAAAATCGTGCCCTTCGTACGCTCGTACATGCTACGGAAAACCTGAATGAGGTTGTTAAAGCTCCACAAGTCGATTCCTGCTTCCGGCTCATCAAAAATAGACAATTTCGTACCGCGTGCATTGATCATCGCGATTTCAATGCGTTTCAGTTCTCCTCCCGACAACGAACCGTCAACCTCGCGGTTGATATAGTCTTTTGCGCAAAGTCCGACCTCAGAAAGATACTGGCACGCCTCGGAAACCGAAATATTCTTGCCCGAAGCGATGGAAATCAGCTCTTTGACCGTAATGCCTTTGAAGCGGACGGGCTGTTGGAACGCGAAGCTGATGCCATTATTGGCACGCTCGGAGATCGACATATTGGTAATATCCATACCGTCGAGCAAAATCTGCCCGGACGTGGGCTGATAAATTCCTGCAATCAGCTTTGCCATCGTGGATTTTCCGCTCCCGTTGGGACCTGTAACCGCAACAAAGCGGTCGTCGATCTGCAAGCTGACATTCTTTAAGATCTGCTTACCATCGGGAGTTTCATAAGAAACGTTTCTGAATTCTAACATTGTTTTTCCTTTGTTGTTTCGTTGTTTTTTTCATGCGTATACGCAAATTTGCACACCGTACATGCGTTTTTGTAAGTTTTAATCGACCAAGCGATTAGCGGAGAGAGACATGGGAGGCAGAACAAAGCTTGCCGTTTTGCCGCATACACGAAGATTGACCTCGCGCTCCTCGTTTGCGGAATTCAAGAGGAACAGAACCAGACTTCCGTCCGCCTTTTTTACCGCCGCCTCGCAAATATCCGCCGATGCGCTTGTGGTTGCCACCACGCGGTCGCCGGGATCAATCTCACGTGAAACAGTGCTGATCGCACCGTAAATACCGTCAACGATCAGTTTGCCTGTTTTGAGATCGCAATACATGGGAGCGGCACAGCCACCCGTGGTACGGCAGTGGAAGGGACCACCGTTTTCGGCGTCCAACATCAGGTTCCAATCGCAGATTCCCGCAGCGCCATGACGCAAGCAGGAAACGTACTCCTTGGCATATTGCAGATTTCTCGAATCATCATCAAAGGTCTCGGAGCTCTCGTGACAAAGCTCGGTTTCAAAAATCGGC
This sequence comes from Eubacteriales bacterium, assembly GCA_045632805.1. Taxonomy (GTDB): domain Bacteria; phylum Bacillota; class Clostridia; order Oscillospirales; family CAG-272; genus UMGS1865. The sequence goes on along the minus strand of JAZQXI010000133.1, from coordinate 35,188 downwards.
TTTTCGGGATACATCGAGCGGAACAAATCCAAAACGTCGTAATGCTCACCCGAATACCAATGGAAGCCCATACCCCAAATTGCGTCGGTAGCACCTTCTACCGCGAAGGAATCCTGCGCGCGCTCGACAACGCGCTCGCGGTTGTGGTCCCAAATGATGATCTTGACGTCAGAAAGTCCGTTTGCATCCAATGTGGGGCGCAAGAACTTTACGGCAAACTCCGCCTCTTCCTCAGCGCTGTAACAGCAACTTTCCCACGTTTGGACAGCGTGAGGCTCGTTCTGTACGGTCACGGCGGAGATGCGGATGCCCTCCTTGGCATACGCCTGAATGAACTTGACAAAATACAAAGCGTACGTGCCGTAATATTCCGGTTTGAGTTTTCCCCCACCGATCAAAGCACCGCTATCCTTCATAAACGCGGGAGGGCTCCAAGGGGAAGCGAACAGGAAGAGCGAATCACCAAGAATCGCCAGCGCGTCCTTGAGCATGGGGATCACGTACTTTTTATCCTGCTCAATGTTAAAGTCCGAAAGATCGGGCTGATATGCCTCGCTGTACAGATCCAGCGCAAAATCGCAAGATCCTATATGAACACGACCCACGGTATATCCCGCGCCGTTCTTTTTATCGAAGTATTTCCGCAAAAATTCTTTTTTTGCTTCGGGAGTCAAATGAGAATAGTTATATGCCGCGGCCTCGGTAAACGCGCCGCCAAAGCCAAGCAACGTCTGTTTCTCCAAATTTGGAAAAACGTTAACAGCCTTCATCTCCACGTTGGTGTTCGCAGCGGTCAGCTTTCTTGTCTCGGTAAAATAACGCATGTTCTTCTCCTTTCAATCGAGTCTTTTTATACATCCACTATAACTATATTATTTTAGCCTTTTTTTGACGAAAATGCAAGGATTATGCCTCATTTTGATGTTAACTTTCTGTGAACGCATCCAAGATACTGCGGTTTTGTGCTATAATAAGGACAAAAAATGCCGTTTTCACGGCATTTTGGGAGATTTTTTAGAACAAGAATTAGTCTTATTTTAAATTATTGGGTCAATCGGATCGAGATTTCGCCCGTATGCAACCGCTCCTCAGCACCGTCAGAGCATGTTACCAAAAGAGCGCCGTCCGCATCCACGTCGCGTGCAACACCGCAAAAGCGCTCCTCTCCCCGCATCCACGTGATTTCACGTCCCAACACGCAGGAAAAGGCACGGTAGTCTGCCAGCCACGAGCGATCCTCGGGATAGTCCAGATACGGCAACAGCTCGCGAAAGATCTCCGCGATCAGCTCGCAAACCGTTACGTCGGAGCTATTCAAAGAGCCGGCGACACCCGCAAGCTCATCCGGAAAAAGCGCGGTGGACAGGTTAACTCCGATCCCCACAATGATCTGCGATCCCACCGCACATGTCACAGCCTCGGTCAAGATTCCGCACACTTTTTTCGAGTCGAGATAGAGATCGTTGACCCATTTGATCAAGGTCTGTTTTCCCGTCAAAGTCCGGATCGCGCGCATCACGGCAACCGAAGCCGCCGATGTGATACGAACCGCATCACCAAGAGCAGCGTTTGGCGTGTACAGGATACTGAAATACGCGCCGGTGCGTTCGGGAGAATAGAAGGAACGCCCCATTCTGCCCCGCCCCGCGCTTTGGCGCTCGGCGGCAATGATCGCGCGCCCCACATAGCCCTGCGCCGACAGGCGCTTGGCTTCGGTATTGGTGGAATCGATCTCCTCGTGTACAAGCAAAGCGACTCCATCGCCATCCTTTCCAAGAGCGAGTCGCAGTGCTTCGGCATTCAGGGTCTCCCCGTTTTGATTGGAATTTTCTAACACGTTCATTCTCCTTTCCGACAAAAATCTGATTGATAAGGAAGCTTTTATGGAAGTTTTATTTGAAGACCATCACATTATCGTGTGCATCAAGCCCCCGCACCTTTCCTCTGAGCAGACCGCCTCGCAAAACGGATTTGCCGATCTCCTCGCCGCGCAAAACGGCGGTTATATCGGTGTGGTACACCGCTTGGATCTTGGTGTTGGCGGTGTGATGGTCTATGCAAAAACGCGGGATGCCGCTGCTCGCCTTTCGCGCGACGTGCAGGAACATCGCTTGGAAAAAGAATATCTTGCGGCGGTACACGGGGTGCCTCAAGAACCTGTTGGCACCTTGCGTGACCTTTTATTTCACGATCGCCGTCTTAACAAAACCTTTGCTGTCACGCGAGAGCGCGCAGGTGTGAAAGAAGCGATTCTTGATTACACGGTTCAAAAAACAGCAGAAAGCGAATACGGGGCCTTGACACTTGTGCGTGTCAAGCTTCACACCGGGCGCACGCACCAGATCCGCGTGCAGTTTGCATCACGCAAGCATCCGTTGGTCGGTGACGGAAAATACGGTGCGCGTGACCGCTCACCGATCGCGCTTTTCTCCACGCGTCTTGCGTTTTCGCACCCCAAAACAGGGGAACGAATGGAATTCTCCGCTCTTCCGAGCGGCGGTGTGTGGGATACACTGTTAGAAAACAGCATTTAAAAAAGTCTTTTTACGGGGAGAAGCTTTTTCAAAAAACTTCTCCCTGTTTTTTCCTTTTAATGCATGCAAAGAACGGCAGCTTGCAAACCGAACTCAAAGTTCATTCTCCTCGATGTAGTCCATGACCTCCTCAAGGTTCACGGCAACGTGTGGATGATGGTCACACTCGGGCTTATACCAAACCTTGATGGGAGCGTTATACAGGTTGTACCAATCGATCACAACCTCGGCATTGAGCTTGGGATCAACCACCTTGTCCACGCCGCCGTAAACCAGCGCTACGGGCAGACGGTTATCGGTCAAGACTCCCAAGCGATGAATCGGCAGGGTGTTGTCAACCAGTCTTTCCCCCGCGGTCTTGTAGCCGCGCGCACGCTTATGCTCGTCGATCCAATCGGTAAAGTACGGCTCGCACAGTCCAAAAAAGCTGAGCAAGGGAGCGTCGAGGTACAACAGAGACACATAGGACGGATAAAGCGACGCGAACGCGACCGCCTCCCAGCCGCCACAGCTCATACCAATGCAGACGCAACGGCGAGACAGTTCATATTCTTTAGCAAGATACTCGGCAAAATTGCGCTTTGCGGTCGCATCATCGTCGGTACCCCAGCGGTTATTGTTTTTCAGATACGCCAGATGATAGCCGCGCTCCAGCATCGCAAGCTCCAACTCCGGAAAAGCGTCAAAATATTCGGTTTTCAGCATCCATTTGCCGTTTTTCTTCCCATCTTTGGGGAAAACGAGGACCGCATCGCGCCCCTCAAAGGTAAAGTCAAAGCGACGATAGCCATGATATTCGGGATGTTCCATCAACATTCCCTCCTTTGTTCAGATTGGTTTTATTATACCACACCCGCGCATGGTTGTAAATGGATTTATTCTTATTTTTTGCAACAAGTTATGAGTTTTTTGCGTTTTGACCATGCACTTTCTTGACTTTGCAACACAGTTGTGCTATAATTAAAGAAAACCAATTTACTGAGGTGGCTATGAACAAAAACAGCATCATACAAGCAATTGAAACGAAAAAGCTCATCGCCATTGTGCGCGGCATCAAAAAAGCCGATCTCATCCCGATGGCAGATGCCATGTATGCGGGCGGAGTACGGCTTTTAGAAGTCACGTACAGCGCAAACGGCGCGGTATCCGATGAGGAGACTGCCGACGGTATCCGCGCCTTGAAGACGCATTTTGGCGACCGTATGGGTATTGGCGCGGGCACGGTGCTGACGCCCCGACAGGTGGAATTGACACATGCGGCAGGCGGCGAGTTCATCATCTCACCCGACACCAACATCGAAGTCATCCGCAAAACGGTTTCGCTGGGTTTGGTCTCCATCCCGGGTGCTCTTACCCCCACCGAGGCGCAAACGGCACATCTTGCGGGGGCGGATTTTGTCAAGCTTTTCCCCATCACGTCTTTGGGGGTTCCTTACGTCAAAGCCATTCGCGCGCCTCTCTCGCACATTAAATTTTTAGCGGTTGGCGGCGTGGATGAAAACAACATGGCGGACTATCTGCGCGCAGGGATCTGCGGCTTTGGCATCGGCTCAAATATCGTGGATAAGAAGAAGATCGAAAGTGGCGATTTTGCGGGCGTGACCGCGCTTGCAAAGGCATTTACCGACGCTCTCGCGCACGCATTGGAGCAGTAAGGTCATGAAATATTATATTACCGTAGATGGCGGAACAACCAACACCCGTGTCACGCTGATGCAGGCGGACACCCCATTGCAAACGGTGCGCATTCCTTTTGGCGCACGCGCGAGCATGACTGACCCACAGGCGTTGCCGTCCGCGATCAAAAACGCGATTGAAACCCTTTTAAGCACACACGGTCTGAAGGAAACCGAGATCGAACGGATCTTGGCGTCGGGCATGATCACCTGCGAATTCGGTCTTTGTCCACTCCCCCATATCGCAGCTCCCGCAGGCATTCGGGAGCTTCACGCCTCGATGCACGAGGTCGTAATGGAAAGCATCTCGCACATTCCCTTCGTCTTTATTCGCGGTGTCAAAACCGTTGGAGAAACGGTTGCGGATACCGATATGATGCGCGGCGAGGAGACCGAGCTGATGGGACTGTTATCCTCTGATCTGACGCCCGATACCCTCTACATTCTCCCCGGCTCACACTCCAAGCTGATCGAAACCGATCACGCAGGGCGTATCTGCCGCTTTGCGACGATGTTAACGGGAGAAATGATCGCATCTGTTGCCAATGGAACGATTTTAAAGGATGCGGTAGATCTTTCCATCACCGACCGTGATCCGGCTTTTCTGCTTGACGGATGCAAGTACGCTATGGAGCATGGGATCAATGAGGCGCTGTTTAAGGTGCGCATTTTGAAAAATCTCTTTTCCCGTACCCCCGTTGAGGTTTACAGCTTTTTTCTCGGCGTGATTCTCGCATCCGAAATACAAGCCATTCTCCGTGCGACCCCTACACGCGTGGTCATCGGCGGAAAGGCACAGATCAAAAAAGCAACCGAATGCTTGCTCCGTTCTCTTTCGAAGAAGGAAATTGTGACCGTTTCGGATGCGGACGTGGATGTATCGTCCTCGCGTGGCGCGATTCGAATCTATGAATATCAAAAATAAATTCAGGCTCTCTCAAACACAATTTGAGAGAGCCTGCATTGTTTATTTGACATGATGAAATCTTCCGACGATACCGTTTGCCGTAGAAATGGAAGCAAAGGTGTTATCATACTGCAACAGAATTTTTTCAAATTCCACCACCTGTCGGCGGTTAACGATGCAGATAAGCACAGCGTTGTCGCTTCCCGAATACATTCCCTTTGCGGGCAGGAGCGTTACACCGTGATGTAATTTTTCCATCAGCTCGCGCGAAAGCTCCTCGCCATACGGCGTGACCACCTCAAATCTCGCAGCCGACCGCGCACCCTTCATGATACCGTCGCTGACACGGTTGCTGACAAAACTATACACGATGCAAAGGATGACAGGCTCATAACGGAAGCCGTAAACGAAGAAGGACGCAACCGCCACCGCCGCGTTCAAAGCAAAAATGATGGCAACGGTATCGTATTCGGGATACTTATGGTGGATAAACGCGCCCACAATGTCGGTGCCTCCGGTCGAGCCTCCAAGACGGATCGCAAGGCTATAGAACAGTCCGCTGAAGAAGCCTCCGGCGATGGAAGCCATCAATCTGCTGCCGCCGTCCATCCCCAAAAAAATAAATTGCGAAATGTCAATCTGCTGCAACAGAATGATCGAGAGCGAAAAGACAACGACGAACGTAAATGTGCGAAACGCATAGGAGCGCTCTAAAATAAACGCCGCCACAATAAGCATTGGGATATTGATGAGAAAGGACATATAACCCAAGCTGAAATGCAGCAGGTATTGCACCATAGTGGCAACTCCGTTGATGCCCGCAGGGGCAAAATCGTTTGGCGTAACAAAGATCTCAAAGCTGAGAGCGGTCAAAAAAGCCAGCACTGCCAAAAGCAGATATTGCACGATTTTGGAAGATAGAATTTTTCGGATTACGGTCATCTCTCTCCTCCTTGACGCTTGATGCGCTGTTCCATCACGGTTTTCAGCGGTTGCATGCCGCACGCCTCGTAAAAGCGAAAAGCCCCTTCGTTCAAGCTCCAGACGTTGAGCGTTACCGCGTCACAATCAAGTCGCTCGGCTTCCTCCAAAACGAATTGATAGAGCGCACGTCCGATGTGACGTCCGCGCAGTTCTTCGTCCACGCAAAGATCGTCGATATAGAGCGTTTTGCGATCCATCAAGGATGCAGAGCCTTGCACATTCTGCAACACACAGAATACGTAGCCCATCACGCGGTCGCACTCGTCCACCGCGACAAACACAGGCGTTTTTTCATCGACAAGGATCGCTTTCAGCTCCCCGTCGGTGTATTTTTTATTTCCTTTTCTGAAAATATCGGGTCTCCCTTTGGCATGGAGCAAATGTACCTGATACAAAAGGTCGTCAAGGCGCGGAATATCCCGCTCCACCGCTTTTCTGATCGTCATATTCTCTCCTTTTCTCATTGATCAACCAAAGCACTCGCACGCCGCAACGATGCGCAAGCGCTCAAAATCGACCGCGTCCTTGCCATAAGCGTCGAAAAATCGTTTGCGGTAGACATCGGTCTTTAAATTATAGAAAAGCGTCCACGCGCCCCAAAAAAGGTCAACGTGGCGATCTCCCACACCGCCCTGCCCAAGGTCAATAAAGCCGCTGAAGCGCCAATCCTTTAGCATGACGTTGGGAAGGCAATAATCCCCGTGCAAAAGCGTATCGTTTTGGAATTTGGACTCCCCCAGCATCGCGATCCGATAAAGCTCTTCGGGTTCGGTCTCGTTTCCGTATCCCACAAAAAATGAGGGATCAAAAAGCCCTTTTAGGCGGTTTTCGCGCACCGTTTGCAAATAACCGTCCATCCGACGCATCACGGGACACCCCTCGTACGCCATTTCATGGAGCATACGCAAGCGCTCCCCCAAAAGGTCACACAAGCGTTCGGGGCACTCAAGATAGGCGGCGTGCGTGCAATCCTCTCCCGGAACACGCGCGGTTAAAAGATAGTCGCGATCCAAGGAGCGGTAATCGATCACGTCAGCCCCAATCCCTTTTTTATGAAAATATTGTGTCATGCGCGCCTCGTTGGCAAGCGTTTCCCGTGGCGCGGTTTTGAGATAGTATCCGCCGTCAGCTTCCAGATAATAGACTCGCGCCTCGGGCGAGCAGGAGCTGTCATATACGCGGGCACGCTTGAGCAGTTCCCAAAACTCCATCGGGAAATCGGCGGGGTTGATCTGTATCGGTGTGCTTTTCATGCCCCTTTCAAACCTTTCGTTTGAAGTTTCCAAACACCTCGTTGACCTTTTCAAAGCTTGCAAAGGTGTCGGGGTGGCTTTTGATGATCTTCATCATCTCACCGATTTGGCGCTTGTTGATGATGCAGACCAGCATGTACTTGTCGGTGTCGGAATACATTCCATGTACGCCGATTTCGGTGACACCATGCTTCAGTTGCGTCATCAATTCGGCGGCGAGATCGGTGGGATGTGCGGTAATAATTTCGAATTTATATCCGTTTTTGATGCCGCTCAAACCGTTATCAACGATGACGTTGGCAATAAACAGGTTCAGAAGCGTGCAAATAACGGGAGTAATTTTCATACCGTATACGAAAAACGCGATCAAAACCACGCTCGCATCCATGATAAAGGAGACGTAGGCGATGTTCATCTCGGGACGTGCTTTTTTGATGAGCGCCGAAATGCCGTATGTACCTCCGCTCGCCCCAAAGTGCTTGAGCATCAGGGAAAAACCAAAGCCCGAAATGACACCCGTCGCGATGCAGGCAAAGACCACGTTGAAATCCTCCGCATTGTTGGCAAGACAATAGGGGTTGATGCCAAGAAGCGGATAGAGCTGCGGCATGGACGATTGAACAATCATATAAAGGCTGAGCATCAAGCCAAGCTTGCGGTTGACGAACACGCTGACAAGGACGAAGATCGGCAGATTGAACGCGATCATCAGAATCGACCAATCCACCTGTCCACCTAATAGATGGTGCGTAATGGTGGCAAGACCGCCCACACCTCCCGGAGCAAAACCGTTGCTGTTTTGGAACAGATAATACGCCGTTCCGACGATCATGCCGGCACAGACCGCGCACAGTAGATCCATCAAGATGCCTTTGACTTCAAACTTCTTTTCCATCGTCTTTTCCCTTTCTATCGTCATTTCAGTAAAACAAGCTTGCCGTCCTCCAGGCAAAAACGGCTGATCACAGCATGTACGCGATCCCAACCTCGGGTCTCGCCCGCATCATAAGTGTGAAACGCGATATAATCGTGTGTCCCGTCTGTTGTGACAGAGCAATGCCCCGGACCATTCCAACCGTCCTCCATGGAAAGTGCGGGAAACGGTTGCTTGCGCCAGCATACAGGATCCATCGGGTCATCGCCCAAAAGCTCCAGCAGTCCGATGCAATAGTGATTTGCCCATGAGCCAGACGCGGAATAGAACAGATAGGTCTTGCCATTGCTTTGGTACACGCAAGGTCCCTCGTTGATAAACGGAAGGCTGATTCCGTCGCAGTCCATCTTCTCCCAATCATATTCGGGTGCGGAGATCATCACGCGGTGAGAGGAGACTGTGCAAGGGTCACTCATCTTGGCAATGTAAAGCTTCTGACAGACGTTCTCATCTCCATGCCATCCCGACCAGATCATATACATCCCGCTCGGATGATGCAAAACCGTAGCATCGATCGCCCATTTGTCACTCGCGTCCGATGCTTTACCAAGCATACGGTACGGCTTTTGCGGGTCGGCACTATCATTGGTCAGCACGTACATGCGGTGGTGGTAATTATCGCCATCGTCACAAGCAACGTAGATGTAGCACACGCCGTCAATCACGTGCAATTCAGGTGCCCACAGCTCGCACGACCAAGGCTGTCCTGCCTCAGGAATCCACACACATACCTCGTTAGCATCAATCAGGGCCTCGGGCGTATCCGCGCATGTGACACAGAGACGCTCAGCCCCCTTTGTAAAGCAATGATAAAATTTTCCATCATGGAAAAGGATCCACGGGTCGCGTGCTTCAAAGCCGCCACTGTGCTTGAGTAACATCGTTTCCTCCGCAAATATACAAAAATAATCGACGAACCCGACCAAATTCTACCACAGATGGGTACCGTTTTCAATCCCCACCCGATATTTTTGTCAAATTATACAAAAAAACGTCTTTAGGGCTTGCTGATGATTTGAATGGTAGGAGCGCGTCCGTTAATGATATCCTCCTCGGTAAGGCTTGCAAACAAGATTTCCTTCGCCCCCGTGCGCTCACGGTCATAGGTCAGATAGATCCTCCCGCTGTAAAAATCCGCATCGGGATAGGAAACATGATCGCGCGTATCAATGCAAAGATTATGTTTCCACGTCTTACCGTCATCCTCAGAAAGTGAGAGTGTCATATTTTTACGGTCGACACGATCGCCATTGCGAATCAAAAGGAGTCTGCCGCTTGGAGTACGTGCTACAAAGAAGCGTGTGTTAGGTGCATCAATGCCGGATAGGCGAGCCTCTTCCCACGTTTTTCCACCGTCATGCGAAAGACTTTCTCCCAATTCTCCAAGCTTGGTGCGTGCCAGCATGCGGACCGTGCCGTCAAGAGATTCATACGCCATGGTCTCGTCAAAGGGCGTCAACAGTTTTTTTGCCCCATAGCGACGTTCGTAGGTCTTTCCGCCGTCATAGGTGATGCTATAGCCGTAGCGCGGATCGATCTGATCGTAATTGAAGTGCAGTTGCGTGCCGTTTTTCAGTACCAAGGGCTTACAACGCAAAAAGCCGATGCCAAGGTAGCGCGGCTCGGAAAATTGCGGATCGTGCGCATCGGGATCTTCACAAACCATTTCCCAACGTGCGTGCGTAAAATCCGCAAACAGATAGCCGTCGTTGACCGTAACGGGGTGAAACGGATCTCTTGGTGGCAGATCCTTGGGGGCAGGACTTGCGTTGTTCTGTACCCAGAACACGTGAAGCGCTCCTTCCGTATCAGTCCAGAGCTGAATATCCAAAGCATGGATTCCCAGCTCCTTGTTGCTCGGGATTACCAAAAGCGGCTTTGACCACGTTTTTCCCTCGTCATCGCTGTAGATGAGCAGATTATAGTTTTCGATGTGCGGCTCGGTCGTTCCTCCCGAGTACCATCCAAGATAGATCCTGCCGCCGCGTGTCATGGCAAGCGTTGGACATCCTTGGTACTGTCGGATGGATTCCTCGTATTTCGCGTCTTTGGTGCGGTACAGCACGGGACACGCAACCCGATTTGCCAATGCTTTGGAGCACATATCAATTTTTTCCTTTCCATTCTGTCAAAATTTCCTTAACGGGAGTTCCTACGGCATCCCGCAGTTCGACTCCCAAAACCGCCGCCAAGGTGGGGGCATGGTTGAGAATATTCCCCTTCGGAAGCACAACGCCACTCTTAAAGGATGGTCCTTTTGCAAAAAACGTAGGTTGCGGTCCCTTATGCGGCGCGTGTCCGTGCGTGCCCTTGCCGAAGCGGTAGTCGTTGAGATCAAAGCCGCTGACCACGGGGCGTACCAGACGCTCACCAAAGCCCGTGTAGCCGTCGGTTTCCAAAACGAAGGAGAAATCCCCCGACAAGCCGTAAAGCGCTTTGGCTTCTTTTGCCGTAAAGACACGTTCAAAGCCGTAGATCCCCTCGTTTGCCATTTCGGAAAGCATTTGATAGAGCTCGTTTTTCAGCGCCGTGTCATCGGGATCTTGGAGATAGACCTGTGCCGACGCTCCCGTGCTTTTGACATACGCACGCCATTCTTTGATGCTTCCATCCTCGCTTAAGGTGATGTATCCGCGATCAACAAGATAGACGTTGGGCGAGATCACACGGGAGATATTGATCTGCCCATGGTCGCTCAATACGACGAAATCGGTTTGATCCTCAAGACCCGTTTCTTTCACAGCGTCAAGCAGAATTCCAAGCCACTCATCGGTGTTTCGGAGCGCTTCCTTGACCGATTCCCCGAACACACCGCCGCGATGGCGCTTGCTATCCACGTCGGACGGGTGCGTCAGCAATAGATTGGGACGGTAACGCTTGAAGATTTCCGCGGCGCAGAAAATTTGAAATTGATCGTACTCGGGATGTCTGTCACGGTAGCCGTAACGCTCCACGGCGAGAGCGATGATGTCCATCAACTCCTCTCTCGCGCCATGCTCGCGGTAAACGTCCATATAATCCGCATCACGCCCATCAAAATAGTAATTCAGGGCGCTGGGAACGAGATAATCGACTACGTCACCGCCGTCAGCAGTCACAGGCCACGTGGAAACCGCAGTCGTCAGCCCCGCACGCTTGGCAGCGTGCAGAATGGTATCGCACTTGATCTCAGAGAGACAGTTGTACCATTGCTTGTTATCGAGGTCGGGTGAATGGGATTTGAAAATACTGTTGTTGACAATGCCCGTAACCCCCGCAGGGGCACCTGTGAGAATGGTGGCATGCACGGGGTGCGTGACCGACGGATAGATCGTTTCCACACGTTCGATCATCGCACAACCGTCCAAAAGACGCGCGAAATTGGGCAACGTACGGGCGTATTCGAGATCCTCAAACACCAGCGCATCCACGCTGACCACAATCAGATGCTTTCTCACGGCTTGATCCTCCGTAAAATTCTAATATTGGTGTATTTCTTGTGTTTCATGGTTTTCAAAAGCACGCATCAGGCGGAACACCTGTTCGGCGCAATCCCGCAAATTGCGATAGGCGTTTTGGGGATCCATTGCCTCATCAAACGTGCATACGGTGCGCAAAATCGGGAAAAAGGCATCAATGCCGTGCGCATTGCAAAGCTCCGCGCCATCCCCAAGACATCCCGAAAACGCAATAACGGGCTTGCCGTGCTTTTTGGCAAGACGCGCAACTCCCACGGGGGCTTTTCCCATAGCGGATTGCCCGTCAAGACGCCCTTCCCCCGTGATCACGAGATCCGCATCAAGGAGCTTTTCCTCAAGTCGCGTCTCGCGCATGACCAAATCAATACCGGATTCCAGAGTCGCGTTAAGATAAGTCAAGAACGCAAAGCCCATGCCGCCGGCAGCACCCGTTCCGGGAACATCCACCATCGTGCGTCCCGTGGCTTCCGCACTCAATGCGGCATAACGGGAAAGCCGGCGGTCCATTTGCGCGATCATCTCGGGAGTCGCGCCCTTTTGAGGACCGTAGACCGCACTGCAGCCACGCTCACCGCACAAAGGATTGGTCACATCGCATGCGATATGAAATTCACATTCCGCAAGCGAGGGGAGCGCTCCTTTACATTCAATTCTTGAGAGCGTTTCAAGACCGCACGCACCGCGCGGGATCTCGTTCCCGTTAACGTCCAAAAAGGAGAATCCCAGCGCCTGCAGCATGCCGACACCACCGTCATTGGTGGCACTTCCACCGATGCCGATCACAAATTTGCGGCAACCGTGGTGCTTGATCGCGTCTACAATCAACTCGCCCACGCCGTAAGTGGTCGTGTACATCGGGTTGCGCTGTGCGGGGGACAGCAGCGTGATCCCTGCCGCCGCTGACATCTCGATGATCGCGGTACGGGTATCGGAAATCACACCGTATTCGGCGTCAAGCACCTCTCCCAAAGGTCCCGTGACACGCGCGCGGCACACCTCGCCCCCCACAGAGGAAACGATCGCCTGCACTGTTCCTTCCCCACCGTCCGCCAGTGCGCTGACAATGCAGATAGCGTCTGTATAAACTGCGAACAATGCATCTTTGACAGCGTCTCCAGCCTCGCGAGAGGAAAGACTTCCCTTAAAGGAGTCGATTGCAATGACTGTTTTCATGTTAGAAAATTCCTTTTCCGTTTGTGAATAAAAAGTGTACGTTTGGTTTCAAGAACCCCACTTGTTTCGTCTATCGTCAAATATGTTTTACGGCGCCTTGGGATACTTATCCCGATCCGCCTCGGTGATCTCTCGCATCACGCGGCAAGGAACGCCGACAGCAATCACACCCGAGGGGATATCCTTGGTCACCACGCTTCCCGCTCCGATGACCGTGTTGTCTCCGATCGTAACGCCTCCAAGCACCACCGTGCCGGCACCGATCCAGACGTTGTTGCCCACCGTGATGGGGAGCGCGACCTCAAGCCCCTCGTTTCTCTGCTCCACGTCAAGCGCGTGCTCTGCCGTGGTAAAGGTGCAGTTGGGAGCAATGAACACATAATCGCCAAAGGTTACCTTGCCGCCGTCCAGAATCTGACAGTTGTGGTTAGCAAAAAAGTAGTCCCCCACCGTGGTATTATAGCCGTAGTCAATCCAAAAGGGCGTATTGACCACGGGATCTTTACCCATTTTGGCAAAGAGCTTCTTTAAAATCTCCTTCTGTTCGGCTCTTGCCGAGGGCTTGATCTGATTGAACTCGTGGCACAGATCATTGCATGCGGCAACCTCTGCTTGAATTTCCGGATCATAATTGGCGTTGTATAACAACCCCAAATCTCTTTTTTCTTTCTCGGTCATGCCAAAAACCTTTCTGTTTTCGTATTTACGCGTTCCAAACGCCCTCAACAGCAAGCACTTCCAGAATACCTGCTCCGCTATCCTGTACCCATTCCGCCGACACGAGCTGCTTGTCATTGGGCAAGAGATACTCGTAACGGTAAAGCGTGATCAATTTGCCGTCCTTCCCGAGGCTCAATTCGCGGTCACATTCATAGCACGTTGTGTAGCCGTTGTGACGGTAGAGCGGATGCTCCAAAGCCGCCCACGGGCGCATTCCAAAGTATCCGACCTCGCGCCCGCTCTTGATGGGAAGCATTTCAACCGTACCGTCGGAATAAGTCAAGCGGTAAGAACCCACGCACTCCTGTTCCTTCCAAGGAAGGCGAGAGTAACGCGAGCGCAACGTGTGCGTAAAAATCACGCTACGGCATGACGTTTTTGCGTTGGGAGTAACAAAGCGGGCATCATCAAGCGCCTTGAAGGCTTCTCTTTTTGTTCCCTTTGCAAGAGAGGGGTAGGAGATTCCCTTGAGCTGTTCACGTGTAACAGGCATCCGTTTTGCGATCATGCGGTCATAAGTCGGGCGGTGCAGGTGGCTGTAGCGTTCATCCCACAACAACTCTGCCACCATGTAAAGATCATAAAACTTGCCTTCCTTCTGAATCGCCTCCTCTGTGGTGGAAACCCACGTGGAGATCTGCCCGCCTATCATCCCTTCCTTGCGAATACGACTCTCGTAGCGCGGGAAATGGCTGGCGTAAAGGTTGCCGACCGCCACACGGTACCCCTGCGACAAGAGGTTGTCCTCGATGTCCTTGTCAAAATGGAAATACCAGATAAAGTCCAGCATCACGATGTCACGCGGCAATTTGGAAGCGGCGCTCCACGTTTTGTACACGGTTACGGGCTGGAGCATATCCGACCACATCATGGTTTTGATTCCATGCTTTGCGAGATAGTTGTAAATTCGCATCACGTCATCGTAAAAGAGCTTTGCGGGGTCAGTTCCACGACACTTGGGGCAAACACCGATTTGGTAGACTTCATCGTGTCCGATGTGAACGTACTGCAAGGGTGCAAACAATTCAATAACCTCGTCGAGAATATCGAAAAGGATCTCATACGAGCGCGGATTGGAGGGACAGTAGCAATGCGGATAAATGTCGGCAGGACGCGCGTCCTCCAAACGAATGTCGACTTCTTTCACTTTATCGGGATCGATCTCGGCAATCTCGGGATAGGTGTAGGTCATAAACTGCACGTGCCCCAAGCTCTGCACCTCGGGGATCACCTCGATCCCAAAGGAGCGGATGTAATCGACAAAATCCTTCAAGGTCGCCTTATCTACAACCTTACCTCCGCCAACACATGCGCCGTGCGGGAATGGAGGCAGCTCACCGCGCAGACTCTTTTCGATGGCTCCTTCCACCGTTTGAGAAATTTCGGGGTGGGAATCAAAGAGCATGCCAAGCCCCGCCAATTCCAGAATGATCGCGTTATAGCCCAGGGGAGAAATGACGTTTTTGATCAGCCGCTTGGCAAAATCCATGCCGTCAACGGAAGGAACCATCAGGTGTACGCCGCGGAACGGCATAAACGGAGCATCCTCGACTGTAACCGCGGGGATTTCCCCGTCCCCGATCAGCTTGATCAAGCATTCTACACCGATCACAAATCCACGCGCATTCGATGCCGAGACCGTAACGCCCGTTTCACACACCTCCACACGGTAACCGTCCGCAGGGATCGCGGGATTCAATACAAAATTTACAATTCCATTCAATGTCTCGGTAACTTGAACCCCTGCCGCGTCAAAGAGCTTATCGGAAAGTACCCTGCCCGCCAAAGCAGCCTCGGCACACACCGTGTAAGAGGTCAAACGGCTCACGGAAAGACTTCCCTTTCCAAAAGAGACACTCTTGGGGATTGGGAAAAGATCAATCTGCTCCGTGTGACTTCCGTAAAGGTCCACGGATAAGAGAGAAAGCTCCGAAAAATCGCAGGAAAAGAGCAACGTCACCTCGTTTGCGACAACACCTGCCATCAGTTCCGGCGTGTGCTCTGTAACAGTCTTTCCCGTCTCGGCAACGTGCTCGCTCATCATGACACCGTCCACCAAAAGGCGTACGTATTGCAGCGCGGTATCCTCACTTGTGCGGATCAGAACACTATCCAAAAAAGAATCTTTGGGGAGTGTGACCGTAAGTGCCACCTCGCCGTCTCTCACCGTTTCCCACGCAAAAGTCAAAGCTTCTCCCAAAAAGGGATTGCCGTTTGCGGTCGGCTCCAAAACACGGCCGTTTTCGCTCAGACATACGCGAAAAGAATCCGCCTTGAGCGTTTCGTTCCACTTGCAAGTTTTCATAAACATCTCCTTATTGATAATAATGATTATATGGATCCATTGGATACTGCCATTATAGCAAACCTCAAAAAAATTGTCAATGAAAAATCCATAAAGTTTTTTGAATGATTAAAAAGATATCACATTGCTGTAAAACGAACTTTTAAGATTTGCTCAAAACTCACATTTGTCCTTAACCGTTTTCCTTTGCGGTGGTGATGGATTTCACAAGCATACGGCGGATAACACCACATTCTTGCAAAAGGTCTTTTGCTATTTGTTCACTGATTGCATTTGAACCAACAAGCATTTCGATCCAATACTCTGTCTCACCGCACTCTTTCAA
The DNA here is from genome assembly GCA_045632805.1 of Eubacteriales bacterium. Lineage (GTDB taxonomy): Bacteria > Bacillota > Clostridia > Oscillospirales > CAG-272 > UMGS1865. Next base: position 18,919 of record JAZQXI010000133.1, on the reverse strand, counting down.
TGCGATATGAAATTTGTTTATAAAGTCCGCTTTACTTGCGGCATAGTTGGCTTCGTGAATATTAGCGCCGATAGAGGTTGCGCTTCTTACTATTTGATTTACAAGCACCCCTCTGCCTTTGCGAGTATCCACTTCATCACAGACAGCGATTATATGTAGAGCAAGAGCTTTTGCTCTTGTTCGCAGTTCTGAATCTTTCATTACTGTTCTCCTTTTTGGTTTTTGGTGAAGCCTGATAAGGTGAAGTTACTCGCTAACGCTCGTAGTGAAGTTGTTCGTCAATTTGCTCTGCAAATTTCCTCACAGTGAAGTTTTGCTCCTTTGTCGCAAAGTGAAGTTAAGTTCGCCCTAAACTACCATTCACTTGCGCCACTCGTGGCGCAAACTTCACTTCGGCGGTAGCCGAAACTTCACTGCGTAGCAACTTCACTCGCCGAAGGCGAACTTAGTTGTCGATCCGACGTGTGAGACACACGACGGACTCGACATGGGTCAAGAGTACAAAAGGTATAAAAAACGGTCAAAAACAGGGCTTGTAAAGCCAAAAGGTTATTTATAGCAATTCCATTTCGGTGCGTATTGCGTCATCCATTTTACTTTTTTCGTCAAAAATACGGGTTTTATCCTCCACCCTCTTGAAGGCGTCGTAATACCGCAAGCCGAATTCCTGCAAGGACTGATGGTTAAAATGCAGGTTATCGGGATTAGACGTAAGCCCCTCAGCAGAAACAAACACAGTATGGGATGTACGCTCGGCAAATTGAATCAATGCTTGGTTTATACGTGTGTAATTGGCGAGGGCGGGGCTTTCCAAACGATCCTTCAAAAAGTCCCCTAACCCACCAACAACGATTGGAAGATTATATATACCCAATTCGCTTCGCAAGGCGTTCATAATGGCGGTTATCTTATTGAAATATAACGGATAAAGTGCTTCATCACAGTCCCCCTCGCCTTGATGCCAAAGAACTCCTACCAGATGTGAGGTTCTCATTGCAAGTCTTGCACAATTTATCGCGTTATCAAACAGCAAGCTACCCTTCTGCCATTGATCAAGCGATGTACCTCCATCTGCGCAGGGAATGATGCCAACATCCACGTCCCGGTGTTCGTCCGAATATGCTTTTGCAAAGCTTTCTGCAAGGCATGTGCCCGAAAAAGGTCTGTCGGGGTTAACAGGACGATACATCTTCTGCCATCTTCCGTTGCGCAAAACCTTTAATCTGCCGCCGTTGGTATCCAAAGGCTCTGCATCGGCAAAAAAACCTCTCCCCGCCATATTCGATTGCCCGATAATTAAAAAAGAATGTATCATTTTTTTACGCCTCTTTCTTCATGTTATGCTAAACATCTGTAAATGAGAGTGTTGAGCTTTGCTCAAAAGTCGCTTTTGGTATTACGCTGAGTTTGCCTTGCCCGAGGATGGCACGGCGAAGGAATCTTCACGCGCCGTATAGCGTTATATCATATCGCTTTATCTGACCGCGTCAGACACACGACGGACTCGACGTGGGTCAAGACTCCAAAAGGTATATTTTTGTGCCAAAAACGGGGGTTGAAAAGCCAAAAGGTATAATTCAATATCCAATATTGCTTCCGGAATAACGCTCAGGCTGGAAATTTTTTATATTTACCTCGTTAGGACTGATAGATAGAAGCTCACATATTACCGATAAAACCTTTCCGCCAATCAATTCTGTGCCCTCGGGAGTATAAAAATGGACCCAGTCTGAACGATAAGAATCGGGAACAGTTGATGTAAGCAAAAAAAGATCATTTATGACGGTATCAGTGCCCGCCAAAGCACAAAGAGCCTCGGTATTGTATTTCTCTATGGTTGCGTTGTGCCGCATAAATTCAGGTGCTGCCATTTTTTCGCTTACATTGGTTGAGGTCGCGAACACAAATTTAGCTTTTGGAAAAAGCATACGAAGCCTTTTGTCTATTCGAATGATTGCCTCTCTATAATAAGATAACGATGTAAGCGGCTCATCACCGAAAAGCTCCAATGCATCCCAAAGTCCTGCGTTCCAATGGACAAGGTCAACATCATCGCCCCAATTTCCGTTTTTCTTCCATTCGTGTGCATAGCGCAAAACGTACTCTGCAAATCTGCAATTTTCAGAAGGATAAAACACCTCGGCAGTATCGCTCAATGCGTCCTTGATGTATTTGTCATAGCCCATCCGAATAGAATCACCGATAAGAACAATTTTTTTCATTATTTTTACTCCTAAATTCTTCGATATGTTATACTGCACTGCTGTAATTTGTATTTTCGAGCTTTGCTCAAAATCATTATTTATCCCAACGCAAAATTGGGGCATTATTTGTTTTTGCACACCGATTTTTTGATTTTTTATCTCAAAATCGCTTAAAACAGCTTGATTTTGCCCATTTTAAGCCGATTGTTGTTCATTTTCTCGTCAGACAAACAAGAGTCTCAACATGCCCCGTCCTCGGGAACATATCCACCGGCGTTACAGTCCCAATCTGATATCCCAACTTTTCGAACAGCACGCAATCTCGTGCAAGCGTATCGGGTCCGCAGGAGACGTAAACGATCTTTTCAAAGCCTCGGCGCGCGAGATACTCGATCAATTCCGGCGTCGATCCCTTGCGCGGCGGATCCATGATCACCGTCGCCCCCGACACGTCGCCGTGTGCCGCCTCGGCACTCTCCAAAAGCTTTTCGGCGTTTGAGGCGTCTCCGCAATAAAAATACGCGTTTTTGACACCGTTGCGCGCGGCATTCTCGGAGGCACGTTTCACAGCCTCCTCCACGATCTCAATTCCAATGATCTTTCCCGCCTTGTGCGCCATCGAAAGACCGATCGTACCGATACCGCAATAAAGATCCAACACCGTCTCACCACCCGTCAGCGCGGCTCTCTCCATTGCCGTTTTGTAAAGCAGCTCGCATGCGCCGTGATTGACCTGATAAAACGCGCCCGCGGAGAGGCGGAACGAAAGTCCACATAAACGGTCCTCGATCCATTCCCGCCCCAAAAGCCGGCGGTAATGCTCTCCCAGCACCACGTTGGTGTTTGCGGTGTTGGTATTGAGCAGGACGCTCTTGATCTGCGGGAAGCGTTCGGAAAGACGCTGTGCAAGCTTCTCTTCATTCGGAATGCTTGTCCCGTTGATTACAAGGCAGACCATAATCTCCCCCGTCGCTTCTCCGCGGCGCAAATAGATATGGCGCAGTAAGCCTTTTCCCGTTTCTTCCTCATATGCCTTGATACCGTTTTGGTCGCAAAACGCGCAAATCTCGTGCAAGACCTCTCCAAAAACGGGAGGCTGGAGACGGCAATCGAGGACGGGCACCAAACGGTGCGTACCCGTAGCAAAAAAGCCCGCCTGCATGCCGTTCTTGCCGTTTGCAACGGGATATTGCGCCTTGTTGCGGTATCCCGTCAGCTTTCCCGTGGTGAGAACGTCCTCGACCTCAACGTGAAAAAGCCCTGCCTTGCGAAATGCGTTTTTGACGTAATCGCGCTTCAGGGTAAGCTCATGCTCGTATGTAATATGGCGGTAAACACAACCGCCGCAGCCCGCCGCGGGGCAAACCTCCTCTGTACAACGCAGAGTCGAGGGCTTGTGGAGCTTTTCAATGCGTGCGACGAGATAGTGTTTGGTCACCTTGATGATGCGTGCATCCAACTCATCCCCCGTGACCGCATCCTTGACGAAAACAACCTGTCCCCGCCCTTTGGAGTCGGGCAGATGCCCGACTCCAAAGCCGAGATTGTTGATCTCCTCGATGCAAAGGGTTACAACGTCATTCTTTTGCATCAGGCGTAGTACTCCTCGCCCGTCTCAAGGCAAAGGCAAGCAAGCTTGCCGCCCTCACAAGCACCGCAATCGATGAAGATACTGCCTTCTCCACGCTCGATCTTACCGCTTTTTGTGGGAACGTGACCAACGATCACAATTTTTCCCTCGATCAATTCATAAGACGCGTCCAGCGGCTCGGAGAAAAAGTCCTCGGGGAGATAGTCCTCAAGGTCGGAGTCGGGATCGTAATCCGCGATGCCCGCATGCACCAGAACGTACGACTTTCCTCCTGCCTCGACCTCTTCAAAAAGGGGCATTTCGCTCAGATAATCCAACACGCCCTCGCGCCCCTCCGCATCCAATGCGCGGAAGCCCTCAAGTGTGGGAGCGCCGCTGTCCTTGACCCATGCGGTCATTTCGGCGACGTACTCCGCGTCGGGCGTTGCGCCGCTTTTGAGCATTTTGTCAAAGCCGTGGAGCATCCGCGCGGCAAGGAAATCATGCTCACCCGCTACGGGATAGACATTAAGACGAATGCTTACGTCCTCGATCAGTTCCATTGCCTCGTCACCGTAATCGACAAGGTCACCCAGAATATAAAGCACGTCATCCTCTTTGAAGGAAATCTCGGAGAGGAGCGCGCGGAATTTTTGATAGTTGCCGTGAATATCGGACATTACGTAGGTCATGATATGGTTCCTTTCTTCGTGTTCAAACAAATCGTACGGGGTTGCTGTTGACAACCATGATTTCCAAGGTGGGATCCGCTTCCCTTAAAAGCTCGGCAATATGCTCGCAAACGGGATTTTCGGTATAAAAATGTCCGCCCATGATCAGATTCATGCCTCGCTCGGGAGCTTCGGTGAGTTGATCGTGCTTGAGTTCCCCCGTCAGATACGTATCCGCTCCCGCGGCACGCGCTGCGGGAAGATCTCCCGCTCCACCGCCGCCAAGAAGTGCTACGCGGCGCACGGGAATGCCTGCGTCGCTGAGCTGCACGTATTCCGCGCCCGTTGCGCATTTGACAAGCTTGGCAAAATCCTCAGCGCTCATGGGCGATGCAAGAGTCCCAATGCGGCCGATGGTTTCACCGTTTTCTCCAAAGGGCTCGACGTCCATCAGTCCCAAGCGCTCGGCAAGTACGTCGTTCACGCCTCCCGTCACCGCGTCAAGACGGGTGTGGAAGCTCATCGCGGAAACGCCCGCCAAAAGCAAAGTGATCACCTTGCTCGCAACCGTCTCTCCGCGTGTCAAAGCCTTTAAAGGGCGAAAAATAAGAGGATGATGCGAAACGATGAGGTCATACCCCTCCTTCACGGCACGATCAACCACAGCGGCAGTCATATCCAGCGCTACCAAGACACGGTGAACCTCTCGCTCACCGTCCGCGCAACACATCAAACCGTCATTGTCCCAATCGCAGGCCAACTCTCGCGGGATCTTTTCTTCCAAAAATGCATACAATTCACGTACCGTCATGTTCATTTCTCCAATCGTTCCAATAAAATGCTAAGGAGTGTCTCCTCGTTTGACGTATCCGCACGCGCGGACTTCGATTTCCCTGCAAGAACTGCCTTTAAAACACCGATCTCATGCTCCAGAAAGCCGCGCAGAAGCGGTGGCTTGCTTTGGAGGTTGAGACGACCGATGAGCAATTCCTCGGTGCTGTAATCGTTTTGGACCGTCTCCCCCTCGTATCGGGCAACAACGGTCTGATAGTATTTATCTTCAAGGGTCAGGGTCTCACCCGTAATGGCAAATCCGTTATCCAAAAGATACGCACGCAACAGATGGGCACGGGACATGGGCTGTAAAATCAGTTTGATTCCTGCATTTTTGATCCACGGTGCCTCGGACAGGATGCGAATGATCAGCTCTCCGCCCATTCCAAAAATGAGAATGTGGTCGGGTGCGAATGCGTCCACCCCGTGCAACCCGTCTGTTTTGAGTGTTTGGATTTTATCCGCCAGACCCGCCGCGGCAATATTGGCATGCGCGCTGTCGATCGGTCCTTGATTGATATCTGCGGCAAGCGCCTCTTTGACGATCCCTTCTTTGACCAAATGAATGGGCAGATAGGCGTGGTCGGTGCCAATATCTGCCACGCGTGCGCCTTTTGCAATATGCGGAACGGCGCTGTAAAGGCGACCTCCCTCGCTGATAACGGTCTGCATCCTTTCCCAAGTCCTTCCTTTTTTCTTTGAAATGATGAAAATGCGTCGGGGTCGGTCAAATCCATGAACATCCCCAACGCATCCTCTCTTTTTTATTACTTCTTTGCCGCCAAGAAACGGTTGATCTGCTCGATCAACGCATCTGCGTCAGTGCCATGTACGGCGCAAGCATCCTCAACGGACTCGCCTCTGGAAGCAGGGCAGCCAAGGCAATGCATGCCAATGGCAAAAAAGAACTGGGCGGTTTCGGGATCGTAGTCCAGAATATCGCCGATGATGGATTTTTTCGTTACTACCATGCTCTTGATCTCCTTTTTTGAATTTGGAAACAGCCGAATGCTCGGCATCCTGTTTTATTATACCCTATTTTCGTTCCGCTGTCAATCGGTAGGCATCTTTTTTTCAAAAATTTCCTTTAAAAATGTGTGAAATGCAAATACCGACGTCTTGACAATCGCACAAAAAACTGTTATAATTAAAATGGAGTAAGATGTCGATTCAAACGCATGCCGCAAGTGCTTGGGCGACGGAAAGGAGACAGAATGCGAGAAGCTTTTTTCGATGTGATCGGCAATGACGAATTGCGCCGCTCTCTGGCAGCGGATATCGCCTCGCACCGCCTGTCTCACGCTTATATTCTGGAAGGCGCGCGCGGTAGCGGCAAGCACATGCTGGCTCTGCGCATTGCCGCCGCTTTGGCTTGCGAACACCAAAACGACACACATTCCCCACTCCCCTGCATGCAATGCCCCGCTTGCAAAAAAATCCTTGACGGAAATTCTCCCGACGTGATCTATATTAACCGCGGCGACAAGGCAACGCTTGGCGTAGAAGCCGTGCGAGATTTGAAAAGCGACGTATATATCGCGCCCAACGACATCGGCACCAAGGTCTACATCATCGAGGAAGCACATCTGATGACGGTGCAGGCGCAAAACGCCCTTCTTTTGACGTTAGAAGAGCCGCCCGCGTACATTCTTTTTCTGTTGCTTTGCGAAAGTACGGCAACACTCCTTGAGACCGTTCGCAGCCGCGCTCCCACAAGACGGCTTGAGCCAATCGACCCCGTTCGCATCTTGGAGCATCTGAAATCTTGTGTTCCCGAAGCCAAACAGATGCCGCAAGAGGAGCTTTCCGAGATCGTAACGGCGGCAGATGGTAGCATTGGACGCGCGATTGCGCTCCTTGATCCCAAGCTTTACAAGCCGATTGTCGAACGCCGACGTGCGGCACGGGAATTTGTCTCCCTTTGCAGCCACAAGCGAAACAGCGCGGCGGCACTTCGTTTTTTGAATACGCTTGGCACCAAGCGCGATGAGTTGACCGTACAGTGCAACGAAATTCTGCTCTGCCTGCGTGATCTGTTGCTTTGCAAGCAAACAGAAAACGCCCCGCTCTGCTTCTTCTCGGATCGCGAAGAGGCTTGCTCCCTAGCGTACGCCTTTACCACCCCCGCTCTGCTCTCACTTTGTGACAGTGTGAGCAATACCATTGACAAATTACGACTCAACGCAAACGTCCGCCTGACGCTCGTTGCCATGGCAAACGATTGCGGACTGCTGCAGTAAGGCATTGCGATAGCTTCCCATATTGAGTGTATGGGAAAGAAAGGAAACAAAGAACTATGGAAGAAAATAACCGTCCCGCTCCCACCCCTTTGGAATCGGCTAAAAGCAACGCCGAAGGCGGAAAGGAAGGACATGCACGTCGCCGCGGTCACCGAGGCGGAAAGCGCCATCACCACGGCAAGACGCACAACGAAAATGCCGTACAAAATCAAGAGAATGAGGCAGTCGTACAAGCTTCGACGCCTGCGCAAAGCGCAGATAAGCCCAACAAGCAATCCTTAGAAGAAGGACGCCGTGAGGGCGGCAAAAAAAACGACCGCAAAAATCGCGACAAAAAGAATGATCGGCGCGACGGCAAGGACAACAAGGATAAAAAGCAGAATGACCGCCGCACTCAAAAGCACCGCCCCGAGCATTTGACCCAAAAGGATGATATCTACGGCGATCCCAAGGAAGAAAAAGAGCTGGCAGAGTGGCGCGCAAAAATCGTTCTCAACGCCGCTCCCGAAAAGCCCGCTCCCATTGTAAAAGAAGAAACCGAAGAAGAGGTTGCCATTCCCGAGGGAATGGATCTTCTCAAGTCGGATATCATCGCCACCGCTCCCGCTTCGGAAGAGGAGAAAATCGAAGTCATCGGCATCCGTTTCCGTTCGGCAGGAAAAATGTATTATTTCGATCCGAACGGCATCACGCTGAAGATCGGAGATTCCGCCATCGTCGAAACCGCGAGAGGTCCTGAATTCGGAGACGTTTGTCTTGGAAACAGCATGGTAGAACGCAGCAAGACCGTTACCCCTTTGCGCCCTATCCTGCGTGTGGCAACCGCCGAGGATATTGCGCACAATCTGCAAAACCGCGAAAAAGAAACGGAAGCGTTTGGCATTTGTCAAAAGAAGATCGCAGAGCATAAGCTGGATATGAAGCTGATCGAGGCGCAGTATGCTTTCGATAACTCCAAGCTCCTGTTCTACTTCTCTTCCGAAGGACGCGTCGATTTCCGTGAGCTGGTAAAGGATCTGGCTTCGGTATTCCGCACTCGCATTGAGCTGCGCCAGATCGGCATTCGCGACGAAGCAAAGATGCTGGGCGGCTTTGGTGCTTGCGGCAGACCACTTTGCTGCTCCACCTTCCTGCCCGACTTTGCGCAGGTCTCCATCAAAATGGCAAAGGAGCAAGGACTCTCGCTCAATTCTGCGAAAATTTCGGGTATGTGCGGCAGACTCATGTGCTGCCTGCGCTTTGAGACCGAGGTCTATGCCGCAGAAAACAGGCTCACGCCCGCAATCCATTCCACGGTCAAAACCGAGGACGGAATCGGCACTGTCATTTCTTCCAATCCTCTGGCGGGAACCATCCGCGTGTCTCTCAAGGACACCCCCGATGCGCCTCCAAAGCAATATCACCGCGATCACGTAACGCTCCTCTCGCGCGATAAGCAAGCGTCCCAAAAGGAAGCGAATGCCAAGGATCCCGAAGAAAGTGCAGATTAAAAACCATGTTTTTCCATTTCTTCCAAAATCAAAGTCGTCTTTCAAAAAAAGATCGAAATTTTTTTTGGAAAATTCAAAAAAACAGTTGCAAATCAAAAAAAATATGATACAATATAGTTGTCCTACAAAAATATCAGGAGGTATTGAGACATGGCATACAAGATTAGTGATGATTGCGTAGCATGCGGCGCTTGCGTTGAGGCTTGCCCCATGGATGCAATTGCAGAGGGTGACGGCAAGTACGATATCGACGCAGATAAGTGCGTATCTTGCGGTGCTTGTGCTGAGGCTTGCCCGGTTGGCGCTCCCCAGGAAGCATAATACATCTTTGCAATCCAAGAGCGAAGCAGCCGGTGTTTTTCCGACTTGCTTCGCTTTTGCCATTTTTGACCTTTGTATCACATAAGGAGGAAGCAATGACGCAGGAACCAACCGCTAAAAGCCCATATGCTTCCGCTCTTTTGCCCGACGAGAGTCTTGACACGGTAAACGAGGGGCTGCACTTGATCCGCAAAAAAAACGGACTGACCTTTGGAACCGATGCCTACCTGCTCGCCGCATATGTCCGCCCACAAAGGCTTTCCCATGCGGTGGAGCTTGGGGGAGGAACAGGAATCATTTCCCTTTTGCTCCTTACCAAAGAAAAGGTCGGTCGTATCACGGCGGTGGAAGTTCAAGAGCCGTTTGCCGAATTGATGGGACGAAATGCCGCGATCAACGGTCTTTCCGATCGTTTCACGTCTCTTTGCCGTGATCTGCGCGATCTGCGCCCATGTGACATCGGGGGAGAAGTGCCGTTGGTCTTTTCCAATCCACCGTATATGACCTGTACGTCGGGAAAGCGAAACGTCCACGATGAAAAATATATTGCACGGCATGAGGTACACGGAACGATCCAAGATTTTTGTGATTGTGCCGCGAGGCTTCTCAAGCACGGCGGGCATTTTGTCTGTGTTTGGCGTCCCGATCGATTCACCGACCTCTTGAATGCTATGCACACAGCACACTTGGAGCCAAAGCGGATGACCTTTGTTCACGCGGACGGCGAGCACGAAGCGTGTGCGGTATTGGTGGATGCCGTAAAAGGCGCATCACCGTCGCTCAAGCTAACTGCCCCGCTCCTTCTTTACAAAGCTGTGTCAGAAAAGTCAAGCAAACGGATCTTAACCGACGAAGCACAAAAAATCTATGACACCTGCGCCTTCCCCGACTAATTTCGCAGCTTGGCGCAAAAAATAACCTTAATCAACAATAATTTATATTTATAAAGGAGAATCTACCAATGAAAAAAAGCACTATTGCAAAATGGGTCGTCGCATCGGTCGCATTCACCGCTGTTGCAGCATTTACCGCAGGCGTGATCTACGAGCTTCGCGCAATCAAAAAGCTGACCGTTGATATCGATAACGATGAAGAACCCAAAGCAGAAGAACTGACCGTCGAGGATCTGATCGAGGGCTAATCAAACAGAAAGTGTGAAGAGAACTCCTGCGGGAGTTCTCTTCTTACCGTAAATTATGGAACATATCAAACGAATTTTAAGCTATACGCGCCGCGCGTTGGATGACTACGGCATGATTCAAGCGGGCGACCGCATCGCCGTGGGCGTCTCGGCAGGAAAGGATTCCCTGACCTTGCTCTGCGCCATGGCGGAATTGCGCCGCTTTTATCCTGTTCCCTTTGAGCTTCACGCTATAACAGTGGACATGGGGTTTGAAGGCGGCATGGATTTTGCCCCTATACAGGCATTGTGTGACGAGTTAAACGTTCCCTACCACATTACGCGCACCGAGATCGCAAAGATCATTTTTGACGTCCGAAAAGAAAAATCACCCTGCTCGCTTTGCGCCAAAATGCGCAGAGGTGCGTTGCATCGCGCCGCGAAGGAGATCGGATGCAACGTTGTCGCGCTCGGTCATCATTTTGACGACGCCGTGGAGACCTTTATGCTCAATCTCTTCTTCGAGGGGCGTTTGGGGTGCTTTTCACCCGTTACGTACCTCTCACGGATGGATCTGCGCATGATCCGCCCGATGATCTATCTTCCCGAAAAAGAGGTGCGCTATTTTTCATCCAAGGTCGCCCTCCCCGTGATCAAATCCCCTTGCCCTGCAGACGGAAATACGCAGCGTGAGGAAATGAAGCAGCTTCTCGCGCGCCTTGACCGTGAGCATAACGGGCTTCGCTACCGCATTTTCGGTGCGATGCAACGCGGTGAGATCGACGGCTTTAAAACCGTTGGAGGTATGCAAGGGATCAAGGCGTATGAAGAGGGGAACGAGAGAGGTCAAGAGGAAGGTTTTGAGGAAGGACCTTTTTGAAAAAGCTCCCTCCCCAAGCCCCATCTCCAAAACCATTCACTGTAAAAGGTTTTACTCCCTCATTGGAAACGCAAACATCACTCATGCGGTGAAAGGTTTAGGGGGCGTTCCCTGTTTCAAAAGGGTCTGACAAAAATTTCAAAACATTAACATATCACGAAAGGAACGCAAAATGGATTTTTTACCGCTCTGCCGCGCGGATATGGAAGCGCGAGGCTGGGATAGACCTGATTTTGTATACGTAACGGGTGACGCTTACGTCGATCATCCGTCCTTTGGCGTTGCTATCATCTCCCGCGTACTTGAAAATGCGGGCTACCGTGTTGCGATCCTTTCCCAACCCGATTACAAAAGCTGTGATGCATTTCGCGAATACGGCAAGCCCCGACTCGGCTTTCTTGTAACCTCCGGCAACATCGACAGTATGGTGGCGCATTACACCGCCGCCAAAAAGCGCCGCAGCTTTGACTACTACTCCCCCGGCGGAGAGATGGGTAAGCGTCCCGACCGCGCCTTGATCGTTTACTGCAACCGCATTCGTGAGGCATACGGTGACGTCCCCGTGATCATCGGCGGTCTTGAAGCATCCTTGCGCCGCTTTGCGCACTACGATTATTGGGACAACAAGGTTCGCCGCTCGATCCTTGTGGACAGCATGGCGGATATTCTCACCTACGGCATGGGAGAAAAGATCCTCTTGCGTTTGGCGGAATTGTTAAACCGAGGTGTTCCCATCAAAAAGATCCGCGACGTCAGGGGATGCGCTTATCTTTGCAAGCCCGAAGATCCCGTCCACTATGAGGTGGCAGCGACCTTTGATTATAATGAACTGAAAACCGACAAACGCGTCTATGCCGAAGCGTTTGGAATTCAATATAAAAATCAGGACGCCATCAACGGGCGTGCCATTTGCGAGCTTTACGACGGCAAAATGCTGGTGCAAAATCCGCCGATGCCGCCCCTGGAGCGCGAGGAACTGGATCGCGTCTACGCACTTCCCTATATGCGCGACTATCATCCCTCCTACAAAAGTGTGGGCGGTGTTCCCGGAATTGAAGAGGTCAAATTCTCACTCACACACAATCGCGGTTGCTTTGGGGGCTGCAACTTCTGCGCGCTTGCCTTTCATCAAGGACGCACCGTGCGTTCGCGCAGCATCAAGAGCGTGGTCGAGGAAGCAAGAAAGATCACACAGCTTCCCGATTTTAAGGGGTACATCCATGACGTGGGAGGACCTACCGCAAACTTCCGCTATCCCGCCTGCGACAAGCAACTGACCGACGGCGTTTGCGCCAACCGCAAGTGTCTCGCTCCCAAGCCATGCCCCAATCTGAAGGTCGATCACACCGAGTACCAGACATTGATCGAGGAGATCGAAGCACTCCCTCGCATTAAGAAGGTCTTTATTCGGAGCGGTATTCGCTTTGACTACCTCATGGCAGATCAGAACGATGCCTTTTTCCGCAAACTGGTCCGCGATAACGTCAGCGGTCAGCTCAAGGTCGCGCCCGAGCATTGCTCATCCGCTGTCCTTTCCTGCATGGGAAAGCCAAATTTCGAGGTCTACGAAGGATTCCGCAAAAAATTCTTTGACATCACACATCAATTGGGCAAGGAGCAGTATCTTGTTCCTTACCTGATGTCCAGCCACCCGGGATCCACGGTCAAGGAAGCCATCGAGCTTGCCGTGTGTCTCAAAAAGAACGGCTATGCGCCTGAGCAGGTGCAGGACTACTACCCCACCCCGGGAACCGCATCAACGGTCATGTATTATACGGGGATCAATCCCTTGAACATGAAAGCGGTCTACGTCGCGACCGACTACCACGAAAAGCAACTTCAGCGCGCGCTTCTCCAATACAACCGCCCGCAAAACGCGGATCTTGTACGGGAAGCTCTCACACGCGAGGGCAGAACCGACCTGATCGGATACGGTCCCGAGTGTCTGGTTCGTCCTGCCGGTGGCGCTCCCGCTCGCAAAAGCACGCACGCGCCGCAAAAAAGCGGTCATGCTTCATCTCACTACGCAAAAGACCGCAGTGCGGAGAAAAAGCCGCGTAAAGACACTTCCCAAAGAGGTTTGCGCAAAGCGGAAAAGCTGACCCGTACGACGAAAACAGCATCACGACCGATAAAACCATCGGCTAAGAAAAAGAAATAACGCAACCAAGCCGAGCGCAGAGAGTCTGTTGCTTGGCTCGGTTTTTACAATATGGCAACACACTATGTTTGCGCCATCCCGACAACGAAAGTTATGATCAAACTTTTGAAAAAGTTTGATCATAACTGTTATTGCAGGATTCGCGCGATCACGGTGCGTTGCTTTTCTGCTGTGTTTTTATCGCTGTAAAGATACTTTTGAATAGCACCGCGACAATAGGCGCCAAAATCATTCCCAACAGTCCAAAGCAATAAAAGCCCACATAGGTCGCAAACAGCGTCATTAAGGGATGAAGTCCCAGACTCTTCCCCAACAGCTTCGGCTCCGCAATCTGCCGCACCAGCTCCACAATCAAATACAGGATCAAAAGCCCAAACCCTATATAATACTCTCCCTGTATCAATACAATCAAGCTCCACGGCACCAGCACCGTTCCCACGCCGATCACGGGGAGCAGGTCTAACAATGCGACCAAAAGCGCAATTAAAAAAGCCGGAGAGATTCCAATGACGCACAGCCCTACAAAAAGAAGCGAAAAGGTCAGAAGCAGCAACAAAAGGTACGCTTTGAGATAGGCTCTGAACACACCTCTGCCGCTTTCTCTCCATGTTGCAAGGCGATTTTGAAGAGAAACAGGCAAAAGGGATAGCAACGTGCGCTTGATGCGTTCTCCATCCGCGCAAAAATAATATCCCGCCAAAATACTGATGACAGCGACGAAGAACACGGTGGGAAGTGCCGAAAAAAGCCCCGCCGCCAAGGATGGGAGAGATGCGCTGACAGAGGACAAAAGCCCCGACAAAAGCTCTCGCAGCATTTCATAAACGCCATCTCGAAAGCTCCCGTCTCCTCGGTGCAAAAACGGGAAAGATGCACCAAGTTCTTCCAACCACAGCATGGCACGCTCCATCGCGTCAAAGAGTCCTCCGCCCGAAAGAAGCTGTTCGACCAAGTGCCCCGCCTCCAAAAGCAGGCGCCACGCAAGTACCACCAAGCCCCACGCGCCAAGTGCCACACAAGCCGTCAGCAAAATTCCTGCGCACAGCTTTTGCGGCAAGTGAAAGCGCTTTGCGATCGTCTTGGAAAGCGGATTCAACGGCAAAGAGATTAGCCATGCCAAAAGAAACGGCAACAGGATCGGAAACGCATACCGCAACAGAACAAAACCAATTCCGCCCCCCAAAACAATGCAGATCAAAATCGCCGCGATCCGCTCCCACGGTAACGTCTTCATGCCGCTCCCCCTTTTTTTCTACCATTATTTATATTATCTTATCCGCTCCGTCTGTAAATTATTTCTCAATCCGCGCGAAAACCTTGACAAGCAGGTGTTTTTTTGATACAATTTATGATAGTTGTTTGAAAAGGAGTATTGAACATGGCAAAAAATTCAAGTCAAAGTAAAGAGCATAAGCAACGACTTGCGGCAATGGAAGCCGAAAAGAAAAAGAAAGAAAACCGCTTGATGTGGATGATGATGGGCGGTTTGGCAGGCGTAATCGTCATCGCGGCGGTCATTATCTTTTTTGTATCCTATTTCCACAATGCCCCAATCTATCATCTGGTTTCCCCCGAGGATTACGTGGACACCGATGAAGTCACCAACTACGTCCGTCTCAACGTCAGCTACACCGCGGATAATGGACAGAAATACAATGGCGACATCGTGGTCGAGCTCAATCCCGACGAAGCTCCCATCACGGTCGCAAACTTCCAGAAGCTCGTGGGAGAAAAGTTCTACGACGGGTTAACCTTCCACCGCATCATTTCCGGCTTTATGGTCCAAGGCGGTGACCCCGAGGGCACGGGCTTGGGTGGTTCCGATGAGGACATCAAGGGCGAATTCTCCGAAAACGGTGTAGAAAACAACCTCAAGCACGTGCGCGGTACCATCTCTATGGCGCGCAACGGTTACGATATGGACTCCGCATCCTCGCAGTTCTTTATTGTACACGAAACCAGCGCAAACAACAGTTACAGCCTGGACGGCAAATACGCCGCATTCGGCTCGGTCGTGTTTGGCATGGAAAGCGTGGACGGTCTGGCGGAGCTTTCGACCAACTCGAATGACAAGCCCTATAATGTCCCCGTTATCAACTCCGCAACCTTTGTAAAGCCGCAGCAATAAGCCAATCATCCCTTCCGTCAAGTAAATGGTTGGTCAAGGATAAAAGCCCGATCAACGAAGACGCAAAGGTTTTGGGTTTTGTGGGAGAACCTTCTTAAAAGAAGGTTCTCCCACGCCCTCTCCAAGAACTTTCACCACTTTTATCATGAAACCCTCATTTGGAATTGCGATCATAGCAATTCCTTTTTTGTACTCTGTGCTTTGGCGAAAGCCTTTATGCAGTACAACCTCTGCTTAATTTTAAACTTTAGCGTGCTGACAGAACAATAGCTCCCGCTACCATTTTGGGACCCACGACCACAAAATGGTCACAAAAGTTACTCTTGAGCGGTGAATCCCCACATGACCAATCCCCTGTGTATATTCGGTTTCACACTTATCAAATGCATACATTATATAATTTGAATGTCTATGATTTAAAAATCTACACATTATATAATGTATATATAACATAATGGAGGACAAACCATGCATATTCGAATCAATGAGATCTTGAAAGAAAAAGGCAAAACCAAATATTGGCTTTATATGCAGTTGGGGTTGAGTTATCAGAACTTCAACCGCATCGTTAACAATGAAACGAGTGGCATCAAGTTTGAAAATCTCAAAGCCATTTGCGACATTCTCGAATGCACCCCAAACGATCTGTTTGAGGAATATTATCAAGCCAAAAAAGACTGACCATGTTACTTTTAATCACCGAACGCCCCGACGTCTGCCGTGCGCTGACCGAGCACTTGCATCGGCATGGGGTTTATTTGCTTTGCGGCGTTCCCGAAACGGCACTGTTTCTTGCCGACAGCCGCGACACGGGTGGCGTGATTCTCGATTGTGTTCCGGACGAAGCACGCGGCGAGGAGCTGTGCCGTGCGTTACGGACACGCTATGCGGAGATGCCGATCGCCGTCATCGTTTCGCCAAACAGTGTTCCCTCGCTCCCTGCCGATGCCATTTTGCGTGAGAATGACATGAACGCACTTTGCTCGCATGCGTACGAATTTTGCGTTACCTGCGGTTGGCATGAGCGCCCGTATCAAACGTATGAGTTGACCGTTGGGCTTACTCCCGATCAAACGGTGTACATGGGATATCCTCTTCCCCTCTCACCCCGCGCACACAGCATTTTACGCTGTCTTTTTTACCGCGCGCCGCTGGAAACAAGTGCGGACGATTTGATGTCGCTTTGCTATACGGGAGAGCACAAAAGCATTTCCAATCTCACAGTACAAATTCATGAGATCAACAAACGGGCGCTCAAAATCGATCCACGACCGCTGATTGTAAGCGTCTACGGCAAGGGCTACCGATTACGTGACGGGATATTATAAAATCGCTATTTTTTTAAGTTATTTACAAAAGCGTTATTTTATGGTATAATACAATTGCAGAACGGTAACAATTTGCCGTTCGAAAACACTTTGAAAGGAGACTTTTATGAAAACCAGAATTTTACTTTGTATCCTTGTGGTCGCAATGCTCATCCCAATGTTCGCATCCTGCGATGAGATGCTCCCACCCACCGTCACAAGCACGGAGATCAACGACCAAGGAGAATTGATCGTCCTGTTTTCCAATGGGACAGAAAAGAACATGGGAAAAGTTGAGACTCCCGCTGCTCCCACGGTGGAATCCACCACCATTGACGCCGCGGGAGACGTGATCGTTGATTTTTCCGACGGCACGCAAAGCAATGCGGGAAAAGCGCCCGTCAAAGAGGTCAAACCCACCGTTGTTTCCACCAAGATCAACGAAAACGGAGAGTTGATCATCCTCTTCTCCGACGGTACACAGCAGAACTTGGGGAAATTTGACGGCGGTCAGGCAGGCGACACACCGAATGCTCTCCCCGAAAAGATCAACATGAACCGCTACGTCTACAAAGCCTTTGTGCGTGATTATCGAACCGGTAACGGCGCGTTCAAGTGTGAGGACTTCTACGTAGATCCTGCAACAGGCGGTGCGGACGCGCTTTCTTATGCAGTCATTGCGAGAAACAACGAGATCGAAAGAGACTACAACTGTATCATCAAGCATCAAGATTCGGTTATGGAGAGCCAGTTCGATGAGATGGCAAGCTTCTTTGACGGCGGCACAACCTTTGAGCTTTCCATTTTGATGGCAATTGATGCTGCAATTTGCGCCATGTCGGGATATCTTTCCGATTTGAAGGCTGAGACCAATACCCAATACATGAATCTCCAAAGAGACGGCTTTGACCAAAACTCGATCCGCGATTTAACAATTGGAAACAGCCTGTATTTCCTCAGCGGTGACATGAACATCTCTACCATGGATAATACCATGGCAACGATCTTCAATATCGATTTTTTCAACGAGAAGAAAACAGCCATTGCCGAAAAGCTTGGGCACGAGGAGTTCAGCGATCCCTATCAAATGGTGGAGGATGGCACCTGGACGCTTGAAAACATGCTGACGATCGCAAACTGTGTAACCGTTGACGCCAAGGACGATGACGGTGAGCTGGCGTACGATAAGGGCGATATCATCGGTTACCTCGAGTATCAGGCATCTCCTCTGTACTACTACTACGGTGCAGGCCTTCGTATCACCAAGAATGAGGACGGATATCCCTACTTCTCCATCACTTCCAATGAGGCAAAAGAGGTTTACGAGTATCTGTTTAACAGTCTCAACGTGATCAGGAATCCCCACATCCCCAACGGTGCTTCTGGCGACCGTGCAAGGAACTTCCTTTACGGTCAGGTTTTGTTTGGAGACTTTATCCTGTGGGACGTTCGCAAGCAACTCTATCCCGCGACAATCGACTTTGCATACGGTATCCTTCCGATTTCTACCTATGAGGAAAACGCCGACTACCATCATGCCGTCTATTTCCAAAACTGCGCACATCTGTGGACCATTCCTTATCGCCGCGAAAACATCGAGTACTCCGCGCGAATGATGGATATCATGGCAGCATATTCCGCGAAACAGGATTCTACCATGGACGCTTACTACGTAAGAACCATGTACATGGAGAATCATTTGGACAGCGCCTCTGCAAACTCTTTGGATATCATCCGCAATTCTCTCGTATACGACATCGCTCTGCTCTACACCCAGAACGGTTTGTGGGGTAACTTCGACAAGCTGCTCATCACCATTGACACCCGTTTAAATATGGAGTACGATGCATACACCAGCGAGCAGGCTATGAAGAAGGCAACCGATGAGATGCAGCAGACGCTTGATGATTTTGCACGTTGGAGCAGTGGGAACTAACGAGTAAGTTATCTTTATTATATTATGAATAATCCCCCGCCCCCGAGGCACTTTGTG
>JAZQXI010000132.1:0-5059 GCA_045632805.1 Eubacteriales bacterium | reverse complement strand
TGAACCGATTTGGTGCCACGCGTGAAGAGTGCCTTTATATTGGTGACACGGGCGTGGATATGCAAACGGGCAAAAATGCCGGTATGAAGACGGTCGGTGTCCTTTGGGGCTTTCGCGGACGCGAGGAGCTACTCCGCGATGGTGCGGACGTGCTACTTTCCAAACCGAGTGCGCTTTTGGAGTGTTTATAAAACAGTATCCCCACAAGGGCAAAGCCCTTGTGGGGATATCGTTTATTGTGCCGCAATGGCTTGTTTTAAGGCTTCCAGAGCTTCTTCTGCCGCGGCTTTGTCAACCGTGCAAAGATGGCTCACGTCAGAAACAGCCGAGCTTCTGCCAACAGCCGTTCCCTCTGCCGCGAGATTGCCCTCAAAGGTCATCGAATCCGCTACGTATTTGCCGATAAAGCTTCCAACGTAGGTTTTGCGCGTTGCGTTGATCACCGTTGGAACAGTGAGAGAGACCGAATCCTTGATAGAGGAGTCCGTATTGCCGGCTTTTGCGGAGGCTCTGCCGACAAGACCGCCGACCATGATCTCGGAGGTCTGCCCGTAATGCTCGACCGTGACCTCGCCCGTAGAATAGGATCGGAGAATGGAGTTTGCCGTGCTGTCATCCTTTCCGTAGTATCCGACCAAGCCGCCCGCGTTGATGCCCGCAAGACCGCGCGCCAGGACTGTTCCGTGATTGGCGCAATCCTCAAAGCGGTTGTCACTCTGCCATGCGGCGATACCGCCGATGCAAATTTCGCCCACGCAGTCGTCTGCAATGACGGTTCCGTTGTTGATGCAGTAGAGAATGGTGCAGTTTTTGCCGTTTGAGGTAATACCGCCAACATAGACTTTATCCGCATGGCGCGCAATGACGGTTCCGTTGTTGACGCAATGGTCCATATGGATGCGATTGTTGATATATCCCACCACTCCGCCAACGTTCAAATCGGCATCTGCGGATGCAAAGGGAGCTTTGACGGTTGCGTTGTTGACACAATCCTGAACGGTAACGTAGTTTTCGGCATTTCCGATCACACCGCCGACGCGCTGGTAACCGATGACCGTTACGTTTTCTCCAACCGTGCAGTGCTGAACCTTGGAGCGGTTTCCTGCTACGCCCGTAATGGAGCCGACGATCGCTCCGACGTTGGTTCTGCCGCGGATGAGCGCGTTATCTACCGTGATCTTTTGAACGCTTCCTTGATCCATGTAGCCAAACAGACCGCGGCAATACAGATCGTGGGCATCGATTGTAAAGTTGGAGAGTGTATGATCGTTTCCGTTGAAGAAGCCGCGGAAGGGGTGCGAATAATGGTTGCTTTGCAAAATAAAGCCGACGGGCTGCAGGGTAATGCCGCCAAAATCAATGTCGCTCGTCAGGGAGAGGTACATGCCCTCAAACGTATTGCCGCTTGCCACCTGCGCAATCAGGTATTGCCATTGATCAGCGTTGGAGATGGTGTAGGGGTCGGTGGAGCTTCCCGAACCTCCAAACGGCGTGCCTGCCGCCATCACCACGGGATGCCCCTTGATGCCGTTGGTGTCCTTGATGGTTTGACGGAGCGCGGAGCCCTCCTTTGAGATCGCTCCTGCCAGAACCTCTTCCTCAGTAAAGCGAGCAAAGAGGATCAGTGCGCTGCGGTTGCGTGCTTGATCGTACTGTACGTAGATTTTGCCGTCCGCACCGATGGCGATATCGGGGTAGGAGATATAGTTTGCGCCGTCCAGTAAAAGTCCGCCTTCCCAGGTTTCTCCGTTATCGCGGGAAACGAACGCGGTCAGATGGCTGCGGGATTCGGTTGCTTCCGTCATGCTTTGACCGTGCTTGACGAGAAGCAGGTTGCCGGAGGGGAGCGTGCGGATCATCGCAAGTCCGTCCACGTGCGGGAACGCGATCTCTTCTGCGCTCCAGGTTCTGCCACCGTCCGAGGAATAGGACTTTTTGATGGCGGTCTTGCAACGGGAGTACATCATGATCCTTCCATCGTCCAGCTCTGCGATGGAGTGCTCGTTAAAGCGTCTGTCACTAAAGTCCACACCGCCGCGGTATTCCCACGTTGCCCCCAAATCGGTGGAGGCGTACACTCTTGCACCGCGGATGGCATCCAACTCGGTGTGCTGATTTTGCAACGGCTCACTGATCGGATGGTTGCGCTCCCAGATGGAGACGGGAAGGAGCCATTCACCGTTTTGCGTAACAATGGTTTTTTTGAGGGATGCGCCCACGCTGATATACTGCGGCTCGCTCCAAACGGGATTTTCATCATCGGGGTTTTCGCAAATGATGGCAAAGTTCGCGCCCTCACCGTCAAACATGCCAAGAGATTGCTGGTAGAAGAGCCAGAGCCTACCCAAGGGATCCTGCCAGAAGCAGCCGATGTGTACGTTTCGTACCAAGGGGAGGTCATCGTTGTGCGGATCGATGACAAACTGAATATCTTTCCACGTCTCTCCCTTATCGTCACTGTAAGTTGCAATCAAGTATGCGTCGGAGTTGTCACCGCCGCCGATCCAACAGCTCCAGAGCCTGCCGCCTGCGGTCATCTCCACGCTTGCCTGCATTGCAAAGTATTGATAATTCTGCAAATAGCGGTCTCCGGGATCGAAATTGACCTTGCAGGGGATTTGGTTGACGTCGAGTGCTTCCTCGGAGAAAATGGCGGGAATCTTTTCGTTCGAATAGACCGCGGTGTAGAAGGCGTTTTCGGTGGGTTTGACGGTTACCGTGCGTTCCTTAGCAACGATCTTGCCTGTGTCACTCATCCAGAACGCAAAGGGCACGCCCTCGGTGTTGACCTCTGCCGCCGTGATCTCGGCACCCGTTTTCGCGTGTACGAGCGCGGTGTTCATCAGGTCGTTGGTAAAGTGACCGTTGGTCAGCGTGATCTGATAGAAGGTGTCACTTGCAAGTCGGTCGGTTTTGTAGTTGAAATATTTCTGCGCGGATGCGCCGTAGCGTAACATATCCATAAGCAATGCTTTGAGTTCCTCGCTTTCCGTGCCCTCTGCGGTATATCCCAGTTTGTTGTAGGCATATTGCAGAACGCTGTATTTTGATAACTCGCTGTAATAGGTGTTGCCGTTGCGGATCAGTACGGCTCTTGCGTAAATATCGTCCGCCATTTGCTTGGCGGCAAGAGCCTTGTATTCAAAGACGTAGTATTTTTCACCGTCGATCTCCATCGCGCCCGAGGTGGTCAGGGCGAGCTTCTCGTTTCCGAGCAGGTAGGAACTTTGCGGCGTGTCCCAGCAGAGGAGCTTAAAATCCTCTTTGGAAACTGTAGTTTCATCTACTCCTTCCAGCTTGACCGCGTAAAGGATCTGCACGTTTTCGACGAATTGCAGATTGGTTTTTGCAATGGTCAAGGTTGGGGAGTCTTGCGGCTCGTTGTTTTGAACGGATCCCGCCGTGGCATCCGCAAAAGAAGTGATACAGGGGAGCAACACAAGGATGCACAAGAGGCATGCCAATATTCGTTTTTTCATCGTCATAGCAGATTGGATCTCCTTTTTGATTATTTGAATGATCTTTCAAAGACTTACGGGGAATCCCATTCGCCCGGATTGGACGGGAAAAAGGTTGAGCCGCCAATACTATCCGAGGTGCGAAGAATATCCTCGGCGCTCAGTTTAACCAATTCAACCAAAGCTGTTGGGTAGTACTTTTTGTCGGAACGCATACAATTCCTCCTTTCAAATGCTTCCTGTAGCTTTAGTATAACGCTTTTGGTAGGAGAAGTCAAGTTGGAAATGGTTTACCCAAAACGCACAATTTTTAAAAGAATGGTTGACAATTCTCAACCGATTTGCTATAATGAAGATAAAAAAGGGGGGGATGAGTATGTTTGACGTTGAAAAGCAGATCAACCGTTACGGTGACGTGCGATTAGAGCTGGGAACACGTGCGGACGAAGAAAAGGTGCTGGCAATTTCCAAGGCGCTTTCCCATCCCGTAAGGCTTCAGCTTTTAAAGCAGCTTTTGCGCGAGCCATGCTCGATCACCGAATTGGCAAAGCTCAATAAATTGACCAATTCCACGGTCATCTTTCATTTGAGCATTTTAGAGGAAGCGGGGCTGGTGGTTGAAAAGGTACGCCCCAACAAAAAGGGAAAGACCTTGGTTTTTTACATCAATTTTTCGGAATTGACCTTTTCCCTCAAAAATGCGTCATCCGATACGCGGGTGACGGTGGTGGAGCAGAGCGTGGGAGTGGGAAATTACATTTCCGCATCTCCCGTCAAATACATCCGTCTTGCAACCGACGATCAGTTTGTTGTTTTGGACAAGGAGGATGCTTACAATCCGCAACGCTTTGAAGCAAAACTGATTTGTATGGACAACGGAGAGGTCACCTACGCATTTTCCAATGCGTTCGCCAAGCAGAACACGGTGCGTCGGCTGGAATTTTCCTTGGAGCTCTCCTCGGAGTCGCCCTACTATTGCAACGATTGGAAGAGTGAGATCGTTTTTTCGGTTTGCGGAATCGACGTTGCCGAGTTTTTGTCTCTCGGAGATTTTGGAGACAAGCGCGGGCTTCTTTCCCCCGCGTGGTGGGATAGCAAGTATTCGCAATACGGTGTGTTGGTAACGGTGACGATCGATGACAATGGAGTGATGCTGAACGGAGAACGAGTCAACCATCGCATTACGCTCGCGCAATTGGAGCTGGAGCATCGGGATAAGATCACCTTTTCCCTGCGCACCGAGATGAATCGGCAGTATGCGGGCGGATTCAATATTTACGGAAGAAGATTTGGCAACGTTGAGCAGGATATCGTCCTGCGTGCACATATTATTTAACAGAGAAAGGAACGACATTATGATCCGATATGAAATTGAAGGCGGCAATTTGCCGGTGGTCATCTGTTATCCCGAAGCGGGACAGGGGCTTTGCAGTGAGAATGGGGCGATGAGTTGGATGAGTCCCAACATGCGCATGGATACCAACACGGGAGGCGGCATCAAAAAGGTCTTTGGACGGATGTTCTCGGGCGAGTCCATCTTCCTCAACGAATACACCGCGGAGGGCGGAAGCGGTATGATCGCGTTTGCGTCCAGTTTCCCG
>JAZQXI010000131.1:0-7159 GCA_045632805.1 Eubacteriales bacterium | reverse complement strand
CATTACCGCCGTCTATCCGACCGCCACTATCATTAAGGAATTCTACACCGGAACCAAGCAAGACCGACCGAACTGGAACAAGCTTATAAGTCAAATCAAAACGGCCGACACCATCGTTTTCGATAGCGTCAGCCGTATGAGTCGTAATGCCGAAGAAGGTTTTAAGGACTACAAGATGCTATATGAGCTCGGGGTTAATCTGGTATTTCTCAACGAGCCCTTTATCAATACCTCAGTCTTCGACTCTACCAAGAATAATCTTCTTAGTATTGATATAGCCACCGGTAATGCTGCAGTCGATACGTTCTTTAAGGGCAATATAGAACTTATCAATAACTTTATGATGGCATTAGCCGAGCAGCAGATCAAAGCTGCCTTCGAGCAATCAGAGAAAGAGGTTACCGACCTTCATAGTCGTATTAGTCAAGGTATGAGAGAAGCCAAGAAGAACGGCACTCGGATAGGTATTACCAAAGGCACTACTCTTATAACGAAGAAGTCGATTGAGTGCAAAACCATCATCAAAAAACATTCCAAGGACTTTGGTGGCAGTCTTGAGGCTCCCGACGTTATCAAACTTTGTGGGTGCTCGAGGAATAGTTATTATAAGTATAAGCGAGAATTGAAAGAGCAGTAGAATGACGGACACATCATTTTGGAGTAACTCCTACGTGATGTGTCCGATATTTTTATATTCGAACAGTCGGAAGCATTACAGCCCCGAAAAAACGCGGATGGCGTTCTTGACGTTCTCCTTCATCGCTTGCATGGCGGCGTATTCCACGTCGTGGAGGTATTTGGTACTCCCCGCCTCAATGACCTTCTTTGCCGCCTCGTAGCCCGCTCCCGACATATAGGAGTAATAGTTGATCTTACGAATGCCGCAGGCGATCGCCTCACGAAATCCTTCGTCGCTCACGCCGCTACCTCCGTGCATGACCAGGGGCAATCCCGTTGCGGCTCTGACGTTTTTTATGACGTTAAAATCCAGCTTCGGTTCAGCCTTGTAAAAGCCGTGGGCGGTTCCAAAGGCGATCGCCAGTGCGTCCACGCCTGTTTCGCGGCAGAACGCTGCGGCTTCCGCGGGGTCTGTGTAATAATCCTCGGGCGCCCCCACGCCCTCCGTTGCTTCTCCACTCTCTCCCGTGACCAATCTGCCAAGCTCCGCTTCGACGTCAGCGCCCATGGCGTGCGCGACGTCGGTGATCTTTTGGGTCAGGGCGAGGTTTTCCGCATAGGGGAGCGCCGAGGCGTCGATCATGATGGATGTAAAGCCGATCCTCAAGGCGCGCCAGATCATTTCCTCGGAAGTTCCATGGTCGAGATGCACGCAAACGGGCACACGCGCACACTTGGCAGCCGCGATCATGGCAGGTCCTACCAACGAAATATCATTGTATACGTTATGTACCTCGGCGTGGGCGAGGATCACGGGCTGATCCAGCTCCTCCGCCGCCGCGATCACCGCTTGCAGACTGTCAAAGCCCGTGGCATTGAACATACCGACGGCGATCTTGCGCTCCTCTGCAATTTTCAAAATCTCTTTTAACGTGACTAACATGTTTTTTCTATCCTCTCATTCAAGCGTTTTGGCAAGCTCGTAAAGCGCGTCAAGGGAGCACAGTCCGCTTGTGGCGTCCACTGTCCTCAGGGATGCCGCCGCAGCCATACGGGCGATATGCAAAATTTCTTCGTTGCTTTTACCGTGGTAAATGCCCACGAGCGCGCCCGAACAAAATGCATCTCCCGCGCCCGTCGTGCCTTGGATATACCCCTTTGGCAAGGAGAGCGAGGGCAGAACGGTACAGCCCTGCGCATCGGCACAAAGTGCCATAGTGGGGGTATGAATGATGACACGCTCCCGCACGCCCAAGGACAAAAGCTTTTGGGCAATGGCAGAGAGCTTTTCCGCCGTCGGCTCGATCTCTGCCAGCTTCCCCGCCTCCAACTCGTTGAGAATAAGGTTGTCTACGTAAGGAAGGCTTGGTAGCACGCGGCTGTAGCGGTCCGAATTCTCGCTGACCAAGTCAATCGAGGTCGTGATTCCCTGCTCTTTTGCTTTTTTAAGGATCCTGACCCCGTCTCCCGCGTCTACCCGCTCCAGGAGCAAGAAGTAGCCGAGGTGGAGCATACGGCAGGAGAGGTCCTCCCACGGGATATCGCCGTAGCCAAAGCTTGCGCTCCCGCCCGCGTAGGTAAAAAAGGTTCGCTGACCGCCGCTGACGCTCATCACGTCGGTAAATCCTGTCCTTTCCGTGTCGGAACGGATGATACAAGAGGTATCGACCCCCTCACGCGCCATAAGCTCCAAGGCAAAGTCCCCCTCGGTGTCCTTTCCCACCCGTCCGATGGCGAGAATGGGGATTTGAGGGTCAATGCGTTTCAGCCCAATACCGTTGTTGGCAACCAATCCCCCTACCGACAGGGAAACGCTTTTGATCTTTGTCAATTCGCCCGCCGCGGGATACGCGTCGATCTCGTAAAGCTTATCCACGAGAAGCGTCCCCGCCACGGCAATGCCATGTCTTTCGTTCATATCAATCGCACGCTATCCTCAAAACCTTGCCATTGTCAAAAGGTCTTGAGGAATTCTCCTTATTATTTGGGATACAAGCCTGCATCGTTACAATGCATTCCATGATTTAATCCAAGGATACCTTTAACAACACGGCACTGCTTGCGGCATCAAAATTGACGTTTAGCAGTTCTTCCTTGAAATCAATATTGACCTTACTGTCTTTGGGATAAAAAATCTCTGCATCCTTGATCGCTTTATCGATCTTAATCTGCGCATCATTCTTGTCCGACAAATTCCAAACCGCAAGATACAGACATTTCTCATCCAAGAGGCCGACGCAAACCCTTTCATCTCCGAATCGGCAGAAGCCGTTGGGAAAATACGGAAGCGCACGCTTTTTGACATTCGACAAAAGATGATAGCACGCAACCCCTTCTTTAACAAGTTGCAGCTGATCCGCCGATAACAATTCTATATGGCTCGCAAGGTGCATACGCCCCAAAAACGAATTGATCATATTCATCGCAATGCGTTCATTCGAAATGTGTTCCTTGACCCACACGTCATCATAGGCAAGAGGCTTTCCAATTTCCCCAACGCCGACAGGATAGCTCCAGACCGCTGCTTGCTCGGGCAAAACGCCTGCTAAAATATTTCCTGCGATATAAGGATACTTGATATAATCCGTTTGGTCTGACGTTGAGCAGATCGAAAAATGCGACAAGGTTTCATAGTCCATTCTCATACCGCCCGACGAGCAAGCCTCAAAAATGACGGATGGAAATCTTGCTCTGATCTCATCGATCCAACTAAGATATGCCTGCGCACATTTCTCCAAGCCCTCTCCCGCGCAAAACGCGAGATAATCCGTTCCTACTCCGCAATCCTGATTGTAATCAAGCTTAATATAATCAGCTCCGTAATCCTCCACCATCCTGCGAATGGTTTCCGTGAGATAATCCCTTACCTTTTGGGCGCGAAAGTCCAAAAAATGTCTTCCCATAACCGAAAGTCTTTTGCCGTTGCGCTGCAAGAAGCAGTTATCGTCGTAATAATCAAGCATTTCCTTGCAATAGATGCCGATCACCTCGGGCTCTATCCAAAGCCCCGCCTTCATTCCGAGAGAGCGGATATAGTCGGTGGTGGCTCTGACGCCGTGCGGGAACCGCGCCCGACTTTCCTTCCACTGCCCGATATACGGATATACCTTGTCGCCATCCTCCTCGTTGTGCCAACCGCAATCAATAACATAATACTCAATACCCGTGTCGGCAACAACGGGGGCAATTTTCTTCGTGTTCTCTTCGGTTGGACTATCCCACGACAAATGCATATATTCGTTGAAAATAGAAGGCAATCCTTCGTCCGCCTCGCATCTGCCACATATACCGCGACGGTATTTGGTCATTTCGCCAATGACTTCATTTAAGGAATTGCCAAAAGCCAAAGCCACATTTACCGTTTTATAGTGCTCTTTCGGCTTCAATGGCTTGCTCCACGTACCAAACGGCAGATTCGCGCCTCCCAAATACAAATAATATTCGGCACGGCTATCAGCAATTTCATAGTACCATGAAGCATTGCTTTCAATTTGGAACATGATAAACCGATTGTTTTTAACGTCCTCAATGATCCCCTGCGGCAATTCTTCCTTTGTCGACCAGCTCCCGATATTGGCAAAAGCGATGCGCTTTTGGCTTTCATTGTTTGCTCTAAACAGCCCCGCATCCTCAAACGAGATTCTTCTTGGCTGACATTCGGCGTGATGGCTTTGCGTAAAGCGTGTAAAATATAGATCCTTTGCGCTGTCAATACCGTTTTCACCTAACCTCGGCAGTACAAACGAGGAAACCTCCTCTAAAACGATCTCATCGTTCGTAATATTTTCAACCTCGGTATGGATACGGACAGCATTCGTGCCCTCGTATGCCGAAAAAACGGTTTTTACGCTTACAAGCTCGGAGCGCTGCAGAATCTCAAGCTTTGTTTTGCTTTGCGTGTGCGAAACGTACTTCAGATGCCTGCCCTCCGAAGAATTCACCATTTTGGCACCCAAATGCGTATCTTTATTCTCACCGCAAATCTGAATTTCCACAAACGAACGGTTATTCAGCAGAACTCTCTCATCTTTGACTTCAAAAATCAAATCACAAAATTTGATCTCCACAGTTTACACCTCGAATTCTTTATACTGATTAGGCGCACGGGACAAGCGTCACTTCCCTATGAACCGTGACGCTTGTCCCAAACAATTGAACGTATCCCTTAATAATATCCACTCCAGCCGTTGTCGATCCAAGTGTCCTTTCCAACGCTGATAAAGGGAGCATCGTTGTCACCCGATGCCGTCAGGACGTCCTCACTTTCGAGTGGAACAAGAATCAGCTTCGGTTCAAAATAAGCTTTTTTCATAGTTCACCTCACGAAGCACACGCATCAATAATCGTTTGCGCATAATCCTTTGCCGTGTCGGTTTCATAAGGACTTGCCGCCATTCCTTGTGCCACGCCCAGCACGCTTCTCTGGCGCACGCGGTCGGTCACCGTGTATTTCACGCCGTCGATTACAACATCAAACACCAGCTGTACCTCAAGCGTTGACGTATAGTAGGATGCAGGTACACCCGTGATAACGAGATTCGTCACGTTATTGACACTCTTATTTTCACCGATCTTGGTGCTGGGAAGCTCCTCTCCTGCAACGCCGTAATTCCACTTCCAGTTGGAAGAATCCAACACAAAGTTTGCGTCAAAGCGGTAGCCGAAGCGAATATTCGCAGAGCCCTCAACCGCGTCACCGTAGCGGAGAGAACCGCCGAGGAACTCAAAATAGGTGTTTTTCAGCACCTCATAGCGTCCCGTTTCGGTGTTCTTTGCAATCACATAGCCCTCAGGCAGGTCATCATAAGAGGGAGCTTGCGTGCTTCCGTCTGCGATCGTAAACGTCTTGGTTTCCTTATACTGGTCGCGAATGGTGGAATAATACTCTACCGTAACGTCAGAACCGTCGGCAGAGAAATAGAGCATTGCCACCATACCCGTGGGATTTCCGCTGTCCATATCCTGCGGATCGACCAGAATCTGCGTGACCGTGTTTCCGTAGTCACCCGTGGCTTGCGTGATCACAACCTCGTCCGCCGCCTTATGTCCGCACAGCGTCATGTAAATATTGGGATACTTGGACACAAGATGCTCCCATATCTCGTCGCCGTTATTGTAAGAATGATCGTATGCGCTTGCATAATGGCTGTCGCCGGGAACCAAGAGCGTTCCGTCATAATCCATATATGCGTGCGTGGTAATGATCACGCGGTGCGCAGGGTGCGCCTCGATCACGCCGCACGCCCAAGCGATCACATCGTCCGGCACGCCGAAATCCAAGCACATCACCAGGTACTTCTGTTCCCCTACGCTGAACTCCTGATAGGTGTTCGCAAGGCTTCCCGCCTGATAGTAGCCCTTGATCTGCGAGGTGTATCCCTCGTGATTTGCAAAATAGGCATTCAACTGCGCAACCGTATCATGCCCCTGACCGCGCAGCAGCGAATACGGAAGCTTGCCGTCCATAAGCGTGATCGCTTCCTTAGCGACCGTCCATTGCTCGTCGGTGTCGGTCTCCGTAATGTCACCCAAGCCGAACACGTACTGAATGTTCTTGTCTTCGGCATTATCGACGATCCAGTTGTAGATGGTTGCCAACTGATCGGGATATTTCCACGTAATCGTTTGCGTGTCGCCTACGATCGCAAAGGAATAGGCATACTCCTCGGTGCGCACGGGCTCACCCCACCATTGCTGCGTGTAGGTTACGTTATAGCCGTTTCCGCTGAGATCTTCAAAATCGGCGTTTTGGGTTGCCGCCGACAGAGCGTAATGCAACAGAAGATCCTCGTCTGCCTCATCGATCCCTCTGTAATCGGCAGAAATTTCCGCCGCGGTGCGCACGTCGCCGTAAAGGGCAACGTCCTTCAAAAAGCCCTTGAAATACTGCGTGTTGCCGCGACGGATATCACCGCCAATGGCAAACGCCTTTTCGATCACACCGCTCTCGTAGGCGGTCGCACCGCTCAGGGTCTGCTTCAGTTCACCGTTGATATAGCAGGAAACCGTGCCCGCCTCTGCATCGTGCGTCAGAGCAAGATGCGTCCACACACCAGTGCGCAGATCCACCTCATCAAACACAAAGCTTTCTGCCGTTCCATCACTGCCGCTGTAGTACAGTCTGGGATTTCCGTTCGTATACACCTCCAGATTGATACACGAGGTGGCAGAGTTATAGTAATTTCCAAGCACTGCGCCGCCGCGACTGTTGAAGTACAACGGCATATTGAGCCATACCTCGATGGTTTCGGGCGCTTTTTCAAGAGGCTGATCCATTTGATAGGTACCGTAGCTGTCAAAGCTCATCCCCAACGTGCCGTGAATCAGCGTATTTCCGTTACCCGAACGGTCAATCAAACCATCGTCACCTACTGCCGTCAGGTCATAAGCTACCAGCAAATTCTCGTCTGCGGTATTCCATCCGTCAGCATCTGCCGCGATCTCCTCTGCCGTGCGCGTATTGGAATACATCGCCACGCTCAAGTCGGAGGCCAAGCGGGCTTAGGAAGACAATCCAAGCCCACAACTCCTTGGGTCACAG
>JAZQXI010000130.1:0-11796 GCA_045632805.1 Eubacteriales bacterium | reverse complement strand
CACTCCTGCCGAAGAAGTTGCCGCCAGACGACGGTTCGATACCGTGATTTTCGAGGGATATTTTCCCGATTGAAAATAAATTAAACTTTTTTAAAAAAGTTTTCAAAACCCCTTGACAAACCTATCCGGCTGCTGTATAATGCATTTCGGTGCTTGAGGCAACACGCTGTATGCGGATATGGCGGAATTGGCAGACGCGCTAGATTCAGGTTCTAGTCGGGGCAACTCGGTGGAGGTTCAAGTCCTCTTGCCCGCACCAACAAAAAGGAGCTTTTGCTCCTTTTTGTTTTTTAGGTTTTTTCTCCACTTTGGGCTCAAAAAGTGCCAAATAAAAAAACTTTTCTCCACCTTATTGACACGCCTTTTTCGGTATGTTATACTGACCTTACAGACTAAAAATTCGGAGGTTTAAATGAAGAAATATATTGCAATTTTGCTTTGCTTAATTATGATGCTTTCGCTGATCTCCTGCACCGTGCAAAATGACGGTAATGAATTGCCTCATACGAATAGCGATACGGAAAACAACGAAAGTGATGTCTTAAAGTCGACAAATTGCTATCCCGTAACGGAAGAGCAGGCTTGGAGTTTGGCAAACACATATTGGGACTGTCAGAATGGTAGCAAAGATTACGGTGCAGGAACAATCTGGAACGCAAAGATCGTGTTGACCGATATGCCGTGTTCCGACGTGGAGTATTATACAGCGGATTTTTTGATTGAATGGAGATCAAACGGTGGTAGAGATGGGGATGATGGCACGACGCCCTACGACGTTCAAACGATGGATCGGATATTGATCAATGCTTTTACGGGGGAGATCACAACGCCTGCGTGCGAAGCGGGGAATAAATGTATTTCAGTAGAGGAAGCGATAGAAATTGTCGAAAATCATTGCAAAGATGCGGATCTCGATAATGGAAAAAATGCCTATCGCGGTGAACTCGATGTCAGTGAGCCTGCTCCCGATCATATTTATGTTATAGTTATTCAAAAAATTGTTGATAACTATTATGCTTATGACACGGAATATTGGATAGATAAATATACAGGAGAAATAGTCACTCCATATTATATGTACGGTAAAGGTTAAACTTTTCACCGAGGATACGTTACCATCAGGTTCTAGTGGGGGCAACTTCGTGGAGGTTCAAGTCCTCTTACCCGCACCAAAAAGAGCAGGACACCAATCGGTGTCCTGTTCTTTTTGTGCCGATAGAAGTCGAGCGAACCTCCACGCGTTTGCGTGTGCTTTCAAAACGCCCGGAACGCCGCGGAGAATTGATTATATTACATTGTTGTCTGATACGCGGCGTTTGTAGAACTGTTCAAGTCCTCTTACTCGCACCAAAGATAAAACAACCGTCCTTCTTGTGCAATATGCTCATAAGTTCTTATTTTGTCGAATAATAAAGCAGACCGTTTAGCATGCTTTTTCTTCCATTTTGTGCATTTTTCATGAAATGCTGAAAATTAAAACCATTTCGCTTTGTGGAGCTTGACAATTCTTAAAAAACATGTTACAATATTAATGTATTCTGCTATAGTTTAAGCAACAGTCTGTAAACGGAATCCCGATGCCTTGCATCTCTTCCCCCTTGCCGGCTGTGCTTTTTACTGTCACAGAAAAAAACAAACAAAAAGAGAGGAAAATTTATGAAGAAAACTCCTTTGTTGGATTCCAACGGCAAGCGCAAGTTTGGGATTCTCGACAGCGTATCCTACGCAGCCGGAGACCTTGGCTGCAACATGAGCTTTGCGCTCAAAGGCACGATGTCCATTTTCTGGACACAGTTCATGGGAATGGATCTTTGGTACGCGCTTCTCTTGATCATCGTTCAGGTTTGGGACGCGATCAACGATCCCCTCATCGGTTCTATCATCGACGCCGATAAGCACAAGTACAAGAGAAACAAGTTTCTCACGTATATCTGGGTCGGATCTATCGGTTTGATCATAGGTGGCGCTTGTTGCTTCCTGCCATTCCCCGATGCTCCCGTTTGGGCAAAATTCATCATCTTTATCGCAGGTTACGTGGTGTGGGATGCATTCTACACCGTCGCCAACGTCCCCTACGGATCGCTTCTATCCTTGATCTCGAATGACGTCAAGGACCGCGCTTCCCTTTCCGCTTGGCGCTCCATCGGCTCCATCTTCGGAAATATGCTTCCCATGGTCATTCTCCCCTTCATCATTTATGACAAGGACAACAACTTGATCGGTGAAAGAGTATTCTTTGCGGCTCTCATCATGGGTGTTCTCGGATTTATCTGCTTCCAGTTTATGATTAGAACCACTGAGATCAGAGTGGATACTGAAATTGAGCTAAAAGAAGACGTGCCAAAATTCAACATCTTCAAAGCATTTGCTAATTTTATTAAAAACCGTGCCGCTGTCGGCGCTACCATTGCCGCTATGGGTATGTTTATCGGCATGCAGGGTGCAACAACTGCGGTTACCGTCATTTTCCAATCCTACTTCAAAAACGTTCAGATTTCCGGAATCGTTCAACTCTTCGCCATGATCCCGATCGTTGTATTTACCCCTCTTGCGAGAAAAGCTGTCTCTAAATTCGGCAAAAAAGAGCTTGCCACTTTTGGATCAATCGTCTCTATCGTGGCAGGTCTCGGTTTGTTCATCATCACTCCAAACAATACAACCCTTGATCTCGTTATCTATATCGTTTGCCAACTGTTTTTCTCACTCGGTCTTGGAATCTACTCCACAGTGTCCTGGGCAATGATGGGCGATGCCATTGACTACAACGAGTGGAAATTCGGAAACCGTGAAGAAGGAACCGTATATTCGCTCCACTCTTTCTTCCGTAAGCTTGCACAGGGCGTCGGCCCCTCCCTTATTCTTGTTATCATGGTAGCATTCGGCTACGATGGCAAAAATGAAGGTAACCAGCTTTGGGAAGTTGCGGTCAACATGCGATATATCGTTGCGGCTACATTCCTGTTCTCCGCAGTCATGATGTTTATCGGTCTCGGCTTGATCTACAACCTGAACAAGAAGGAGCTTGCCAAGATGAACCGCGAGCTTGGTCGTGACGTAGAAGCAGACGACGTTATTGTTTACTCCTCCGCTGAGGACAACGACAACCTCGCTTAATTTAAAAAACTTCTCGGCGTCCGACAACAATCGCGTCGGACGCCGATCATTAAAATTTCACCATTGAAAGTATAACAAGGAGAATCATTTATGAGAAATATACTCTCTCTCAACACCAACTGGCTCTTCGTCAAGGACACCACCGATATCACCTTGCGTGAGGGTACACAGATCAATCTTCCCCACACTTGGAACGCAGAAGACGGCTTTGACGGCGGAAACGATTATTTCCGCGGCTCTTGCCTCTATTTCAAAGAGCTGAACCGTGCGGACCTTCCCGCATCCGACCTGTATTATCTGGAATTCAGAGGCGCAAACTCCTCTGCTGACGTATACGTAAACAGCAAAAAGCTTGCTCACCACGACGGCGGTTATTCCACTTGGAGAGTCAATATCACTGACGAAATCACGGATAAGACCGAAATCGCTGTAATCGTTGACAACTCCCCCTGCGATAACGTTTATCCCCAAATGGCAGACTTTACCTTCTACGGCGGTCTTTACAGAGGCGTGAACCTGATCTGCGCGAGTGAATCGCACTTTGATCTGGACTATTACGGTGCTCCCGGCATCATGATCACCCCCTCGGTCAACGGCTCCGACGCAACGGTTACGGTAGAGGCGTTTGTAAAGGGACTGAAGGACGGTCAAACGATCGTTTATACCGTTTATGATAAGGAAGAAAACGAGCTTCAAAGAATCGAATCCACCGACACCAAGGTCACGTTTGAACTGAAGGACGTTCACCTGTGGAATGGTCGCAAGGATCCTTACCTCTACTGCTGTGAGGCAGAAATCGTTGAAAACGGCGAGGTTCTTGATAACGTTTGCAACAGATTCGGTTGCCGCACGTTCAAGGTAGACCCCAACAATGGCTTCATCCTCAACGGTGAGGAATATCCCCTGCGCGGTGTCTCCCGCCATCAGGACCGATGGGGCGTGGGTAACGCTCTGCTGCCCGAGCATCACAAGGAAGATATCGATCTGATCTGTGAGGTGGGTGCTACGACGATCCGTCTTGCGCACTATCAGCATGATCAGTATTTCTATGATCTTTGCGACGAGCGCGGTCTTGTGATCTGGGCAGAGATCCCCTATATCTCCAAGCACATGCCCGCAGGACGCGAGAACACGATTTCCCAGATGAAGGAGCTGATCTCGCAGAACTACAACCACCCCTCTATCGTTGTTTGGGGACTTTCCAACGAAATTTCCATCGGTGGATCGGATGAGGATCTTTTGGAGAACCACCGCATTCTGAACGACCTCGTTCACGAGATGGACAAGACCCGTTTGACCACTATTGCCGCAGTTTCGATGTGTAAGATGGATGACCCCTATCTGCAGATTCCCGATCTGGTTTCCTACAACCACTATTTCGGTTGGTACGGCGGCGATACCGATATGAACGGACCTTGGTTTGACAAGTTCCACGCAACGCATCCCAACATTCCGATCGGTTGCTCCGAGTACGGTTGCGAAGCGCTCAATTGGCACACAAGTACCCCGAAGCAAGGCGACTACACCGAGGAATATCAAGCATATTATCACGAAGAATTGATCAAGCAGTTCTTCACCAGAAAGTATATCTGGGCAACCCACGTTTGGAACATGTTCGACTTTGGAGCGGACGCAAGAAGTGAAGGCGGCGAAAACGGACAGAACCACAAGGGTCTTATCACCATGGACAGAACCTACAAAAAGGATGCCTTCTATGCATACAAGGCATGGCTCGTGTCCCCCGAGGTTGATCCTTTCGTTCATCTTTGCGGCAAGCGTTACGTTGACAGAGTTGAGGAGGTCACTAAGGTCACCGTATACTCGAACCTCCCCGAGGTTGAGCTGATTGTCAACGGTGAGAGCCTCGGCAAAAAGACCGCGGCAGATCATTTCTTCTACTTTGACGTGCCGAACGTAGGAGAAAGCACCATCGTTGCCAAAGCGGGCAATCTAACCGATGAAGGTAAGATCCGCAAGGTTGCCGAAATGAACATGGACTACGTCCTTGTTGAAAAGGGCGCGGTGCTGAACTGGTTTGACGTAACCGCTCCCGCGGGACGCTTCTCCCTCAACGATAAGCTTGGCGACATCATGCAATCCACGCGCGGAAAGCTTTGGTTTGCAAGCCTTGGCTTGAAGCTGAAGAAAAAGATGAACGCCAATAAAAAAGAAAAAGCAGAGGGCAAAAAATCCGGCGGATTTGACGTGGATCTCAAGTCGGGCGGCGGTCTGATGGAGATGATGGGAGGCTTTACCGTTCTTCGCTTGACAAGCATGATGGGAATGATGAACATTTCCTTTACCAAGGAAGAGCTTCTCAAGATGAACAAAAAGCTCAACAGAATCAAAAAGCCCAAAACCAAATAATAGCAACAACCGACCGCCGCAGGAATTCTCCTGCGGCGGTCGGTTGTTACTTCATTATGCATTGCATATAGAAAGGTATTCCTCAAGCGTTAAATCGGCAAAATACATGTTGGTCGCGGCTTCACGCCCGACAAAGCGATAATGCCAGGGTTCATACGTGTACCCCGTGATCTTTTCTTTTCCCTCCGGATAACGCAAAATAAATCCGAATCGGTACGCATTCTCCGAAAGCCATGCAAACGCTTCGGTCTCTTCAAATTGCACCGTTAGCTTGTCATCCATTGTGGAGGTGATAAAATCGATGCACAATCCGGTTTGATGCTCACTCTGCCCCGGCTTTGCCGAATAGGACTGCACAACCTTGTGCGCATCCGCTACGTTTAAGCTCCCAATCCCTTGATCCCAATAGGTAGCACGGATATATTCTTCGCCCAAGAAGTTGATCGCCTCGACCGAGATCCCTTGCATCTCCTTTCGCAAATGCGCATTGTAGGTCTGCTTTTGGTAGGAATAGGAACGGTATGCACTGGTAACCATCAGATCTTGCACGCCGTCCACCTTCATCTCGCGATACATCTGGATCAATGCTTCTGCGGCACGACTCTCCAGCTCCAGCTCTTCATCATAATGTGTCGGGCAGGTCAAAATGCTTAACGATGACGGAACGTAATCCGCTCCCAAGGATTTCTCCTTGTTCATCAAAAGCAAGTATCTCGCTTGCAGATTGGTCGTTAAAACCGATTGATCGATATCGGCACGGTAGACGTATGCCGTGTTTTCATAACACTGCAATACGGTTTCGATTTTGGAAGGCTCCATGATTGTCGGAGTTTCCAAGGTGGTAACGCTCTCCTCCACCGTCGGAAGCAAAATGCATCCCTGCAAAAGCATACAGACCGAGAGGAGCAGCAACAACTGCTTCAGTTTATTTTTTCTCATGTGACCTTCCATACGGTACTTTAATTGGTGACTTGGTTTCAATCACGATAAAATAGGGCGACGCGGGAGAATTGAGGATGTTGACCTTGGTGGCGCAAACCTTGTGGCGGCTGATGCTTGCGAGATAGTCGCAGATCATCTTCCCCTCAAGGTCTCCCTCCTCGTGTCCCGGATAGACCGCTACGTTGATGATAGCATCCACGTCCATCAGATCGATCGCCGCTTCAATCGCGGGGAGTGTGGTCTCACGCAGAGTGGTAATGGATTTGTCACCGCCCGGAAGCCAGCCGAGGTTAAACATCCCCGCCTTGATCGGCTCCTTGACATAGTCTTTCACCAAATGGTGCGAAGCATGTATCAAGGTATAATTTTCGGGGCATCCGACCTCGCGCAAGTGACGTGCGGTGGATTCTACCGCCTGCTCTTGAATGTCAAACGCATACACACGGCCCGTCTGCCCTACGGTTTTGGAAAGGAATTCAGTGTCATAGCCGTTTCCCATGGTAAAGTCCACGGCAACGTCGCCTTCCTTCAAATGTGTCAAAATAAAATGCTTGTGCAGCTTGAGTAAATCGATCATAGCCTGTTCCCTTTTTACTTATTATGAAGATCCGAGCGTAAAAATTTGAACGCACGCTCAACAGCATCCTTGGAGTTATACCAAGGTTCTTCGTCATATCGGTAGTCAAATTTTTTGCAGAACCAACTGACATCCTTTTGCAATTCGTCAAAATAGGTCTCTACCACCTTGGCACATGCCTCGGAGAATGTGGGTTGCTTCTTTTTTCCAAGGCGTTTTTGTCCGTAAGATAGGAGCTTGCGGTAATGCGGCAGACAAAAATAAGGCTGTGCCTTGAGCTTGGGTACAAAGTCCTCGTCGGTCTCCCAAAGATAGACCGCTGTGTCCACCATATGCTCAAAATTGCTTTCAATGCGGTCACAAACGTAGCAGGTGGCTTCGAGATCTCCTATGCGCTTGATGGGCTTATTTCCCTGTCCCCCGCCAAATCCCGTGTCACGGATCTCACGGCGCAATTCCGCCAGGTGACTCTCAAGCGTCAGCGCCATACCAAGACGGTTCTTGCGAACGAACATCATGTCGTAGTGCGTACGGCAAAAGCCTTTTTCGTTGGTGCGGATGCGAACGTCCGGCTCCATCATGGATGCTCCAAGAATCAGATCCAGCTCGTCCTCCTCCAACTTTCGGTACAGTGCGCAAAACGGACAGCCGCATGCGGGATCCTTGGCGGATGCCTCAAAGGCTTCGTTGACGGGGATGGTAAAATTCATATCCATGGCTGTTTTGCGCTCCTTTTTGACGTTTTAGCCGATTGCTGTTTGGCTCTTGCAAAAAACAAAAGTATATGATATAATAATACATATGTATCTTAATTATATCATACCGTGCGCATACTTGCAAGTTGTTTTTTGGAAAAAATGCGATTATTTTTCCCGCGCACGCATGAAAGGAGTCTCTCATGTCACACTATACGTACGCTTTTTTCGATCTGGACGGCACGATCATCGATTCCGCACCGGGAGTCACGGGATGTGTTCGCTATGCCATGGAACGATTGGGCCAACCGATCCCCCCCGAGAGAGACCTGACCTGCTTTATCGGTCCGACGCTTCTCTATGGCTTTTCGACCTTTTGCGGTCTGAACGAGACCGATTCACAGCGTGCGGTGGATCTTTACCGTGAGAGATACCGCGCGGGCGGCATGTTTGAGTGCCGTGTTTACGACGGGATCGAGGAATTGCTTAAAGAATTGAACTTGCGCGGGATCCCTTGCGTGCTTGCCACCTGCAAGCCGCATGAATTCGCCACCAAGATCGTTGCGCATTTTGGCTTGGACAAGTATTTTACG
The DNA here is from genome assembly GCA_045632805.1 of Eubacteriales bacterium. Classification (GTDB taxonomy): domain Bacteria; phylum Bacillota; class Clostridia; order Oscillospirales; family CAG-272; genus UMGS1865. The sequence goes on along the minus strand of JAZQXI010000130.1, from coordinate 3,508 downwards.
CTGATGGTAGGACCTGAGATCAACGGCTTGCGCAACGAAAAGCACGAGGTCATCGCCTATGCGATGGCACAGCTCGGGATCCATGATCCCACCTCAATTTTGATGGTGGGAGACCGCGACAACGACGTCTTGGGCGCCACACGCAACCGCGTAGACTGCATGGGTGTACGCTGGGGGTTTGGATCGGAGTCTGAGCTGTTGGAATCAGGTGCTTGCGGCATAGTTGACACGCCTGCGGAGCTTTTGCATTATTTTGAATAACGAAAAGGTGAGATCGATGCGTCTTTGCATTGAACTCACCTTTTTTAATGAACGTTGCGTATCTTTTATCTTATTTTTTTTCAAATCCGACGAGTAAGCCGCCGTTTTCGGCATAAAAGCTGCAAAGCCCGCGCAAAGAGTGAATCTCAATCTCTGCAACGTTCATTTTTTCATTGATCATCTCCCGCAAGCGGAATGCGGCAGCTTCGTTTTGGCAATGCCCGATGCTGACCTTGCCTTCTTTCAAGCCCATTGCCTGCAAATCCGAGAGGAGCGTCTCAAGAGACCGTCCCTCGCCGCGGCATTTATGCGTGGGATCCAGCGTTCCCGCGTCGCTTGCGCGTCCGACGATGCAGATGCCTGCAATACCGACGATCTTTGCCACGATGGGAGAGACTCTGCCATTGTTGGCAAAATTTTTAAGTGATTTGAGCATGAATACCAGACCCGTATGCTTGACATATTCGCTGATCTTACGGCAAATCTCATCATATTCCACACCTTCGCTGACCAGCTTCTCAAGTTGACGGATGATCAATGTGATCTCGGGTCCTGCGGAGAGCGAATCTATGACGAATACACGTCTGCCTTCATGCTCTGCCTCGTACGCTTGCTTCGCGGCACATGCGGAATTGTAGCTTCCCGAAAGCCCACTGGTAATGGTGACGCAAAAGATGTCGTCCGCATCTCCAAACGCCGCGATCCAATCATTGGGATTGGGACAAGAGGATTTGGACTTCCCTTTATATTTTTCAAAATAGTGAACCGATTCCGCAACGTCAAGCGTGTTATCGTCAACAAATTCACACTCGGCGGTGATCACCTTCATCGGAGCGTATGCAAAATCCGCGCGCTCCAGCGCCAAAAGATCGGACGAAGAATCCGAAACAATTTTAACCTTTCTCACTTCAATCCTCCCACTTGGTAGTAAAAAATCTCCAACTCTTTTCCCGTCATCAGTCTCGGAACAGGATAGAGCGGATTTGCCTCGTGCGCCGCATGCTTTGCCATTTCGGGAATGTCCGCTTTTAATATTCCCGTAATTTCATCGGGAATCTTCATGCGCGCATTGAGGCGCTTGATTGCCTCAATAAACAGTTTTGCTCCCACCTCATGCGTTTCCTTGCCCGTGCAAACACCTGCGGCAATACCGAGGCGGTGGAGCTTTTTATAGATACAAGCGCCGTATGCCTCCAATACGTACGGCATAATGACCGCATTGGAAAGCCCGTGTGGGATTCCGTACTGCCCTCCCAACGAGTGTGCAATGGCATGAATGTAGCCAACGTAGGACTTGGAAAATGCGATTCCCGCTTGATAAGCGGCAAGCAGCATCTTCTCTCTTGCTTCATGATCCCGCCCGTCGGCATACGCCCGTTCTACGTTTTCAAAAACCAGCTTTGCCGCCGACAGAGCCAAGCGTCTTGTTTCTTTTGTCGTTGATCGCCCGATATACGCCTCAACCGCGTGCGTCAAAGCATCCATTCCCGTGGTTGACGTCATGCGCGGCGGAAGTGTATAGGTCAGCGTCGCATCCAATACCGCATAGTGCGGAATCAGCGGAAAGCTCATCATCGCATACTTATAGCGCGTTTCACTATCGGTGATGACCGCCGCAAGCGTTGTCTCGCTCCCCGTTCCCGCCGTGGTGGGAATGGCAATCAGCGTGGGGATACGGCGCAACACGCGTAACACACCGCCTAAGCGATTCAATGATTTGTGCGGATACGCCACGCGCGCACCAACCGCCTTTGCACAGTCCATAGGAGAGCCGCCTCCAATGGCAATGAGCGTGTCACATCCGTTTTGACGGTAGACACCGAACGCCTCCTCGACATTGTGGACCGTGGGATTGGGTTGCGTACCGTCATAGATCGCATACGCAATCCCGTTCTGCTTTAACACCGATTCCAACGGCTCTACGAGACCGTTTTCGCGAATTCCCGCATCGGTCACGATCAAAACGGATCGGTGGTTTTCCCGTTTGAGTAAACCGCCAAGCTCCCTGCAGGAATGAAGAATTTGTGGCTCCCTGTACGGGAGGATTGGTAGCACCGCACGAAATCCCATTTGAAAAACACGGCACCCAAGCTTTTTCAGAAAGAACATCATAGCACCTCGATATACGCAATAGAAATTTCCCGGTTGTTCACTCAATGCTGTCTTTTTTCTTTTTTATTGACAGTTTCAATGGCAAGCTTGCCGCCCTCCGCCGCAATCGGCAGTCCTCCCGGCGGCTGTTGCCATTGCGTGGCGAGGATCACGTTGGAAAGTCCATCAACAGCATTTCCAACGCGAAACGGAAGCATCTTTGAGGGTAAAGCAAAGCTCATCCAAGAACCGATCTCCGTGTCGGTATAGCGCCGATAGGTAGCGGGGGTCCAAATGTCAAGGCATTGCAGTTTTCCCGCCATTTGTGAAAATTGCTCTTCGATAAGTTTGCCGATCCGCTCGGCAAGCGCCTGCTTTTTCTTACGGTACGCTTCCGTATCCTTTTGACGAAGCATGATAAATTCCTTCGCTTTGTCCTCGTAAGAATAGATCAATGTTTGCAACAGATTTTTTCCCTGCGGCGCAAAGCTCTTCTCGTGTGAAAATTCCCGCACGATCAATTGACGTGTGCCAAGCTCCTCACGCCATTCTTCAGGAACCTCAAAAATAAAATCTCCGCAAAATGGCAGTGTTTCCAAATCACAGGAAAATGCGCATTGATAGCTGGAGAAACGCTTCAGCTTTGGATTTTGGTACTTCTTTTGCAACTGCTTTGGCATTGGAACGTCTAAAAGCTTATCAAAAGAAGCCGCAGGATCGCCCGTAAGGATCACGTAATCCGCATTCAGGGTCGTTCCGTCCGAAAAAGTGACCGACTCGGCACGCTTTCCCTTTCGATTGATCCGAACTGCTTCCTTTTTGAGCAGCAGCTCACCGCCAAGAGCGGTAAAACGCTCGGTCATGCGCTTCGCCATCGCGCACGAGCTTCCCCTTGGGATTCCCGCATTATGACCGCAAAAATGTGCAAACACGAATACCAGCGAAAACGCCCCGAAATCCTCCCCACAGAACGCGCTGAAAAAAAAGCGCAGAAGCGGATGGCGAAAGCGATTTCCAAGCTCCCCCGTGGTCATTTGATAATATCGCATCATAGCAGGAAGCGACGAAAGCAACCGCAAGCCCAACCGACGTTCATTGTGCCCTTCCCCTGCAATTCCGCAAAGCCCTTGCATAACGCGGACAGCGCTGACAAACG
>JAZQXI010000129.1:0-6426 GCA_045632805.1 Eubacteriales bacterium | reverse complement strand
CAACGCCATTTACAGTTACACGATAGTTTTTCATAAGATTTACCTTTAACCTTTCTGCTTATCAATATAATTTATTTGTTTTTGTTTTTTGTTGCAGAGAGATCAGACTCTGCGGCGCCCGTTGGCGCGTCCGACACGTTTGAAAGCTACGACGCGGAATTCGCTCGTGTTGCCTTCCTCGGCACGTTGTGCCGAGATCGCCGCCGTGATAGCGGCAACCACTGCCCCGTCATCCTCCGATGCGGCAAGTGCCGCCGCGATTGCGGCTGCAATGGCAGCGTCTCCCATCGGTGCGGGAGCTTTTGCGGTCTCCTTTGGGGGAGCCGCTTTTTCTGTTTTCTCGCCCCTGTGAAGCAAAGCATGCATGATCTCGATCATCGCCCACAAAATCGCCAAAACCGCGAAAATGGTGACCATGCCCATGAGTGTTACGGTGCCCGCCGTGGACGCCCGCTCCCCCCAGTTGATCGCATCCTCTGCCGCAAGAGCAAAAGGAAGATTCATCATATTCTATTACCTCCGATTAGAGAGGAAGATTGCAATGCTTGCGTGCGGGCGTACCTGCGTTCTTCATCATCAGCATGTAAACTGCCGCACAAATGCGCTGACGAAGCTCACGTGCATCTACAACGTCATCGATACTGCCGTCGCATGCCGCCGCTTCGGGAGACGCGCATTCCTTTTCCCACTTTTCAACCAGATCCGCACGGGAGACCGCTTCGGTGATCTGATCATTCCACAGGAATGCCACCGCGGACTCGGGAGCCATGACGCTGACAACCGCTTCGGGAAGCGCGTATACCATATCCGCGCCAAGCGCCTTGGAGCCCATGAGCGTAAACGCCGCGCCATATGCCTTACCGACCACAGCCGTGATCTTTGCAGTATCTGCCGATGCGTACGCCATTGCGAGCTTACCGAGCTGAAGCGCAAGAGGTGTTCCCTCTGCCGCGCGGCTCTGCTCAACGCCGATGCTATCCACAAGAGTCAAAACCGGAATGGAGAAGCTATCGCAAAAACCGACCATCTTTGCAGCCTTCTTTGCTCCGTCACAGGTCACAGCACCGCCGTTCTCCTCGCTGTTGTTGGCAACCACGCCGCAGGTAACGCCGCCAAGACGAATAAAGCCCGTCAGCATCTCCTTGGCATAATCGCCGCCGACCTCGATGAATTCGGATGCATCCGCCAGCTCCTCGATCAGCGCCTTGCCACTCTTCGTGTCAAGTGCCATCGCACGATTGATATCGTCGGTCAGCTCCTCGGCAATCACACCCTCCTCGTTGTTGGAAGGAAGGAACGCGATCAGCTTTTTGAGCAGCTCCTCGGCGTCGGTCTCATTCTCGGCGCAAACCGATGCCAGACCGTTCTGCGCCGCGAATTCAGCGCTTCCGACATCCTTGCCCACAAGGAAGGGGGCATTGACAAAGAGTTGAGACTTTTCCTTAATCGTAATGACCAGATCGAACATTGCGGCAACCGTTGCCGAAAGTCCCGAGCATACGCCGTCGATCAAAGCCAATTGCGGGATCACCCCGGACGCCGCGCTGACTGCCGCCAAAACCTTTCCGTAAGCGGACATGACCGACGCTCCGTCCTCGATCAGCGCTCCCGCGCTATCGAACGAGCCGATCACAGGCGCTCCGTTTTTCATTGCCATGTTGTAAAGCGCGACGATCTTTTCTGCCTGGAGCGCATCAAACGCTCCTTTTTTGCGATCGCTGTCCTGTGCAAACGCATAGACCAGCTTGCCGCCGATCGCACCATAACCGCAAACGACACCCGCAGGCTCTCCGTTTGCTCTCTTTACGTAAGCGCCGGTTTCCACAAAAGTCCCTGCGTCGAAAAGAGCCGCGATCTTTTCACTACCGACCGTGATGCCTTTCTCCATAAAGACAACCCTCCAAATTTGATATTTCATTTGGTGTAAGCGCGGTATTTTTGCAAAAACACCATCCTACCCCAGTTTAAATAAATTATACCACAATCGTTATGGAAATGTCAATCACTGTCGGATTGTTTTTGTGAACAAATTGTAAATGTTTGAAGCAAAGAGCGGATTTGCTTTCGCAAATCCGCTCTTGATTTCATTCTTTTCTTATTCTGCCTCAAATTCCATTCCCGCGATCAGCGTTCCGCGAGTATCCGCGCCCGTTGCCGCCGACTGCAAATGCAGATAACAGAGTCCGTGCGGGTGCGCGTGCTTCATCGTCGTTTGCGACAGGAAACGATTATCCGCATAGACCGCTACCGTGTTGGCGTCACAATCAAAGATCAAACGCAATTCGGTATACGCCTCTTTGGAAATCTGAGCCGCCGCAGTCACGATGCCGGAGAATCCCGCCACCTGACGCACGTCCTCATCGGTAGGATTGACCCAATGGTCAAGGAGAGACACACGCATCCCCTCGCCGTCCACGAGGAATTTGACCTTAACGGTTCCCTTCCTTGCCGCAGGGAAATTCCAAACCGCGCCGCCGATCCCGTTGACAAGTCTCGGATCGCCGCTACGGGCAATTTGCAAAGCTTCTCTTCCCTCGCGAATCGGATCGGGTACGAGATATGCGGAATTGATGCGGTTATACGCACAATGTCCCACATGCTCAAGCGCCGTCTCGGGCGTGCCTCTGTAGCATCCCATCACGCTTTCCAGATACCCTTGCGAAGAAATATTGCGCAGACCGTGGATAAAGTCCTCTTTTCTCGTCTTTTCATAAAGCCATCCGAAATCAAAAATAATCAAACGACTTAAAAAATTCTGTCCGTAATGCACCAGCACCTTGCCGTAAGGCAATTCCAATGCTTGGAACTGATGTACGCTCTTGTCGCGTCCTCGTTCCGGTCCCCCCGCAGAGCGGAAATCCGCCTCGTTTCGGATCGGATTGAGCGCCATCTCACGGAAGCCGATCCAGCTCTCCCCCTCATCCTCGGAGATCGCTGCATGATTGGCATCGCGATTGGTGAACACGTCCTCCCAAATACCGTCCGCGTCCTCTCTTTCGGGCATAAGTCTGGTATTGCACCATAAGAACAGAAGTCTGCCGTCGGAAAGGCGCTTAAGATTTGGCATTGTGCCGGTGGAATGGAAGATCGAGGGCTCCGGCTTTGTCCACGTGTCTCCTCCATCCGAGGAAAAACTGATGTAATGATAATCCGTTGCGGTACGCGAAATCATCGCGAGACGACCGTCAGAAAGCTCCTCGATGCTGTTCTCACGGTTGTTCTGCTGCCAACGCACACCTTTTTTACCGGGTGCCGGCGTATAGAACGGAACCGCCTCAAGCGGTACACGGCGCCAGTCTCTGAGATCTCCGTCCGAAATGTAAAGCACTGCAAAAAATGCCGTAGGATGAAGCTCGGGACGTCTCTCGTGAGCTACAATGATCACGCGTTGACGGCTTCTCATCGGGAAGATCATTCGAACCTCACCGATCGACCCTTCACACACGAGAATCCGCATGGGATTTTCATCGTCGGGGGTGTCTCCAAGGAGAATAAAGCTTCCTTCCACGCCCGTGTCCCGAATAGCGACATATTTGTTCAAATATGGAACGTAGGTAGAAGCGCCAAGCGTGAAGCGCCCCTGCACCATGTGGCGCTTCCAGGAAAGCCCTCCGTCAGTGGATGAGAGATAGCAACGGCGCGCGTTCTTTTGGAACACGTTTTCTTTTTGGTAAACGCCGTAGCAACGGATCTCACCGTCGGGCATCACGCAAAGGTTAGTCCATGCGTCCTCATCGGGAAATGCAACCTCGGTGGGTGCCCAGATATCCTTATAAAAAGCGACGTCCTCCGCGCTCATGCGGCTCTTGATCGCGTCAATATAGCTGTAAGTATTCATATTTATGCTCCGTTCAATTGTTTTCTGGCAGGATAGATATGCGCACGCCGCATAATGGTCGGAATAGAAATTACCGCAACTATCGCCGTCTAAATTGTCTCTCCGCAGATCCATCCGGCCCGTCCTTCTCCGTTCGGCAACGCATATGAAAGCTCATGACCTTGAGTTCATGACCATAGATCCCTCGTGAAAAAACGGGAGACTCCCCAAGGAGCCTCCCTGATTTTTGTTTACTGCTGATCGTCTGCTACAGCCTCTTCTGCTGCTTCTGCCACGTAATCCTCGGGCATAGCCTCAGCTGCGCTTGCAGCCTCCTCCAGAAGCGAACGGATAGACAGGCTGACCTTCTGCTTTTCGTCATCGATGTCGATGATGCGAGCATCTACGACCTGATCGATCTCAAGAATCTCAGCAGGCTTTGCAATGCGCTGCATTGCGATCTGAGAAATGTGGATCAAACCGTCCACACCGTCGATGATCTCAGCGAATGCGCCGAAAGGCATCATGCTGACGATCTTAACGGATGCGATGTCACCAACTGCATACTGGGACTTGAAGATGTTCCAGGGGTTGGTCGCTTCGGTCTTGTAGCCAAGAGAAATTCTCTTCTTCTCGGTGTCAAAGCTCTTAACGAATACGTCGATCTCATCACCGACGGAAACAACCTCTGCGGGATTCTTGATGTGCTTCCAGGAAAGCTCGGTCAGGTGAACCATACCGTCAACACCGCCAAGGTCTACAAACGCGCCGTAAGAGGTCATGCTCTTAACAGTACCGTGATAGGTCTTGCCGATCTCGATACCTGCCCAGAACTCAGCCTCCTGCGCACGTCTTGCTTCACGCAGAACGATGCGGATGGAGCCGATTGCCTTCTTGCCCTGCTTGATCTCAATGACCTTGAAGGAAACGGTGGTGCCGACGAGAGTGGAGAGATCTCCATCCTTCGGAACACCCGTCTGAGATGCGGGAACGAACACGCGGTTTGCGTTGTAGAAGATCACAACGCCGCCCTTAACAGCCTCGGTGACCTTGCCCTCGAGAACGGTCTTGTTCTCGCAAGCATCCACCAGGGTCTGCCAGTTCTTGTCTGCGTCTACTCTCTTCTTAGAGAGTTCCGCAACGCCTTCGATATCGCTGACGCGGATGACAAAGGCCTCTACCTTGTCGCCGTTCTTGAAGTTCTCGGTCAACTTAAAAGCAGGATCGTTGGAAATCTGATCGGCTTTTATGTAACCGGTCACACCTGCGCCGACATCCAGCTGAAGCTCAGCATCGGAAACATGTGTAACGGTTCCGGTAACGACATCTCCTGTATTTAAAGTTAAGCATTGCGTTTCGAGCATTTCTTCGAAATTTTCTTTCATTTCGCTCATGGTTTTATATACCTCCTGTATTTCCTCGCTTGGTGTCGATGCACCTGCGACGATTCCAATGTTTTGTGCGGTAGATGCCTGCGCAGGCTCCAATTCGGATGCCGACGCGATCCACACGGTGTTATGGCATTCCCGCTTACAAATTTCATAGAGCTTTGCGGTGTTGGAGCTTTCTCTGCCCCCGATCACAATCATAAAATCGCACCGCTTTGCAAGCTCTTTTGCCTCGGTCTGCCGCTGTTCAGTCACACTGCATATTGTATCAAAAATTTCTGCGTTTGTATATAGTTTTTTTATAATTTTTTGGCTTTTGTTCCAATTGACCAAATTTTGAGTTGTTTGAGCCACCATTGTAGGCTCTTTTTTGTGTATTTTGTCATCGTCCCATTGTGAAAGTGCCGATTCCAGCGCTTCAGGAGAAGCAAAAACATACTTTTCCCCATCAAAATAGCTCATAATGCCAATCACCTCGGGGTGTTGCTCAGCGCCGATCAATACAAAAAAACGCTTGTCCGAATCGCACTCCGCCGCGATCTTGTGAATCTTTTTGACGTATGGGCAGGTGCAATCGATCCATCGGAAATACGGATTTTCCCGTGACAATTTCCGCAAAAGACTTGCCGTCTCCCGGGGGCAACCGTGCGCGCGCACCAAAAGTGTAACAGGCGCGTTTTCGCTCGCGTTTTGCGACAGTGTCTCGATCTGCTCTGTGGAGATCGACTCTACACCGCGGCGGGAGAGCGACTCGTTATACGTCTCGTTATGGATCAGGTGACCGAGCGTAAAGATCCGCTCACCATCGGATTTTTTGGAAATGGCCTGCTCCAAACGATCGGTAGCACGCTTCACACCAAAGCAAAAGCCTGCGTTTTGAGCGACGGTTACGTGTTTCATACGGTCATCCTTTCTTGCATTTTAAGCCTTGATCTTTTCTCCCGTGACCTTTTCGACCAGCTCGATCACAGCGCTCGCGCTTTGGTCGGGGGTCATCCATGAGTTATCCAGAGTAATAGCATCGGGTGCCGCCACGGCGGGAGCAACACTGCGATTGCGGTCGTTTTCATCTCGCTGATGCATATCCGCCAGCACCTGCTCATAGGTGGTGTCGATCCCCTTGGCTTTCAGCTCCTCGTAACGTCTTGTCGCGCGGCACTCATCACTCGCGGTCAAAAAGATCTTAACGTCGGCATTGGGAAGGATCACCGTTCCGATGTC